>DATDJN010000478.1:0-3191 GCA_036520515.1 Rhizobiaceae bacterium
AGGATCTACCATGTGCGCGCCTTCGAGGACGGGCGCGCCACCACCGACGTCATCCTCTCCGCCCTCGACTGGGCCGCAGGTCAGGACGTCCGCATCGTCAACATGAGCTTCGCCGGGCCTGAGAACGACCTTCTGGAACAAGCCTGCGATGCGGCGCGCGGGCGCGACATCGTGCTGGTCGCGGCGGCCGGCAACAACGGGCCGAAGGCGCCCTGGGCCTATCCCGCCGCCTATCCCGGCGTCATCGCCGTCACCGCCACCGACGACAGGGACGCGCTGATGCCAAGGGCCAGTCGCGGGCCCTACGTCTTCGTCTCGGCGCCCGGCGTCAACGTCCTCGCTCCGGTCGGCGGCGGGCAGGACCTCGTCACCGGGACGTCCTTCGCGGCGGCCGTGGTGTCGGGCGCCATCGCCAACCTGATCCGCGCGGCCCCGGATCGCTCGGCCGACTGGATCGGGGCGGCGCTGTCGTCCACGGCCCGGGATCTCGGCGAGGCCGGCCGCGATTCCGACTTCGGCTTCGGCCTCATCGACGCCAGGGCCGCCGGCGCGATGAAGGACGCGGACTGAGCCGGCTAAGTTTTCGCGCCGGCGATCGAGCCGCGCACCACGAGATCGACCGGCCAGACCTCGCCGCGCGGCTCGTTCTCCAGGCCGGAAATCTTCGCCGCCAGCCTTTCCGCAATGCGCTGCCCAGCCGCGCGGATCGACGAGCGCGTCGTCGTCAGCGGCACGGAGAAATTCTCCGGCTTCAGCCAGGGGAACACGTCGTCATGCGCGATCACCGACACGTCGCCGGGCACCGAGAGGCCGAGGTCGCGAATGGCGCGCACGACGCCCAGCGCCATGATCAGGCTCGAGCAGAGGATGGCTGTCGGCGGCGCCTTCGCCCTGAGCAGGTCCATCGCGGCGCGAAAGCCGTTCTCCTCGGTCATCGCCATCGAGCGTATCCGCTCTTCCTCCAGGCAAAGCCCGCTTGCCGCCAGCGCCCGCCGCGCGCCGCGCTCGCGCAGGATCGCAAAGGTCTCGCCAAGGTCGCCGTTGACCAGCCCGATCCTGGTGTGGCCGAGTTGGACCAGCAGCCGCGCCGCGTCGTGGAACGCCGCCTCGTTGTCGATGTCGAGGAAGGCGTAGTCGAAGTCGAGCCCCTCGCTCCTGCCGTGCACGATATAGGGGATGCCGAGCTGGTTGAGCAGGATGATGCGCCGGTCGGCCGGGCGCGGCGAGGAAACGTAGACGGCATCGACCTGCTTGTTGGCGACGACGCGGCGATAGGTCGTCTCCTCCTCGTCGGCCGCTGCCGGCGACAGAACAAGGTCGAGCTCGTGGCCGCGGGCATAGTCGCCCAGCCCGGAGAGGAACTCGACGAAGTGCGGGTCGATATCGACGGCAGCGCCGGTGGGCATGACATAGCCGATCATTCCGGCCTTGCCGGTGGCCAGCCTGCGCGCGCTCGGGTTGGGGCGGTAGCCGTGGCGCTTGGCGGCGTCGGCGACGCGCCGGCGCGTCTCCTCGCTGACCTCGGGGTAACCGTTCAGGGCTCGGCTCACCGTGGTCTGCGAGAGGGCCAACATGTCGGACAGTTGCTTGAGGTTCACCAGAGCCTCCGAAGTGTCAAAGCGCTTTAAAGTTCCACACACCAGATTCCGCCCGTGGCCCGGAACACGGCTATCCAATCCTTATCGTGAAATCCGCCCGTGAGAAGCAGAAATAGCGGACGACGGCCAGAATCCACGCTGCTTTACAGCATTGGCGGACGCGATTAGATCGGCCTGGCGGTCCCTACTTGACTTCCATGCAAATAGATGCCGATATCTTTTCAGCCAAAGCGCTTTGAACTCCTCTTTAAATCGGTTGCGGCTGGTTTGATCCTGAGGCAAGCTTCAAGGCGGGGTCGGCAGGGCGGAATTGGAGGTTCCGGCCCATGTCATCTGATCCACAGGGAGGAATGCAAATGAGGAAGACCCTTTTGCTGGGCACGGCCCTTGCCGCGCTCGCTTTCGCAGCCCCTGCATCCGCCGAGCTGAAATTCCCGCCCGGCGAGGACGCAAGATTCACCTGGGACAATTTCGAGGCGCTCAAGCAGGTCGACCTGAAGGGCGAGACGCTGACGATCTTTGGCCCGTGGCGCGGCGAGGACGAGGCGCTGGTGCGCTCCGTACTCGACTATTTCGCCGAGGCGACCGGCGCAAACATCAACTATTCCTCGTCGGAGAACTACGAGCAGCAGATCGTCATCGACACGCAGGCCGGCAGCCCGCCCAACATCGCCATCCTGCCGCAGCCAGGACTGTTGCAGGACCTTGCGTCGAAGGGCCTTCTCGTTCCGCTCGGCGACGACGTGGCGACGTTCGTCAAGGACAATTACGGCGCCGGCCAGTCCTGGGTCGACCTCGGCACCTACAAGGACAAGGACGGCACCGAAAAATTCTTCGCCTTCCCTTACAAGGCCGATCTGAAGTCGCTGGTCTGGTACGTGCCGGAGAATTTCGAGGAGGCCGGTTATGAGGTGCCGAAGACCTGGGAGGAGATGCAGGCGCTGACCGACAAGATCGTCGAGGACGGCGGCGTGCCGTGGTGCATCGGGCTCGGCTCGGGCGGCGCGACGGGATGGCCGGCGACCGACTGGGTCGAGGACATCATGCTGCGAACCGCCTCGCCCGAAACCTACGACAAGTGGACGACCAACGAGATCCCCTTCAACGACCCGGCCGTCGTCAACGCGCTGCAGATCTTCGCCGATATCGCCACCAACGACAAATATGTCGACGGCGGCAAGGCGGCGGTCGCCGCGACCGACTTCCGCGACAGCCCGAAGGGTCTCTTCGGCATCCCGCCGAAGTGCTACATGCACCGGCAGGCGTCCTTCATTCCCTCCTTCTTCCCGGAAGGCACTAAGCTCGGCGAGGATGCTGACTTCTTCTATTTCCCCGCCTTTGCGTCAAAGCCCGATCTCGGCGCGCCGGTCCTCGGTGCCGGAACGCTGGTGACCATCACCAAGGACTCCAAGGCTGCGCGCGCCTTCATCGACTTCCTGAAGATGCCGCTGTCGCATGAGATCTGGATGGCGCAGTCGGGCTTTGTCACGCCTCACAAGGGCGTGAACAAGGATGCCTACGCCAACGATGCGCTGAAGAAGCAAGGCGAGATCCTGTCGAACGCCACGACGTTCCGCTTCGATGGTTCCGATT
>DATDJN010000479.1:0-13143 GCA_036520515.1 Rhizobiaceae bacterium
TTCGCAGGCACAGCAGCCCGCCGCCCAGCCGCCGGCGGTCGCCACGCCTCCGGCAGCCGAAGCGCCTGCGGCAACGGCCGAGGCGCCCCAGACCACGGCGCCTGCCGTGGCGCCATCAGGGCAGCCGGCCCAGGGCGCCGCAAAACCTGCCGCCGGACAGCCGACGGTCACTGCGGAAGCTCCCGCGGCCGCCCCGACCGCGGAGCCGCATGCTCCGGCCGCATCCGCCTCCGATGCGCCCGCGGCGGTCGAAACGGCTCCGCCCGTTGCCGGCGAGCCCAACAAGGAGGTCGCCGCAGCGCCCGCATCGCAGCTTCCCGCGCCGCCGCCGGCGGGCGTCGACGAGATGCTTGCGCCGAAGCTGCAGTCGGTGGACAGCGCCGTCATCATCCGGCGCGGCGATACGCTGTGGCGCATTTCCAGGCGCGTCTATGGCCGCGGTGTGCGCTATTCGACCATCTACCTCGCCAACGAGACGCAGATCGAGGATCCGGACCGCATCTGGCCCGGGCAGGTCTTCAAGATCCCGGAAAAGTCCGCCGACGGCGAGGCCGAGGCCGACTATTCGACCCTCGGCGACCGCCTGACCACCGTGCCCAAGGAAGACGGCGAGCAGGGGACGGTCCCGCTGGAAGCGCAGCAATAGCCAGCGGCAGCGCTTTCCTCATTCCCCATGCGTCGGCGGGCCAGAGGCTCATCCCTGTCCCAAACGGTCGGATTGTACGGACTAGCGCTTGCGCCGTTTCGGCGCCTGCCGCTTCGCAGGTCGCGCGGGCTGCATATATTCCTCGGCCAGCTTTGCGACCAGCCACAGGAGCGCGCCCCGGAACAGCCACTTAATCAAAGGCGTGCTCCTTCATCAAAGGCGTGCTCCTTCACCGGCGCCGCCAGCAGCGCCACCGGTTCGAAATCCTCGGGCACCTGGCGGTAGATTCGGCGGACCTCGCGCACGGCCAGGTAAGCCGCCGTCCCCAATGCCAGTATGGCGATCAAGCGAGCCATTGTGAAAACTCCATGCCTCTCGGGTGGGTGACGACGTTGGCGCAGGGCGCCACGGGTGGTCGGTACGGCGGCGCGTATCGCAACGACACTTTGCCGGCTCTGAGGTAAATTCGCATTTCTGACTCCAAATCGCCAAACTCCGACGAGGCGCTGGAGGTTCCGCGGGCAAAGCAGGAATGCGTCGCCGGCAGCTTCCGCTGCGTCACCGTGCCGGCCGACGGGGAGGGCGTTTTTTTTGTCGGATCCGAGGGAACATCCGTGGGCCGACGGCGTTCCGGACCGCGTTCAAGCAACGTCTGAAATAAGACGTCACAAAGACAGGGACAGGGACATGCTCGACACCGCCTTCGCCTCCCCGATAGTGATCTTGGTTGGAATGGGTTTCCCCGTTGAAATCCGCAGCGTGATGGACGCGCTGCGCTACCTCGACGGCCACCCCGCATCGATCCGGGATGAAGCCTTCGAGGCGACCTATGGCGCGTGTCGGGACGCGCTGGACGGCAACTCCTCGGTCTCCGAGGCGCGGGACGTGCTGTGCGCCCTGGCCCGTCGCCGTGGCGTGCTGGTCGAGGAAAGCTGGATTCCGCCGCTCGCCGCCTGACGGGAGGGCTCCTCGCGGCTTGCCTTTTGCCGATTCATCGTTTATCGCCGATAAACGATGAATGTCGTGAACGTCGATCTGATGTCTTCGCCTGAAGCTGGCTCGCCGAAAGCCGGCTCGCGCCGGCTCGCGGCGCGCTTCGCCGCGCTGTCGCACCCCGCCCGCATCGAAATCCTGACGCATCTCGCATCGCACGAATGCTGCTGCTGCGGCGATGTCGTGCAGAAACTCGACCTTGCGCAGTCGACGGTTTCCCAGCACCTCAAGATTCTCGTCGAAGCGGGGCTGGTCACCTTCGAACCCGACCGTCGCCGCTCGCGCTACCGGATCAACCGCGAGGCGCTGTCAGGCCTGTCGGGCGAGGTGGCATGCCTCGTCAACGCCTGCTGCCGCTGACCGCACCAAGACATAAGGCACGCCACATTGGCCACCCAAGCAGTTTCAGGCGATTCCGGCTCGACCTTCAGCGCGTTGAAGAGCCTCTGGCCCTACATGTGGCCGCCCGACCGCCGCGACCTGAAGCTTCGCCTCGTCTGGGCGACCGTGCTTCTCGTCGTCGCCAAGGGCGTGCTGATGCTGGTGCCCTATTTCTTCAAGTGGGCGACCGACGCGCTTGCGGGGGACGCCACCTCCGCCCCGCCGCTGCCCGATTTCCTGCTCGCGCCGGTGATGCTTGTCATCGCCTACAATGTGGTGAGGGTTGCGCAGCTCGGCTTCAACCAGCTCCGCGATGCGCTCTTCGCCCGCGTCGGCCAGCACGCTGTTCGCCAGCTTGCCTATCGCACCTTCGTCCACATGCACGAGCTGTCGCTGCGCTTCCACCTGGAGCGGCGAACCGGCGGCCTGTCGCGCATCATCGAGCGCGGCACCAAGGGTATCGAGACGATCGTCCGCTTCACCATGCTGGCGACGGCGCCCACGATCCTCGAATTCGCGCTGACGGCGGGCATTTTCGCTTTTGCCTACGGCTGGAGCTACGTGGCGGTGATCGCCGTCACCGTCTGGCTCTATGTCTGGTTCACGGTGAAGATCAGCGACTGGCGCATCGGCATCCGCCGCGAGATGAACGACAGCGACACCGAGGCCAACACCAAGGCGATCGACTCGCTGCTCAACTACGAGACGGTCAAATACTTCAACAACGAGAAGATGGAAGCCGAGCGTTTCGACCGCTCGATGGCGCGCTACGAGAAGGCCGCCACCATGACCTGGGTGTCGATCGGCTGGCTGAACTTCGGCCAGGGCGTCATCTTCGGCGTCGGCATGGCCGTCATCATGGTGATGTCTGCCATGGAGGTCATGGCTGGCACCCAGACGGTCGGCGACTTCGTCTTCGTCAACGCGCTGCTCATGCAACTCGCCCAGCCGCTCAACTTCATTGGCATGATCTACCGCGAGATACGCCAGGGCCTGACCGACATTGAGAACATGTTCAACCTGCTCGACATCAAGCGCGAGGTGGTCGACCGGCCGGATGCAAGGCCGCTGGCGGTTGCGGAGGGCAGGGTCGAATTCCGCGACGTGCATTTCGCCTACGATCCGGCGCGCACGATCCTGAAGGGGGTCAGCTTCGAGGTGCCAGCCGGGCGCACGGTGGCGATCGTCGGCCCGTCGGGTGCGGGCAAGTCCACCGTCTCGCGTCTGCTGTTCCGCTTCTACGACATCCAGTCTGGAGCGATCCTGATCGACGGGCAGGACATCCGCGACGTGACGCAGGAGAGCCTGCGCGCGGCGATCGGCATGGTGCCGCAGGACACGGTGCTCTTCAACGACACCATTGAGTACAACATCCGCTACGGCCGCACGGATGCGGGACCGGACGAGGTGAGGCGCGCGGCCGATCTGGCGCAGATCGGCGGCTTCATCGAGCGCCTGCCGGACGGCTACGGCACGATGGTCGGCGAGCGCGGCCTGAAGCTCTCGGGCGGCGAGAAGCAGCGGGTGGCGATCGCCCGCACCATCCTCAAGGCGCCGCCGATTCTCATCCTCGACGAGGCGACGTCCGCGCTGGATTCCCACACCGAGCAGGAGATCAAGGCAGCTCTCGATCTTGTGAGCAAGGACCGCACGACCATCGTGATCGCGCATAGGCTCTCGACGATCGTGTCGGCCGACGAGATCATCGTGCTCAAGGACGGCCGTATCGTCGAGCGCGGCAAGCATGCCGCGCTGCTTGCCGAGCGCGGCCTCTACGCCTCGATGTGGGACCGCCAGCGCGAGGCGTCGGAAGCCGAGGAGCGGCTGCGCATCGCCCGCGAGGAGGACGCGGAAGGCGTCATCGTGCGCCGCCGCACGCCCGAGGTCGCGCCCGGCGAATAGCAGCGAAAGCCGCTTGACCTCAACCTGGCTTGAGGTCGTATCGCTCCGATCCGGCCGGGCATCCCGGCTGTCACTTGCCGATTGGAGGGATGGAATGAGCGTTTTAAATCAACAGGATAGGGGGCGGCGGGTCTATCGGCTGGACAGGTTCGTCGTGCCCGCGCCCGCCCGCGAGGAATTCCTGATGCGCGTCGGCCAGACGCACGAGACCCTGCGCAGGCAATCGGGCTTCGTGCAGGATTTCGTGCTGGAGCGGCCGGGCGAGGACGGCGCGACCGTCATCGTCACCATGGTCGAATGGGACAGCCAGGAGACCGTCGACCGCGTCGTGCCTGTCGTGCAGGCCGCGCATCGCGACATCGGCTTCAGCCCGAAGGAGACGATCGCGCGGCTCGGCGTCACGGCCGAGATCGGCTTCTACCGGTCGATCGGGCGGGAACGCCTCGCGCCAGCCTGACGCGGCAGGCGGGCTGTCGCGTGGAACCATTGTCGCGTTGCGGGGGGGCGCCGTTTCCGCTAATCAGGCGCCACCTGCAACGGAGCGTGCCTCGGCACGGCGATCCCCAAGACATGAGCCTTGTCGATACTGTCAAGAACGCGTTCGTTCCCATTCACAAGGAGGGGTACCCGTTCATCGCCGCGTTCGCGGTCGTCACGCTTCTGCTGGCGGTGTTCTCGACCAACCTGTTCTGGATCGGTCTCATCCTGACCGCCTGGTGCGCCTATTTCTACCGCGACCCGGTGCGCGTCACGCCGACCGACGACAGGCTGGTCATCAGCCCCGCCGACGGCATCGTGTCGTCGGTCGGCCCCGGCATCCCGCCGCGCGAGCTCGGCCTCGGCTCCAGCGAGATGACGCGCATCTCGGTCTTCATGAACGTCTTCTCCTGCCATGTGAACCGCGCGCCGGTGCGCGGCAGGATCACCCGCATCGAGCATCGCCCCGGAAAATTCCTCAACGCCGAGCTCGACAAGGCGAGCGAGGAGAATGAGCGCAACGGCGTCGTCATCGACAGCCCCAACGGCGCCGTCGCCGCCGTCCAGGTGGCGGGCCTCGTGGCGCGGCGTATCGTCTGCTGGGCCGAGAGCGGCGGCAACATCGCCGTCGGCGAGCGCTTCGGCCTCATCCGCTTCGGCTCGCGCGTCGACGTCTTCCTGCCACTGAGCGCCACGCCGCGCGTCGCCGTCGGCCAGACCGCGGTGGCTGGTGAGACTGTCATCGCCGAGTTCGGCGGCTCCCCGGCGACGCCGCTGGTGCGCATCGACTGATGGTGTTTCGTCCGTTCCCAGCCCATGGAAGGGGCGGACCGCGCATCCGCGAAATTCCGCTGCGCATGATCCTGCCCAACCTGATCACCGTGCTGGCGATCTGCGCGGGACTGTCGGGCATCCGTTTCGCCTTCGAGGCGCGCTTCGAGACGGCGGTCGCCATGGTGCTCTTCGCCGCCTTCCTGGATGGCATAGACGGGCGGGTGGCGCGCATGATGAAGGCGACGTCGAAGTTCGGCGCGCAGATGGATTCGCTGGCCGACATCGTCAATTTCGGCGTCGCCCCGGCGCTGGTGCTCTACGCCTTCCTGCTCGACCGCGCCGGCTCGCCCGGCTGGATCGCGGCGTTGCTTTTCGCCATTGCCTGCGGGCTTCGCCTCGCGCGCTTCAACGTGCTCGACGAGGACTACCTCAACCGCCCGGCCTGGCAGGAGGAATATTTCGTCGGCGTGCCGGCCCCGGCCGGCGCCGTGCTGGTGCTCCTGCCGGTCTATCTCGCCTTCATCGGCGGCTACCAGCCGGACCGCGTGATGGCCTTGGTCGGCAGCGGCTTCACGGTGCTGGCGGCCTTCCTGCTGGTCAGCCGCATCCCCGTCTATTCCGGCAAGACGCTTCGCGTCCCGCGCGACCGCGTGTTGCCCATCATCCTGGCGGTCGCGCTCTTCCTGCTTCTCCTCTTCAGCTACCCCTGGCACACGCTGTCGGCAGGCGTCATCGCCTATCTGATCTTCCTGCCGCTCTCGGTCCGCGCCTATTCGAGGCGCGCGGTGATGGAGGAGGCGAAGGCCAAGGAAGCGGAGGCCGCCGGCCCGGCCGGAGTGGCCGTCGGCGAAGAAGGGGCGGGCGACGGACCGGCCGCGGAGGTTTAGGCTGCCCGGCCGCGGAAATCCGCCTCCCTGTTCCCGATGAAATCCTTGACCAGCGCGACGCATTCCTGCGCATGCGTCTCGAGCAGGAAGTGCGAACCCTCGTAGATGTGGGTCTCGACATGGTCGAGCACCCGGTTGTAGCCCATCGCCTCGCCGACATCGAAATAGGGGTCGTGCCTGCCCCAGAGCAGCAGGCATGACGGCTGATGCTTGCGGTGGTAGGCCTCGATGTCGGGGAAGCGCGCGACGTGCTTCGCGTAGTCCTGGAAAAGCGCGAACTCGATGTCGATGCGCCCGGGCCGCGACAGCCTTTCCCAGTCGAGATGCCAGCTTTCGGGGGCCGCGAGCGACGCCATTTCTTCAGGCAGGCCGCCGAGATATGTGTCGCGCGTTCCCTCGAAGTTCATCCACTCCGGCAGGCGTGCCCTGTTCTCCTCGGAGGGATCGGCCCAGAAGGCTTTCGTGGTGTCCCACGCCGGCCCCATGCCTTCGTCGTGCACGCTGCCGTTCTGCACGATCAGTCCGCGGACGCGCTCGGGAGCCCGCGTCGCGAGATAGTAGCCGACCGCCGTGCCCCAGTCGTGCATGTAGATGTAGTAGGAACCGAGCCCGAGATCGTCGAGCAACGCGCCGAGCGTCCACGCGATGTTCTCGAACGTGTAGTCGTATTCTTCCTTGGCGGGCATCGCGGAGAAGCCGAAGGCCGGCATGTCCGGCGCGACGACATGCGCGATCCCGGCCAGCGGAGACATCACATGCCGGTACATGTGGGAGGAACTCGGCGTGCCGTGCAACAGCACGAGCGCGGGAAGGTCGGGCGATCCGGCGCTGCGGAAATGGATGTCCAGCCCGTCGACCGTCCGGTGATTGTGCCTGACCTTGTTCATGCCGAGCATCAGCAACCTCGCTGGTAGCCGCGGGCCGGCCACCCTTGCGGCTGCAACCCGGGCGCGCGCCCGCCCGCCGGTCGTGTAACGCGCATACCGGGTACAAGTTGCGGTTGTGTCGGAAGAACCCTACGCCGCCAGCCCCAATCCGAGGCTTTCCATCGCCACCCGCCGCGTCGAGACGTAGTCGGTCTTGCCGGAGCCGAGCAGCGGAATCTCGATCACCTTGACGATGTCGTCGGGCACCATGATCTCGGCCGCCCCATGCTCCTTGCCGTAGCGGCGCAGCGTCTCCGGGTCGGCGTCGCCCTCGGTGGTGACCAGCACGATGCGCTCGCCGCGCCGCTTGTCGGGCACCGAGACGGCCGCATGGTTGGCTTCTGGCCACAGCGCCTTGACCAATATCTCGACAGCGCCGAGCGAGATCATCTCGCCGGCGATCTTGGCGAAGCGTTTCGCCCGCCCGCGGATGGTGATGAAGCCTTCGCGGTCGATCGAGACGATGTCGCCGGTGTCCAGCCATTCGCCTTCCAGCGGCTGCAGCTCGCCCGGCCTGTCCGCTGTCATGTAGCCGCTCATCAGGTTCGGCCCCGACAGCCAGAGCCTGCCGCCGTCGGCAATGCCTTCGACGGCTTCGAGCCGCATGCGCATGCCGGGCAGCAGGCGGCCGACCGAACCGTCGCGTGCGTGCGCCGCCGTGTTCACCGCCACGACGGGCGCTGCCTCGGTCAGCCCGAAGCCTTCGACGATCTCCGCGCCGAACCGCTCCCGCCAGGTCCTGCGCGTCTCGGGCTTCACGGCTTCGGCGCCGGCGACCACGAAACGCAGGCTGGAGAAATCGCCGTCCTTCGCCGTCTTGGCATAGCCGGCGAGGAAGGAGTCGGTGCCGAACATGACGGTTGGCCGTGTCTTGCGCGCGATCTCGGGGATGATCTTGTAGTGCAGCGGCGAGGGGTAGAGGAACAGCGGCACGCCATAGACCAGCGGCAGGATGGTGCCGCCGGTGAGCCCGAAGGAGTGGAAGACAGGCAGCACGTTGAGCAGCTTGTCGGTGGGCGAGAAGACGATGCGCGTCTCGGCCTGCGCGGCGTTTGCGAGCAGGCTGCGGCTGGACAGCGCGACCGCCTTGGGCACGCCTTCCGAGCCTGAGGTGAACAGGATGACGGCGGGATCGTCGGCCGCCTGCCGAGCCAGCGGGACGCGCCAGAGGAGCGCCGCCAGGAGCTTTTCGAAGGCGCCCGCGCTTTCGCGGATATCCTCCAGCCAGACGAGCTTTGCGCCGCCTTTCTCGACGGCCGCGATGATGTCGGCGAGGCCGGCCTTCTCGACGAAGGCTTTAGAGGAGACGACGGTCCTGATCGCCGCGGCCGTTACGGCCGCCGTCGCGTTCGCCGGCCCGGCCGTATAGTTCATCATCGCCGCGATGCGGCCGGCCGAAGAGAGGCCGAGCAGCGACAGCACGACGCCGTTGGCATTGGGCAGGAGCACGCCGACCGCCTCGCCGGGTTTTGTCATCGCCTCGAAGCGGCGGCCGAGCACGCGCGCGCCGATGAGCAGCTTCCGGTAGCTCAGCGCGCCGGTGACGACGTCTTCGACGATGGTCTTCGACGCTCCGAACCGGCCCGCCGCGTCGCGCACCGCCTGGAACAGGCTGCGCTCGGTCCCGGCGCCGGCAAGCCGCGCTTCGGCGAGACGGTCGAAGAAGGCGTTCGACGCCGTGGTCGCGGAGGGGCCGCCGGCGCGCTCGATGAGCTCGGCAATCGTCATCGGCGGCAGCGCGACGACCGAAAGTGTCCCGAACCAGCGGCGCGGCGCGCGTTCCCTCGGCGTCAGCGAGAAGGGCGCGTAGCGGCCGCCCGACACGAAGACCGGCACGATCCTGGCGTCGGCCTGCACGGCGATGCGCGCGATGGCGCGGAACAGCCGGAAGGTTTTCACGTCCGGCTCGACAGTGTCGGGCAGGTAGACGGCGAGCCGCCCCTTGCCCCTCAGCACGCGCACCAGGCGCCGGCTGACGAAGACGTGCTTGGCGTTGAAGGTGATGGTGCGTGCAAGTTCGCGCCACGGCTCCAGCCACATCGACGTGGCCGATCTCTCGTCGAGTATGTGCAGCGTCTGCTCGGGCAGCAGCGACAGCATCAGAGCCGGGTCGAGCTTCGACTGGTGCCAGATCGCATAGATGACGGGCGCGTCGGCCTTTGCGGCCGTCCGGATCTGCGCATCGCCGATCCGCCAGAAAAGCTTCAGCGGCACGTAGAGGAAAGCCTGCCTGAAGCTGATGCCCAGCCAGTACGCCTGGATCGTCGCATGCGCCACCCATACGGCGAGCAGGCCGAGCAGGATCGCGCCGGACAGGATCATGCCGCGTCTCCCTATCCCAAGCGCGGCTCTTCATGGCCGCGTCGGCATGAACGTAGCGGAACGGGGGCAGAGGTCAATTGGCCGGGACGCCGGCCCGCCGAACCGTGTTTTCGTGCCCCTGCGAGCCGCCTATATGTGTCTGCACCGACAGGACGAGGATTTCTCACATGGATTCCGCCACGCTGAAGGCCATGCAGGCGCCGCTGAAGGACGCCTACCGCAACGACGCGGCACCAGCGCTGGTCACGCTGCGCGCCAAGGGCTCGGTCGACGACGCCAGGATCGCCTGCAAGGTCGAGACCGGCCGCGCCATCGCCGAGGCCGGGCTGCATCCGGCGACCGGCGGCAGCGGCATGGAGCTCTGCTCGGGCGACATGCTGCTCGAGGCGCTCGTCGCCTGCGCCGGCGTGACGCTGAAGGCGGTGGCGACCGCGCTGGAATTCAGGCTGGAGGGCGCGCGGGTGGAGGCCGAGGGCGACCTCGATTTCCGCGGCACGCTCGGCGTCTCGAAGGAGGCGCCGGTCGGCTTCCGCGCCATCCGGCTGCATTTCGACCTCGACACCGACGAGCCGCGGGACCGCATCGATTCCTTGATCAAGCTCACCGAGCGCTATTGCGTCGTCTTCCAGACGCTCAACACGCGGCCGGAGCTGTCGGTGAAGGTCGACGCGGAGCGCCCGGTGGCGACGCTCTGAGCCTATTGGGCGGACTGTCCGCCGGTGCCGCTGTCCGGGTCCTGTCCGGGGTCTTGGCCGGAGTCCACGCCCTCGTCATAGGGCGCGGTGCTGGGCACGCAGCTGGCTGACCAGCCCCCCGCGGACGCCTGCTTCTGGTACATGGCGACCGTGGCGGCGCATTCCTCCTGGGTGTCGAAATAACCGGGCATGGTGTTCAGGCCGCCCTCCGGGGCGGAGACGACAAGATACCAGACCAGTGCGACAGTGGGTGACATGTGATCGCCTCGCGTAGTTGCCGGTACCCGGTGACAAGACGCGCGCCTCATGGCGAAAGCGCGGCGGCGGCGGCGCTTTCCGCCCGCGGATCACGCGGTTTTGCCGGCTGGCTGGCCGACGCGGGCACAGACCGTCGCCGCTCGATCATTGAAATGACGCGCATACGAGGGCAGAACGTGGGCCAGGAGGAAATGCCATGCCGGCACAGCGCCTCACGACGATAGGCTTCGATGCCGACGACACGCTTTGGCAGAACGAGCAGTTCTACCAGACGACCCAGGCGCATTTCCTGGAACTGCTGAAGGACTACGCCGACCCGAAGGAACTGCCCGACCGGCTGCTCAAGGTGATGCTGCGCAATGTCGGCGCCTATGGCTTCGGCATCAAGAGTTTTACCCTCTCCATGGTCGAGACGGCGGTCGAGGTGACCGAGGGCAGGGCGCCCGGCCAGGTGATTTCGGAGATCCTCGCCGCCGGCCGCGAGATGGCCAGGCACCCGGTCGAGATCTTGCCCTTCGCCCGCGAGACGCTCGACGCGCTCGCCGGAAGATACCGGCTGCTGCTGATCACCAAGGGCGATCTCTTCGACCAGGAGCGCAAGATCGCGCAGTCGGGCCTCGGCGACCTCTTCGCGGCCGTCGAGATCGTCAGCGACAAGAACCGCGCGACCTACGAGCGGGTCTTTTCGCGCCATGGCGACGGCCCCGGGCAGAGCATGATGATCGGCAATTCGCTGAAGTCGGACGTGCTGCCCGCACTCGCCGCCGGGAGCTGGGGCGTCTACGTTCCGCACGACCTGACCTGGGCCTTCGAGCATGCCGAAGCGCCGGAAGGCGAGACCCGCTTCCGCCAGGTCGAAAATCTCGGCGAGCTGCCGCGCCTGATCGAGGAGATCGAGCGCGGCTGACCGCGCTGGCTACTCCGGCAGGCGAGCCGAGACGAAGCGGCCGGTCTTGGCCTGGTAGATCTTGCCGGTCTCCGTCAATGCCGGGTCGACGAGCCGCATGATGTGGCGGGCGGTCTCGGAAGGATGCGGCACCGTCTCCGGGTTCTCGCCGGGCATGGCCTGGGCCCGCATGGCGGTGCGCGTGCGGCCGGGGTCGAACGCGTTGACCCGCAGCGGTTCGTTGGCCGTCTCCGCCGCCCACGAGCGCGCCAGCGCCTCGACCGCCGCCTTGGAGGCCGCGTAAGGCCCCCAGAAGGCCTGCCCCGAATGCGCGTTGCTCGACGTCAATACGACGGCGCGGCCGGCATCCGAGAAGCGCAGCAGCGGATCGACGGAGCGGATCAGCCGCCATGTGCTCGTCACGTTGACGGTCATCACCTTCTCGAAGGTCTTCGCCTCGACATGGCCGATCGGCGAGATCACGCCGAGCACGGCGGCATTGGCGACCATGATGTCGAGCTTCTTCCAGCGGTCGTGGATCGCGCCGCCCAGCCGGTCGATGCCGGGCATGTCGGTGATGTCGAGCGGCACCAGCGTGGCCTCGCCCTTGCCGGTGCGGGCGCGCTCGGCCCTGATCTCGTCGTCCAATTCTTCCAGCCCGCCAACCGTGCGCGCCACCGCCACCACATGCGCGCCGGCCGCCGCCAGCTGCTTGGCCATGAAATAGCCGATGCCGCGCGAGGCGCCGGTAACCAGCGCGATGCGGCCCGTCAGGTCGGGAACTGTGATGTCTGGGGCAGTGGTCATACGTCCATCCGTTCTGGCATCCCGTTGGGCGGGCCCGCACCAGATAGGACGAATCCGGCTTTGGCGAAACCCTGCCCGGGCGTTCTTGCCCGCCATTCTCGCCGGCTGTGGATTTTTGCGAAAACGATGTCGGAAGGGCGCGGCGCCGTTCGTCATGGTGGGAAGCACCCAACCGGAGGGAAACATGGGCAGAACCGCAGCAATCCTGATCGCCAGGCTGATCTTCGCCGGCCTGTTCGCCATGGCGGCGACGTTCAAGTTCCTTGGAATGACGGAAACCGCGGGCTACATCGCCGCGGCCGGCTTCCCGTTCCCGGTGCTGCTTGCCTGGCTTGCCGCCATCTTTGAGGTTGCGCTGGCGCTCGCGTTCCTGACCGGCGCCTTCTTTTCAGAAGCGGCCTTGCTTGCCGGCGTCTACGTGATCTTTCTCGCCTTCGCCTTCCACGGCCCGTCGCACTGGGAAGGCAACCAGGCCGAATTCGGCTTCTTCGTCGACCACTTCACCTTCCTCGCCGGACTGCTCTTCGCAGCCGTCCACGGACCGGGAGAGGTGCTCGCGGTCCGCAGGGGTGTGATCTGGAGATGAACGACCCGGTTGCGGTCAGCCGGCGGCGAGAACGGAGAGCGTGCGGACATTGTCCGAGCCCTCGTGGTCGAGCAGCCGCGTCGGATACTCGGCGGTGAAGCAGGCGTCGCAATATTGCGGCTGCTCCTCGTTGCGGCGGGCTTCGCCGACGGCGCGGTAGAGCCCGTCGATCGACAGGAAGCCCAGCGAATCGACGCGGATGAACTCCGCCATCTCCTCGACCGACATGCGCGAGGCCAGCAGCTTGGAAGTCTCGGGCGTGTCGACGCCATAGAAGCAGGACGAGCGCGTCGGCGGCGATGCGATGCGCATGTGGACTTCCTTGGCGCCGGCTTCGCGCACCATCTGCACGATCTTCTGCGAGGTGGTGCCGCGCACGATCGAATCGTCCACCAGCACCACGCGCTTGCCCTCGAGCATGCGGCGGTTGGCGTTGTGCTTCAGCTTGACGCCCATGTGCCGGATGGAATCGCTCGGCTGGATGAAGGTGCGGCCGACATAGTGATTGCGGATGATGCCGAGCTCGAAGGGGAGGCCGGCCTGCTGCGAGAAGCCGATGGCAGCCGGCGTTCCCGAATCCGGAACCGGCACCACGATATCGGC
>DATDJN010000480.1:0-3177 GCA_036520515.1 Rhizobiaceae bacterium
GACGCTGCCCGCACGCAGTTGATCGACTGGGTGAGGAACGGCGGCACGCTGGTGCGCTTCGCCGGCTCGCGCCTCGCGGCGGCCGGCAATGACGAGGACCTGCTGCCGGTCCGCCTGCGCCTCGGCGAGCGCTCGATGGGCGGCGCGCTGTCCTGGACGACGCCGCAACCCGTCACCGAGTTTCCGGCCACCGGCCCCTTCGCCGACCTCTCGCCGCCGAGCGAAGTCACCGTCACCCGCCAGGTGCTCGCCGAGCCGACCTCCGACATCGTCGAGCGCACCTGGGCGAGCCTCGCCGACGGCACGCCGCTCGTCACCGGCGCGCGTCGTGAGAAGGGCACGCTGGTCCTCTTCCACGTCACGCCGGAAGCGACGTGGTCGAACCTGCCGATCTCCGGCAGCTTCGTCGAGATGCTGCGCCGCATCGTGCAGCTGTCGCGCAACCAGGGCGCCCTCGCCGCCAACGCCGAGGGCCAGGTCGGCTCGCTCGCTCCCTACCGCATGATATCGGCCGACGGCATGCTGGTGCCGCCGACGCCGGACGCGCGTCCGCTGGTCACCGGCCAGGGCGAGGTGCCGGTCACCATCGAGAACCCGCCCGGCCTCTACGGCACCGAGGAAGGCGTGCTCGCCCACAACCTCCTCCCGGCCGACGCCGCTTTCGCGCCTCTCGCCCGCCCGACCGTCGCTGCGCCGGTGACCGAAGTGCGCTATGCTCTCGACGAATCGCGTGACCTGAAAGGGCCGCTCGTGGCTGCCGCTCTGGCGCTGATGGTGCTCGATACGCTCGCCGTCTTCTGGATGGGCGGGCTCCTGTCGCGCCGTCCGCGCATGCCGTCGCGACCGGCTGGCGCGACCACAGCAGCGGCGCTGCTGCTTGCCGTCGGCCTCGCTCTCTCTCCCGATGCCGCCCACGCGCAGCAGGATGCCAAGCCCGGCGACGACGAGGCCATGGCGGCGATCTCCACCACCCGCCTCGCCTATGTCGTCACCGGCGATTCCTCCGTCGATTCCATCAGCCGCGCCGGCCTCGACGGCCTGTCGCGCTTCCTGGTCGAGAAGACAGCGCTGGAGCCCGGCGAGCCGGCCGGCGTCGACATCGCGACCGACGAGCTCTCCTTCTATCCGCTCATCTACTGGCCGGTGGACGCCAATGCCGAGATGCCGAGCGAAGCGGCGATCGCCCGCATCGACGCCTACATGCAGGGCGGCGGCACCGTGCTCTTCGACACGCGCGACCAGTTCTCGACCGGCATCGACGCCGCCTCGACCAGCCCCGCCACCGAGCGCCTGCGCGACATATTGGGCAACCTCAACGTGCCGCCGCTGGAGCCCGTGCCGCAGGACCACGTGCTCACCAAGTCCTTCTTCATCCTTCCGGAGTTCCCCGGCCGCTTCAACGGCAGCCCGCTCTGGGTCGAGGCCTCGCTCGAGGCTCAGAATGTCGAGAACCGTCCGGTGCGCACCGGCGACGGCGTCACCCCGATCATGATCACCGCCAACGACTTCGCCGGTGCCTGGGCCATCGACGCCGACGGCAACCCGATGCTGCCGACCGTGCCCTCCGACCCGATGCAGCGCGTCTATGCGCTGCGCGCCGGCGTCAACATCATGATGTACATGCTGACCGGCAACTACAAATCCGACCAGGTGCACGTGCCGATCCTTCTGGAAAGGCTGGGGCAGTGAGAACCTTGCATAGTTTGCCGCCCCCTGAAGGCTGCGAGGCCCGTCCATGAACTGGTCCGTCGCCTTCGAACCGCTTCTGTCATGGGCATGGCTCGCCGCCATCCTCGTTCCGATCGCGCTGCTGGCGCTGGCCGGCCTGTTCTTCCGCCAGCGCGGCGCCTGGCTGCGCTTCGCGGCGCTCGTCGCGCTTGCCGCCGCTCTCGTCAACCCGGTCCTCCTGGACGAGGAACGCGAGCCGCTGAAGAGCGTCGTGGCGCTGGTCGTCGACCGCAGCCAGAGCCAGGATATCGGCGACCGCCAGGCCGAGACGAGCGCCGCGCTGGCCGGCCTGCAGCAGCGCCTCGCCCGCTTCCCGCAATTCGAGGTGCGCGTGGTCGAGGCCGGCCGCGCCGACGCCGCCGACGACCGCACCGAGACGCGCCTCTTCGGCTCGCTGGAAAGCGCATTCCGCGACGTGCCGCCCTCGCGCATCGCCGGCGCCGTCATGATCACCGACGGACAGGTGCACGACGTGCCGTCGGGCGCGCAGCCCTTCCAGGCGCCGCTGCATGCGCTGATCACCGGCGACGAGGGCGAACGCGACCGCCGCATACGTTTCGAGAACGCGCCCCGCTTCGGCCTCGTCGGCAAGCCGCTGCAGATGAGTTACCGCGTCCTCTCGACCGATGGCGCCGAGGGCCAGGTCGACGTTCGCGTCTCGGTCAACGGTCAGCCGGTCGCCACCGAGCGCGCGGTGGTCGGCCGGCCCATGCCGCTGGAGATCGTCATCCCCAATGCCGGCCGCAACATCGTCGAGCTTTCCATCCCCGAGGCCGACGGCGAGATTACCGACACCAACAACCGCGCCATCGCCATCCTCGACGGCATCCGCGAGAATCTGCGCGTGCTGCTCGTCTCGGGCGAACCGCATGCCGGCGAGCGCACCTGGCGCAATCTCTTGAAGTCCGACGCTTCCGTCGACCTCGTCCACTTCACCATCCTGCGTCCCCCGGAAAAGCAGGACGGCACGCCGATCAACGAGCTGTCGCTGATCGCCTTCCCGACCCGGGAGCTTTTCGTCGAGAGGATCGACGACTTCGACCTGATCATCTTCGATCGCTACCAGCACCGCGACGTACTGCCGATCCTCTATTACGACTACATCGCCGAATATGTCGAAAAGGGCGGCGCGCTGCTGATCGCCGCCGGCCCCGAATACGCCGGCGATCAGTCGATCGCCCGCACGCCGCTGATGTCGGCGCTGCCCGCCATGCCGTCCGGCCAGATCATCGACCAGCCCTTCTATCCGCGCCTCACCGACCTCGGCCAGCGCCACCCGGTCACGCGCGGCCTGGAAGGCTCCAACAGCGAGCCGCCGCACTGGAGCCGCTGGTTCCGCCTCGTCGGCGTGGACAGGCCGGAGGGCGAGGTCGTCATGAAGGGCCCCGAAGACCGTCCGCTCCTCCTGCTCGATCGCAAGGGAGAAGGCCGCGTCGGCATGCTCCTGTC
>DATDJN010000481.1:0-6313 GCA_036520515.1 Rhizobiaceae bacterium
AGGCCGATGATCCCGCCGAAACCGCGGCGCAACGCGCCCATAGCCCTGCCTGTCCGGTCCGAGGCTGTTGGTTCCTGTCTCACCGGCAGAAAGGAGAGTTTCAGGCCTGGCGTCATGCAGTCTCTCAAGGCTCGTCGGCGACGTAGCCGTCACCTGGAAGGGGCGAGCGCGGCAATGGTTCCGACAGCCAGAGAACGATACTCGATGCTGCAGTGCAACCTGAAATGACAGTTACAGAGTGTGATCCAATCGTAAAGGGCCGAATGTAATCCGAACGGCCTTCCAGACCTGCGGGCTCCCGGTCACAGAAAGAGAGAAAAAGGCTCGGCCCTGCCCAAGCCTCAATTTATATTATAATTTGACAGTCATTTTGATTTTGCCCGGAAGAGCGGTGATTTTAGGCTCTCCGCCCACGCCTGGGCCGACAGGGATTTGTTTCGGAGCCGTATATTGTTGTGTGTTGGATCGGCAACACCCCTTTTTGAATCCATCATCGTGCAATTCCGATAGAGAGATTCAGGACTCCGCATTTGTGCGGCGCACATATAGGTTTGGGTGGGGGCTGAACGAGAGGGAACACTTTGTTTCAGTCATTTCGTGCACGCGTATTGTTTGCGTTTGTCTGCACCATAGGGGCAACGGGGTGCACCGTGCTCCCCTCGGCGGGTCCCAACGTCGCCACCAGCTATGCAGCCATCAACCCGCCGGCGAACGTTCCGCATGCGGTCGTCAACGTAACGCCGGACGTCGTCCGCATCCTCGGCACGTCGCGTGAGCGGAGCGGCTTCGGCCATTTCCGCGGCCCTGGTGCCGCCAGCATCCGCATCGGGGTCGGCGACGTCGTCGGCGTGACCATTTTCGAAGCCAGCCCAGGCGGCCTGTTCATTCCGCTGGAATCGACCAACAGCGTCGGCAATTTCGTCAACCTGCCCGACCAGAAGGTCGACAGCCAGGGCAACATTTCCGTGCCCTACGCCGGCACGATCCATGCTGCCGGGCAGGAGCCGGCGGCGGTCCAGCGCGTCATCGAGCAGCGGCTGGGCAGCCGCGCGATCGAACCGCAGGCGGTGGTGGCTGTGAAGAACCAGACCTCGTCCGAGGTGAGCGTGCTCGGCGACGTCAACCAGCCCGCGAAGTTCCAGGTCAACTCCAATGGCGAGCGCATCCTCGACGTGATCGCCAAGGCAGGGGGGCCTAGGCAGCCCGGCTATGAAACCTATGTGACGCTTCAGCGCGGGAAGAACAAGTCGACTATCTATTTCCCGAGGCTGGTTCGCGAGCCTTCCAACAACATCTATGCGCTGCCGAAGGATACGATCTACGTCTATCGCGAAGCCCACGCCTTCACGGCCTTCGGCGCTTCCGGCGACAATGGCCGCTTCGATTTCGCCGAGGAGACCATCACGCTGTCCGACGCGCTTGGCCTGGCGAAGGGCCTGCTGGATTCGCGCGCCAATCCGGGCGCGGTGCTGGTCTATCGCATAGAGGACCGCAAAACGGCCGCCAAGCTCGGCGTGCCGATGGAAAAATTCACCGATGACCACATTCCTGTCATCTATCAGTTCAACCTTCACGATCCGGGAGGATTCTTCCTCGCTTCGTCCTTCCAGGTCTGCAACAAGGACGTTATCTATATCGGTAACGCTGCGGTGGTGCAGTTCCTGAAGCTGGTGGACGTGGTCGGCTCGGCGTCAGCAGCGGCGGATTTGAGCCGCCGTGCAACGAGGTAGGAAAGCTGGGGGAGGGCTTGAAAGAGAGGTAGCCGAGCGAATGAATGCTGAAGTGCCTGGCAAGGAGGCGACGATCGCATCCGCCCCGGTTGCAGGATACTCCTGGGCAAATTCCCTCCCGCACGGGGAGGGGTCAAGACCATGACCCTACTGGTAGCCGTCTTCCTGGTCTGCGTTCTGCTCGTGCTGCATCCCTACGTCACCTACCCGCTGTCGCTGATGGCGGTCAGACGCTTGAGGCCGAGGCCGCTGAACCCGACGCTTCCCGAGCCGACGACCTTTGCGGTCGTCTGTTGCGTCTACAATGAGCGCGAGGTGATCGATCAGAAGATCGAGAACATGCGCGCCGTGCGCGACGCGCTGGGCGACTGCCAGCTGCTGATCCACAGCGACGCCTCGTCGGACGGCACCAACGAGGTCCTGCAGTCCGTCGCCGGGGAGTTCACGCTCTCGCTGGCGGAAGGCCGCAGCGGCAAGAGCGCCGGCATGAACCGCCTGCTGTCGATGACCCAGGCCGAGATCGTCATCTACACCGACGCCAACGTGATGATCGACCCGGCGGCGGTGCGCAACCTGTCCCGCTATTTCCGCGACAGGGAAGTCGGCTGCGTGACCGGCCATTTGCTCTACGAGAACCCCGGCGAGAGCCAGACGGCGAAGGTCGGCACGCTCTACTGGAAGCACGAGGAGTGGGTGAAGCAGCTCGAAAGCGACACCGGATCGGTGATGGGCGCGGACGGATCGCTGTTCGCCATCCGCAGGAGGCTGCACCGTCAGACGCCGGCCGACATCATCGACGACTTCTTCACCTCGATGTCGATCCTCTGCTCCGGTTACCGGCTGGTGCGGGGCGCCGATTTCCTCGCCTATGAGCGGGCGGCCACTGTCCGCCAGGACGAGTTCCGCCGCAAGGTGCGCATCGCGTGCCGGGCCTTCAACTGCCATCGCCTGCTTTGGCCGAAGATCGCCAAGCTCGACGGGCTGTCGGTCTACAAATACCTGTCGCACAAATACCTGCGCTGGCTGGCCGGCTATTTCCTGGCCGTCGGCGCGGCGGCGTCGGCGGGAATCGTGCTGATCGCCTTCGGGGTGGTGCCGTTCCTGGCCTACCTGCTGCTGCTGGCGGCGGGCGCCTTCGCGGCCGACCGCTTCGACCTGCCGGTGGTGACCAGCCTGTGGGAGATCATGGTGGCGATGTGGGCGACCGCGATCGGCGTCTACAAGTCGCTGCGCGGCGAGCGCTTCCAGACGTGGACGATCGCGTCGTCGACGCGGAAATAGGGATTGGGGAGGCTTGGTTCTGACGGACGCGAGGCCTTCGCGATGAGACCCTTTTGACCGAGATCGCGGTGAGAAGCCGCAAAAGCCGCATCCTGGGGCTGGCGACGGGCTTTGGTGCGCTGCATGTCGCGCATACGGGCCTGAACCTCGCCTTCACGCTGGTGCAGCTGCTGGTACTCGCACGCGGCCTGGACCAGGCGCGCTATGCCGAGGTGGTGTTCCTCACCGCGGTCGGCTTCTACGTGCAGCCCATCGACCAGGCGATCGGGCGGGCGAACTACATGGCGCTTCGGCCGCAATCGCTTGGCGTCGCTGGCGACACGGGCGGCGAAGTGTTCCGTTTTCTCGCCGCGCAGGCGGTTCTGCTGACGGTCCTGTCGTTCCTGATCCCGGCATGGTTCGGCCTCGACGATCCGGTTCGCTATCTCGGCAACGCGCTCTACCTCTTCGGCTGCCTGTTCACAGCCTACTGGTCGTTCGACCTGCAATCGACGGTGTGGTCGGCCGATCTGGGTCGCCGGTTCGCCTTCATCTCCATCATCCGGCGGCTGCTGTTCATCGCCGCTCTGGGCCTGTTCTGGATGACCGGCAGCTTCCTCGCCTTCGGCGTGGCAACGACCGTCATCGTCATCGTCTTCATGGCGGTGCTCGCCTGGATGCTGAAGGGATCGCCGATCTGGGGCCTGCGCCACGCCGCCGTGACGCGGGGCGGCATCGTCGCGCACTGGAAGCGGTTCTGGTCGTCGCTCGTCTTCGCGCTCTCCGAGCTCTTCGTCTTGAACTCGCCCTATGCGGTGGTCACCGCACTTCTCGGCGTCGGGCCGGCGCTGGTGATGTTCGACAGCATCATGAAGGTCTGCCGGCTGGCCATGGCGGGCACGCGCACGCTGGCCGAGATCTTCCTGCCGCGCATCAGCCGGCAGTTGCTCGCCGGGGAGATGCCGAAGGCCAGGCGCGGCCTGTCGCTGGTGATCGGGCTCTGCGTCGCGGCCAGCGCCGTGCCGGCGCTGGCGGTGCTGTTCTTCGGCCAGGAGCTCTTCGACCTGCTGCTCGGCCCCAACAACGTGGTTCCGCCGGAGGCGGCGCCGGTCGCGGCGCTGATCGTGCTGATCAGCGGCTTCTATCAGCCGGCGACGCTGTTCCTCAGCTACCTCAACGCCGCGCGCCTGATCCGCCGCGTCGCGCAATTCGCCTTCGCCGGGGCCGCGGTCTACGTGCTCCTGGTGTGGGCGACCGGGGCGCAGCCGGTCGGGCTGCTGTGGATCTACGCGGCCTTCTTCGCGGCCGTATCGTTGGTGTCGGTCCTCTGCTCGGCGAGGATAGAGCCGTGGGATTCGGGCCGGGAGGGCTGACCAAGCGGTCGCCCGACTGCGTCGTTTGCGCGCGCTTCGCATTGAGATGTCCAGCGTGCGCCTTCCCGCCACTTTTCTGTTGCATCATGGTTATGTTGCAGTGCAATATGGATGAAGTGGTGGGGCAAACCGCGGGCGAAAGCCCAACGGGCCACAGGCAAATCGTACCGGTGCTTTTGCTGCCGGGTCCCTTCTATGGACGATTTGTCTTCGGCTCGCCTGAAGAGGTAGGTTGTGCCCAAATTCACCGCTGTTCTTCCGCTTTACAATAAAGCCGACACGATCAATCGAGCCATTTCTTCGGTTCTTGCCCAGACGGTTGGCGACTGCGAGATCATCGTCGTCGACGACGGCAGCACGGACGGCAGCGTCGGGAAGATCGACAAGTCGTACCTTCCCTCGATCAGGCTGGTGCAGCAGGCCAATGCCGGCCCGGGGAGGGCGCGCAATGCCGGCGCGGCACTGGCGACGGGCGAGTACCTGACGTTCCTCGATGCCGACGACGCGTGGGAGCCGGGCTTCCTGGAGGCGGCCGGCAAGGCGCTTGAAGCGCATCCGGAGTGTGCGGCCTATGTCGCCGCCTATTCCTCGACGCAGAAGCAGATCCACGAGGACATACTGCTGCGGATTATACCGGAGACGGGGCCGCGCACCATCGACAGCTTCACCATACCGGCCGACACGAAATCCTATGTCGACTGCTTCCATTCGAGCTCGTCGGTGGTCAGGCGCGAGACGTTCGAGCGTTATGGCGGTTATTACGATCGCGACCGCTGCGTCTATGGCGAGGACTCCTATTTCTGGCTGCAGGTCGCACTTGGCGAACGCGTCTATTTCGACCGAACCGTGCTCACCCATTTCCACGTCGAGGATTCGAGCCTCGGCGTGAAGCAGAAGGGCCGGCATCCGCGCCGCCCGGCGCTCATTCATCCCGAGCCGCTGCGCCAGAGCTGCCCGCCGGAGCGGCGCGCGCAACTGGAAACGCTGCTCGCATTCCTGCGCCTCATCGAAACGCAGAAGCTCGTGGCGCAGGGAAAATTCCACGACATCGGCTGGCTGCGCGACGCCTTCCCCTGGCCGACGGGCGTGCCGAGCCCGATGATCGCGCTGCGCGAGGTGCGGGTGAGCGCGCTGCGTCTCTTGAACCGGGGCAAGTCTTTCATCACGCCCCCAGGTGGCGACAACTCGGCGGTGCCGGGCTGATGAGCGACCGGGCAGGGCCGACGGCCCCCGGGCAGGGGGTGTTTGCAGGTAGGGTGGCATGACCCTGACGGCGGACGCATTTCGACCGATGCCTGCCGCGGCTGCGCCGCAAACGCGCGCCGCGGACATGGACTTCATCGTCAAGGTCTTCACGATCGAGATGGTGGTCGTGGTCGTCACCCAGAAGATCGCCGTGCCGTTCGGCAGCGCGGAAACCAGCCAGGTCGCGCTGGCGCTGCTTATCCACGCAGGAGTGCTGACGCTTTTCGCCATGCGCGGCGTGCTGCGGATAGCCAAGCACTCGCTCCTGTTCTTCGGCGGCTTCACCTTCATGGCGGGTTTGGGGGCCGTGCTGCTGGCCAGCCCGAACTATTCGGTGATGTCGCTGCTGCTGCTGCTCATCATCTCGTCCTTCTACGTGTTCCGCGTCCATCTCGACTGGGAGCACTATCTGAAGTGGCTCGCCAATTTCCAGTTGATCGCGGTCGTCGCCGCGTCGCTGCTGTTCTTCAACTGGGCGACGCAACTCATAGGCATGGGCATCGTCGACCTGAACTCGATGATACCGAGAAAGCTGCTCTATCTTCACTACAACTACATCCAGCCGATCCATTGGGGATCGCCGTGGATGAAACCGAATGCCGTCTTCTTCCTGGAGACGTCGCACATCTCGCAATTCATCGCGATGGCGATCGTCATCGAGCTGACCTGCTTTTTCCGCATCCGATACCTGGCCTTCTTTGGCGC
>DATDJN010000482.1:0-5745 GCA_036520515.1 Rhizobiaceae bacterium
CAGGAAGCGGTCGATGCGCTGTTCGACAACGGCCGCCGCGGCCGCGTCATCACCGGCGCCAACAAGCGTCCGCTGAAGTCGCTCAGCGACATGCTGAAGGGCAAGCAGGGCCGGTTCCGCCAGAACCTGCTCGGCAAGCGCGTCGACTATTCCGGCCGTTCGGTCATCGTGACGGGTCCGGAGCTGAAGCTGCATCAGTGCGGCCTGCCGAAGAAGATGGCGCTCGAGCTGTTCAAGCCCTTCATCTACGCCCGCCTCGACGCCAAGGGTTACTCCTCGACCGTCAAGCAGGCGAAGAAGCTGGTCGAGAAGGAAAAGCCGGAAGTCTGGGATATCCTCGACGAGGTGATCCGCGAGCATCCGGTTCTGCTCAACCGCGCGCCGACGCTGCACCGCCTCGGTATCCAGGCGTTCGAGCCGACCCTGATCGAAGGCAAGGCGATCCAGCTTCACCCGCTGGTCTGCACGGCGTTCAACGCCGACTTCGACGGCGACCAGATGGCCGTCCACGTTCCGCTGTCGCTCGAGGCCCAGCTCGAGGCCCGCGTGCTGATGATGTCGACCAACAACATCCTACACCCGGCCTCTGGCGCGCCGATCATCGTGCCGTCGCAGGACATGGTTCTCGGCCTCTACTACCTGTCGATCGTCAATGACAACGAGCCTGGCGAGGGCATGATGTTCGCCGACATGGGCGAGCTGCAGCATGCGCTGGAGACCAAGGCCGTCACGCTGCACGCCAAGATCAAGGGTCGCTTCAAGACGGTCGATGCCACGGGCAAGCTCGTGTCCAAGATCTACGACACGACCCCCGGCCGAATGATCATCGGCGAGCTGCTGCCGAAGAACGTCAACGTGCCGTTCGAGACAGCCAACCAGGAGATGACCAAGAAGAACATCTCCAAGATGATCGACACCGTGTACCGCCACTGCGGCCAGAAGGAGACCGTGATCTTCTGTGACCGCATCATGGCGCTCGGCTTCAGCCATGCCTGCCGCGCCGGCATCTCGTTCGGTAAGGACGACATGCTGATCCCGGACACCAAGGCGGGCGAGGTCGCCAAGACCGAGGCGCTCGCGAAGGAGTACGAGCAGCAGTACAATGACGGCCTGATCACCCAGGGCGAGAAGTACAACAAGGTTGTCGACGCCTGGGCGAAGTGCTCGGAGCGCGTCGCCGACCAGATGATGGCCCGCATCAAGGCCGTCGAGTTCGACGATAGCACCGGCCGCCAGAAGCCGATGAACTCGATCTACATGATGTCGCATTCGGGTGCGCGCGGTTCGCCCACCCAGATGCGCCAGCTCGCCGGCATGCGCGGCCTGATGGCCAAGCCGTCGGGTGAAATCATCGAGACGCCGATCATCTCGAACTTCAAGGAAGGCCTCACCGTTCTCGAGTACTTCAACTCGACGCACGGTGCCCGCAAGGGTCTGGCCGACACCGCGCTGAAGACGGCGAACTCGGGTTACCTGACCCGCCGTCTCGTCGACGTGGCGCAGGACTGCATCGTCAACTCCGTCGACTGCGGCACCGACAAGGGCCTGACCATGCAGCCGATCGTCGATGCGGGCCAGGTCGTGGCATCGCTCGGCCAGCGTGTGCTGGGCCGTACCGCGCTCGACGACATCAACCATCCGGTGACCGGCGATCTGCTGGTCAAGGCCGGTACGCTGATGGACGAGCGTGACATCGAGGTCATCGAGAAGGCCGGCGTGCAGTCGATCCGCATCCGTTCGGCCTTGACCTGCGAAGTCCAGACCGGCGTCTGCGCGATCTGTTACGGCCGCGACCTGGCGCGGGGCACCCCCGTCAACCAGGGCGAAGCCGTCGGCGTCATAGCGGCGCAGTCGATCGGCGAGCCGGGCACGCAGCTCACCATGCGTACCTTCCACATGGGCGGCACGGCGCAGGTCGTCGACTCGTCGTTCCTGGAAGCCTCGTATGAGGGCACGGTGCAGATCCGCAACCGCAACGTTGTCCGCAACTCGGACGGCCAGAACATGGTCATGGGCCGCAACATGGCGATCCTGATCATGGACGAAGCCGGCAAGGAGCGTGCGACGCACCGCGTCACCTACGGTTCGCGCCTCTTCGTGGACGACGGCGACAAGGTGAAGCGTGGCCAGCGTATCTCCGAGTGGGATCCGTACACCCGCCCGATCCTGACCGAAGTGGCCGGCAAGGTGGTCTTCGAGGATCTGGTCGATGGTCTTTCCGTCCAGGAAACCACCGACGAGTCCACGGGCATCACCAAGCGCGAGGTCATCGACTGGCGTTCGACCCCACGCGGCTCGGACCTCAAGCCGGCGATCGCGATCCACGATGCCAAGGGCAAGGTCGGCAAGCTGGCCAAGGGCGGCGACGCCCGCTTCCAGCTGTCGGTCGAGGCGATCCTGTCGGTCGAACCCGGCTCGACCGTCAGGCCGGGCGACGTGATCGCGCGTATCCCCATGGAAAGTGCCAAGACGAAGGACATCACCGGCGGTCTGCCGCGTGTGGCCGAGTTGTTCGAGGCGCGTCGTCCGAAGGATCACGCCATCATCGCCGAGATCGACGGCACGATCCGTTTCGGGCGCGACTACAAGAACAAGCGCCGCGTCATCATCGAGCCGCACGACTCCACCCTGGAGCCGGTCGAGTACCTGATCCCGAAGGGCAAGCCGTTCCATCTTCAGGACGGCGACGCCATCGAGAAGGGCGACTACATCCTCGACGGCAACCCGGCGCCGCACGACATCCTGGCGATCAAGGGCGTGGAAGCACTCGCTTCCTACCTCGTGAACGAAATCCAGGAAGTCTACCGTCTGCAGGGCGTGTTGATCAACGACAAGCACATCGAAGTCATCGTCCGACAGATGCTGCAGAAGGTCGAGATCACGGCGCAGGGCGACTCGACCTACATCCCGGGAGATCATGTCGACGTGATCGAACTGAATGAGGTCAACGATCGCCTGATCGAGGATGGCAAGAAGCCTGCGGAAGGCCAGCCGGTCCTGCTCGGCATCACCAAGGCCTCGCTGCAGACGCCATCCTTCATCTCGGCCGCTTCCTTCCAGGAAACGACCCGGGTGCTTACGGAAGCAGCGGTTGCCGGCAAGACCGACATGCTGCAGGGCCTGAAGGAGAACGTCATCGTCGGCCGCCTGATCCCGGCCGGCACGGGCGGACAGATGACCCAGATCCGGCGCATCGCCACGTCGCGCGACGAGCTCATCCTCGACGAGCGCCGCAAGGCGAGCGGAGCGGAGACGGCCGACGCGATGCTCACCGACATGACCAGCGCCGCCGAATAAGCGGCGACGGACCGGTGCGAATTGAAAGGGGCCCTGACGGGCCCCTTTTGCTATTCTGGGGGAAAGATGCGCTTGCGGAGGAGTGTCATGAACCTGAAGACCTGGACCGCCGTCGACAACTACATCGCCGAAAATCTGATCCCCGCCGACACCGTTCTGGAAGCGGCGCTGCGGTCGAACCGCAGCCGCGGCCTACCGGCGATCGACGTCTCGCCGGCGCAGGGCAAGCTGCTCTATCTGCTGGCGAAAATGAACAATGCCAGGCGCATCCTCGAGATCGGGACCCTCGGCGGCTACTCGACGATCTGGCTCGCCCGCGCTCTGCCGGCCGACGGCAAGGTGGTGACGCTGGAACTCGAACAGCGCCATGCGGATGTCGCGCGGATCAACTTCAAGATGGCGAAGGTTTCCAAACTCATCGATTTGCGCGTCGGGCCGGCGCTGAAGTCGCTTGAGGAGATCAGCAAGGAGGACCCCGGCCCCTTCGATCTCGTCTTCATCGACGCAGACAAGCCGAACAACCCGAATTATCTCGCCTGGGCGATGAGGCTGTCGCGTCCAGGAACGGTGGTCGTCTGCGACAACGTCATTCGCGACGGCGCGGTGATCGAAGGGGACAGCGGCGATCCGAACGTCGAAGGGGCAAGGGCTGCCTTCACCTTCTTCAGGAAAGACGCCAGGCTCGAGGCCACGGCGATCCAGACCGTCGGCGCGAAGGGTTATGACGGCTTCGCGATCGCGATCGTGGGCGAATAGACCGCCACATCGGGTCAGTCGAAGAACGCTTCGACCACGTTGCGCCTGCCGAGCATGAAGGCATCGGCCACGTGCTGCAGCGGCGCCACGTCGGCATCGGATTTGCCGGTGCGGACGATCTCGGCGAAGCGCCGGTAGAGCATCGGATATTCCTGCTCGGGCTCCTCGTGCACGATGCGGCCGTCAACGGCCAGTTTCGCGCCACCATGTGAAAGGGTCATCTGCCCGGCATCCGTCTCCACGACGATGTCCCAGCTCTGCGGGCCGGTCTGCAGCCAATCGATCTCGGCGGCCGCCGAGAGCCCGTTGGGCCCGCTGAAATCCATGCGCGCCGCCACCGGCGCATCCCTGTTCGCCGGAAAGTCCAGATCGGCGTGCGTGATGTGGAGGGGTGGAAGGATATGCGTGACGATCGAGAGGCAGTTGATGAAGGGATCGAAGACCCCGAAGCCGCCGGGCTCCCATATCCAGGCCTGGCCCGGATGCCACTTCCGCACATCTTCCTTCCAGATGAAGCGCGCCTTGCCGGCGGTCGTTGCGGCAAGGAACGCACGCGCCGCCTCGACTGCGGGCGCGTAGCGCGAATGCCAGCTGGCAAAGAGCGAGACACCCTTGCTGTCGGCGAGCGCCTTCAGGTCGTTCACTTCGCTCACCGTCGCCCCGGGCGGCTTTTCGAGGAACACATGCTTGCCGGCTTCGAGAGCCGCGCGCGCGGCGTGGTACCGCGCCTGCGGCGGCTGGCAGAGCGACACCGCGTCGATCGCGACATCCGAGGCCAGCATCTTCTCGATGGTGGAGAAATTGGCGACGCCGTCGACGGTCGCGTTGCGGCTCGCAGCCGCGACGAGGCGATAGTCCTTGTCCTTTCCGAGCGCGGGGAGGTGCTGGTCGCGTACGATCTTGCCGACCCCGACGATGCCGAGCCTGATGGGATTGGACATGCTTCCTCCTCGCTGTCGATGCGCAGTGCTTAGCAGAATGCCGGGTGCGCACAAGCGAGGGCGCAGGCGCTACGGCTTATCCACCAGGCGGTAGCGGCGCGAGCCGCGCAGTTCCGTGCCGCCGCGCAGCCTGATGCGGAAATCGCCGTCGCCGGACGGCAATACCTCCTCGATGCGCGCGCGATTGACGATGCGCGAACGATGGATCTGCGCGACGTCTACGCCGGCGTCGGCCAGTTGCTCGGTCAGCGCCGACAGGCTGATGCGGGCGAGGTGGATCCGGCCGCCGGCATGCGCCTCGACATAGTTGCCTGCCGCTTCTGCCCAGTCGAACGTCCGCGCGTCGAGATAGATCGTGCGGCCGCCGCTCTTCAGCGTCAGCCTGCCGGTGTCGCGTGCATCGGCGCGCGCCGCCGCCGCCTCGAGCCGGCTTTCCTCGACCTGCCGCACGAGGCAGAGCACGGCGATAATCGCCGCGTAGGGGATCAAGTCCTTGCGGTACTCGTAGAGCGTGTCGTGCACGAAGTCGTCGACGAAGGCGTAGGGCAGGCCGAAAGCCAGCCCGAAGGCGAGCTTGCGCAGCAGGATCATGATGCCGATGTGGACCGCAGAAAACAGGATGCTCGCCGCGGCATAGGAGACGAGAGACCGCTTCCAGGTCTCCGCCGTCAGCGGAAAGCGCCGCTCTACCAGCATCGCAACGGGGAAGGCGGCGAGCAGCGCCGCGATGCTGGTCAGTTCCAGCGTGAAG
>DATDJN010000483.1:0-2017 GCA_036520515.1 Rhizobiaceae bacterium
ACCGACCAGTAGGGGTCGGAGGCCGAGCCGTGGACGACGAAGGCGATGCGGACGTCTTTTGCTTCCTTCAGGTTGGCGGCCTGTGCGCCAGTGAAGAGGCTCGCCGAGACGAGGGCGGCGAGCGCCAGTTTGGCTAAGAGCTTCATGTTGATCTCCCATTTGCCGTTTGTGGTGACAGTTCCCTTGATGCCGCACCGCTTGTCGTCGGCGCGTATCGAACGGATTGCGCTCTTCTGGGCGCTTACCCGGTGCGAGTCTTCTTGCCGGCCGGAAGCCTGGCGCGCAGTTCGTCGCGCAGCGGCCTCATGCCGATGATGTCGAGGTCCTGAGAGAGCAGCCAGGCGCGGAAAGCCTCGCTGCGAAACAGCTGGTATTCCTCTGTGCGGATGTAGGCCGAGCGCGGCTCGATCAGTTCGAGCTCGCCCGGCGCGTTGAAGTGCAGGCAGAAGAAGGTGAGCCCTTCCTTCACGCTTTCGACGATTGCTCGATAGGCGGGCTCGGCGGGTTTCGAGCGCGGCCGCCCCCAGGTGGTCTGCAGCGCGGCGTCGAAAATCTCGAAGCCGGCGGCGCGCGCTGCGTCGACGCCCTTGCCATGCGCCTCCTCGGTGACGCCGACCAGGTTGTCGTTCGGCGTGTAGGCGGCGATGGTGGAGGTCAGCAGGATCGGCAGCCGGTATTCCAGCCCGAGCCTGATGTAGATGTCGCAGAACTCCGGCGACAGCGCGCAGCCCATATGGGCGTCGAGATGGGTGACGTCGATGCCGGCCGCATAAGCCGTGTCGATCTGGGCGCGCAGCTCGGCCTCGACAGCATCGGGATGGGCGAGCCGGCGGGTGGTGGCGACATTGGGATGGAAGTAGCCGATGTCGTCGACCAGGCCCGACGCGCGGGACGGCGCGGTCAGCGGACCCCATTTATAGTGGCGCTTCTCGGCGTTGAGCGTCAGGTGTACGCCGAGGTCGATGGAAGCATCGGCGGCGGCGGCTTCCGCGATTTCGAGGAACCATGGGCAGGGGACCATGACGGCGCCGGAGCTGCAGACGCCGAGTTTCGCCAGCTCGAGGAAGGCGGTGTTGGCGCCGTGGCACATGCCGACATCGTCTTCATGCAGCACGATGCGGCGTCCGGACCGGGCCATGCTCATCGCAAGCCGTCCTTCCGGCGCAGGCTGCGCTGCGAAGCGGGTCGTCCAAAGTCCGTTCCCATGGAACCAACCGTTTAGCCGATGGCGCGAGCCAGGGGCGTTGCCCAACTGGACGAAAGGGAACCGCGAAACGGCCGGGTGAGACAGAGCCACTTTGGCGGATTCGGATAGGTACGCTTGCAACCCGATGGTTGGGCGCGGGATTTTTCCGCCATCTGCCGCGAGGTGGATCGGTCCGATTGGGACGGAGTGGTTCTTTCACGCGCCGCGGGCCGGGTGCATCAGGGGATACCATTCATTCGTTATGAGGCGACCGGAGGCGGCGATGTATCTGGCGGGCGAGGAAGAGATCGAGGCCATCGCGAAGGTGATCCGCTCCGGCAAGCTGTTCCGCTACCGCGACGAGAGCGAATGCGAGCGTTTCGAGAAGCGCTATGCGAGACATCTCGGGGTCGGCGAGTTCGCGCTCGGCGCCAGCGGCACCTACGGGCTGGCGGCGGGGCTCGTCGGCCTCGGCATCGGGCCAGGCGACGAGGTGCTTGTGCCCGCGCACACCTATATGGCCACCGCTACCGCCGTCTTGGCGGTGGGCGCCATTCCCGTCATCGTTGATATCGACGAGTCGATCACGATCAGCCCGGACGCCATCCGCGACGCGATCGGCCCGCACACGCGCGCCATCATCCCGGTCCACATGTGGGGCGCGGCCTGCAACATGGACGCAATCATGGACATCGCCGAGGGCAAGGGGCTCTTTGTGCTGGAGGACGTCTGCCAGGGCATCGGCGGCTCCTATGAGGGCCGCAAGCTCGGCTCGATCGGGCATGCCGGGGCGTTCAGCTTCAACTTCTTCAAGAACATGAGCGGCGGCGA
>DATDJN010000484.1:0-5514 GCA_036520515.1 Rhizobiaceae bacterium
CCGGCAAGCAATATGTGGCCTGTCGAGGAAACCGGGATGAATTCGGTCAGCCCTTCAAGCAAGCCGAGCACCAGGGCGTCGATCAGCGACTGATTTTCCATGATTTCCGCAATCCTTGGGTGAAGTCGCTATTGCTTGTCACGGCGCGGAACCGGTCCTATAGGTCGTCCGGCCGTTGCTAACCCTGAATCGGGGTGCGCAAGATTTAGCGGCGCGGCCTCCGCGAGGCCAGAAGCATTTTCACTTTTCATACGCGGGATCATGCTGACGCTTTTTCACCATCCGATGTTCGCGACGTGCCGCTTCGTCCGCCTGGCGTTCGGCGAGTTCAGCGAGGAACTGGCGCTGATCGAGGAAAAGCCGTGGACGCGGCGCAAGGAATTTTTGGCGCTGAACGCCGCCGGCACGCTGCCGGTGCTGCTCGCGGAAGGTGACGTCCCGATCATTGGCGCGCATGTTATTGCGGAATATCTCGACGAGACACGCGGCGTTTTGAAGCGCGACCGGCGGCTGCTCGCCGAAGACCCGATGGACCGCGCCGAGATCCGGCGGCTCGCGGACTGGTATCTGGTGAAGACCGAGAGCGAGGTGACGCGCCACCTCGTGCGCGAGCGGGTGCTGAAGCCGCTGATGCCGGAGGCGCTTGGCGGCGGCTCGCCCGATTCGGGCGCCATCCGCGCGGCGCGCGCCAATGTTCGCCAGCACATGAAATACACCAACTGGCTCGCCGGCACGCGGCACTGGCTGGCCGGCCCGCGCATCACCTATGCCGACCTCGCCGCCGCCGCAACGCTCTCCATCCTCGACTATCTCGGCGAGATCGACTGGAACGGCCATAGCGCAGCGCGCGAATGGTACACGCGCATGAAGTCGCGGCCGTCCTTCCGGCCGCTGCTCGCCGACCGGGTCCGGGGCCTGTCCCCGGTGGCTCACTATGCGGACCTCGACTTCTAGCGCCGAGCCAACCCCGAAGCCTGTCCGGGGCGAAACGCTGCGGCAGATGATCGGCCGGGAAGCGAGCCTGGCCGGCTTCGACGCGGTCGCCGTCACCAGCCCTGACGCCATCCCGCTCGCCCCGGCGCGGCTGAAACAGTTCGTCGCCGAAGGGTTCCACGGCTCGATGGGCTGGATTGCCGAGACGCTGGAGCGCCGCGCCGATCCGCGCGTGCTCTGGCCGGAGGTGCGCTCGATCATCGTGCTCGCCATGAACTACGGCCCCGACCGCGACCCGCGCGAAGTGCTCGCGAACCGCGACCGCGGCGCGATCTCGGTCTATGCGCAGAACCGCGACTATCACGACGTCATCAAGGGCCGGCTGAAGGATATCGCCGGCCGCATCGTCGCCAGGACCGGCGGCGACGTGAAGGTGTTCGTGGACACCGCGCCGGTGATGGAGAAGCCGCTCGCGGAAGCCGCCGGCATCGGCTGGCAGGGAAAGCACTCCAACCTCGTCAGCCGCGAATTCGGCTCGTGGCTCTTCCTCGGCTCGATCTTCACCACGGCGGAAATCGAGCCCGATGTCGCCGAAGAGGACCATTGCGGCTCTTGCCGCGCCTGCCTCGACGCCTGCCCGACCAACGCCTTCCCGGCGCCTTACCGGCTCGATGCCCGGCGCTGCATCTCCTACCTCACGATCGAGAACAAGGGGCCGATCCCGCACGAGTTCCGCCAGGCCATCGGCAACCGCATCTACGGCTGCGACGACTGCCTCGCCGCCTGCCCCTGGAACAAGTTCGCGCGGACGGCGTCCGAGGCCAAGCTCGCCGCGCGCGACGATCTGCGCGAGCCGAAGCTCGGCGATCTCCTGGCGCTGGACGACGCTGCTTTCCGCGCGCTTTTCTCGGGCTCGCCGGTCAAGCGCATCGGCCGCGACCGTTTTCTGCGCAACGTGCTGATCGCCGCCGGCAATTCCGCCGACGTTTCTCTGGTCGAGCCCTGCCGCGCCCTGCTCGGCGACGCCTCCCCGCTGGTGCGCGGCGCGGCCGTGTGGGCGCTGTCGCGGCTGCTTCCCGAGGGCGAGTTCGAGAGGCTCGCGGCGAGCGCGCACGAAGCGGACGCTTCCGTCCAGGCCGAGTGGCGCGAAGCGGGACATCTGCCGCAACATTCCATGGTCCACGCATGACATCACGCTTCTTCATCTTCGGCGCCGGCTATTCGGCCAGGGCCTTCGCCGCGACGCGCACCGATGCGTCGGCCGGGATCGCCGGCACGACCCGCTCGCCTGAAAAGTTCGCCGCGCTGCGAGACGCCGGGATCGAGCCGCTTCTTTTCGACGGGCGGGAGTTTTCGCCCGACCTGCTGGAGCAACTGGGACAGGCGACCCATCTCGTCGTTTCGATCTCGCCCGAGGAAGGCGGCGACCCGGTCATACCTCTGCTGCGCGACGGGCTGGACAGGCTGGCGCCCCAGCTGCGCTGGATCGGCTATCTCTCGACGGTCGGCGTCTACGGCAACCACGACGGCGGCTGGGTGGACGAGCGGAGCGAGTGCCGCCCCGTGTCGAAGCGCTCCCAACTGCGCCTCGAAGCCGAAAACCAGTGGCTGGCGCTGGGGGAAGAGGCCAGCGTCCCCGTCGCAGTGCTGCGGCTCTCCGGCATCTACGGCCCGGGCCGCAATGCCTTCGTCAACCTCCGCAACGGCACCGCCAAGCGCCTGATCAAGCCCGGCCAGGTGTTCAACCGCATCCATGTCGCCGATATCGCGGGCGCGCTGTGGCATCTTTCGGAGCGTGATCTCGGCGGCGTCTTCAACGTCACCGACGATCTGCCGGCACCGCCGCAGGATGTCGTCGCCTACGCCGCTGGCCTGATGGGCGTCGAGCCGCCGCCCGAAATTCCCTTCGCCTCCGCCCAACTTTCGCCCATGGCGCGGTCTTTCTATGGCGAGAACAAGCGGGTCTCGAACGCGGCGATCAAGCGGATCGGCTATCGTTTCCGCCATCCGGACTACCGCTCGGCCTTCGACGCGATGTGGACGGCGGGCGGCTGGGCCGGCGAGGGCGACAGCGATGCGCGAAGTGCGATGAAGCGGTCGTGATCGGCGCTGTGCTGCGGAAAATGCTATGATTCGGCGACGGGCGGCGTTTACGGTCGGGTAACCTGGGAGGCCCAGGGTCGGGGCCACTGAAGTCGGGCCAGAGAAAAGGCTGGGACAGCCATGCAGACGTTCCTCAGATCCGCTCTGAAACTGACGGCGCTTGCGGTCGCGATTTTCGCCATGTCGGGCATCGAAGCGCCGCGTGCCGGCGCCGAGGAACTGGCCAAGAACCTGTTCGGCCATGCCGGGCTGCCTGCCGCGCTGCCGGCCAAATCCTATGGTTTCTATTCGAAGGGCTGTTTCTCGGGCGGCGTCGCCATCCCGACCGACGGGCCGACCTGGCAGGCGATGCGCCTCTCGCGCAACCGCCGCTGGGGTCATCCGACGATGATCGCGCTGATCGAGAAGCTGTCGCGCGACGCGGCCGAGAAGGACGGCTGGCCGGGGCTTCTGATCGGCGACATCTCGCAGCCGCGCGGCGGCCCCATGCTGACCGGCCATGCCTCGCACCAGATCGGCCTCGACACCGACATCTGGCTGAACCCGATGCCGAACCGCAAGCTGACCGCTGCCGAGCGCGAGAACATCAGCGCCGTCTCGATGATCAGGAAGAAGGGGCTGACCGTCGACGAGAAGGTCTGGACGCCGGCCCATATGCGCCTTCTGAGGCGCGCTGCCAGCTATCCGGAGGTGGAGCGCATCCTCGTTCACCCCGGCATCAAGAAGAAGCTCTGCGAGACGGTCACCGGCGACCGCTCATGGCTGCGCAAGGTCAGGCCCTTCTGGGGCCACGACTATCATTTCCACATCCGCATCGGCTGCCAGCCCGGCTCGACCGGCTGCAAGCCGCAGGCGGCGACCGCGCCGGGCGACGGCTGCGACAAGTCGCTGGCATGGTGGTTTACCGAGGAGCCGTGGCGTCCCAACCAGAACCCCGACGCGCCCAAGGCCCGCGACGTGATGAAGATGTCGGCCCTGCCCAAGGAGTGCCGCATGGTGATCAACGCGCCCTCGCCCGAATCCGAGCTGGCCGCGACGTTCAAGGGCGGGGGCATGGGCAGCGACCCGGGCACCTCGATCGCGTCGGTCATCGAGTCGGCCGGGGAGATCGTGCCCAGACCGGACGCCGCGATCGGCGCCAGCGCCTACCTGCCGGCCGAAGGCGTGAAAATCCCCCTGCCGGAGTGGCGTCCGGACCGGTGACGCTCGATCGCTGACCGGCGACGTCCGGTCAGCCCGTGATCCGCATCGACATGCCGCCGTCGACGGTGACGATCTCGCCGGTCATGAAGTCGTTTCGGATCAGTTCCAGCGCCGCGCTGGCCACGTCGTCCACCGTGCCCTCGCGCCGCAGCGGTATGCGGTTGGCGATGTTATGCGCCCTGGCGGTCTCCGTCATCGCCTGGTGGAAGCGGGTGCGGATGATGCCGGGCGCCAGCACGTTGACGCGAATCCCCTCCGCGGCGTGATCGAAAGCCAGCGCCCTGGCGAGCGGGATCAGCGCGCCCTTGACCGTCTGGTAGGCGACCGTGCCGGGGCAGCCCCTCAGGCCCGCGACCGAGGAGACGAGCACGACCGCGCCGCCCTCCTTGGCCAGCCAGGGATGTGCTGCGCGGAACAGGTGGAAGACCGGATGCACATGGACGGCGAACGCAGCCGCCCAGGCCTCCGGCGTCAGATCGACGATCCTGCCGGGCACCGGCCCGCCGGCCGCGTGGACGAGGATGTCGACCCGGCCGGACTGCCTGGCCGCGCGCTCGATGAGGCCGGCGGCTTGCGCCGGCACGGATATGTCGCCGAGGTCGATCGCGACGCGATCCTTGCCGTGCTGCGCCTCCAGCGCATCGGCCTCCTCCGTCGCGTTGCGGCCGTTGAGGACGACCTTGGCGCCTGCCTCCAGGAGATGACGGGCGATGCCGAGCCCTATTCCCCGTGTGCCGCCGGTGATGACGGCGAGCTTGCCGGCGATGTCGTACATGGACGCGTCCCTCGGGTTCAAGGCGGGCCCTACCTCACATGACACGGGACGCGCCGGCAAGCGAGGAGCGGGCAGGCGGCCGCTTCTGGCCGGTCGTTTTTGCCCCCGCTGGACTTGTCAAAGCCCGCGAAACACCCTTCTCATGTTGCCGTTCGGGGATGGCGGCGCCGCCGCACCGCAGCGAGGAGAGGGCCCGATCCGGGCCGCGATAGAGGAGGGAGCATATGCCGGCCGGCGACTACGAGGTTCTGGACCCGCGTTTCGGGCGATTGTTCAACGGAAATGCCGGCGTCCGCCAGCTCTATACGGGCTGCCAGTGGGCGGAGGGACCGGTATGGTTTGCCGCCGGACGCTATCTCCTGTGGTCGGACATCCCCAACAACCGCATCCTGCGCTACGACGAGACGGACGGCGGCGTCAGCGTGTTCCGCCAGCCATGCGGAAACACCAACGGCCACACCGTCGATCGGCAGGGGCGGCTGGTCTCCTGCGAGCATTCC
>DATDJN010000485.1:0-6204 GCA_036520515.1 Rhizobiaceae bacterium
GCGCGACAATTTCCGCTGGATCGGCGGCGACGATTTCGGCGGGACGTGGGTGCGCCAGCAGGCGGAAAAGCTGGGCCTCAAGGTCATGGTGCGCTCCTCCACCGACCAGATGCACAATATCGCGGTGCAGGGTCCGAAAAGCCGCGACATCCTGAAGGAGATTATCTGGACCTCGCCGGTGCAGCCCTCGATTTCCGAACTCGATTGGTTCCGCTTCGCGGTGGCGCGCATCGGCGACGCGCAGGGCGTGCCGATTGTCGTCTCGCGCACCGGCTATACCGGCGAACTCGGCTACGAGATCTTCTGCCATCCTCGCGACGCCGAAAAAGTGTTCGACGCAGGGTGGGAGGCCGGCCAGCCGCATGGGCTTAAGCCCATGGGCGTGGCGGCGCTCGATATGGTGCGCATCGAGGCTGGGCTCGTTTTCGCAGGCAACGATTTCTCCGACGAGACGGATCCGTTTGAAGCGGGCATCGGCTTCACCGTGCCGCTGAAAAACAAGCCGGACGATTTCATCGGCCGCACGGCCCTGATCCGGCGCAAGGAGAATCCGGCGCGCAAGCTGGTCGGGCTGGACATATCAGGCAATGTCGATGTCGGGCACGGCGATTGCGTGCATGTCGGACGCCCGCAGATCGGCGTCGTCACCTCCTCGATGCGCTCGCCGGTCCTTGGCAAGAACATCGCCCTTGCGAGGGTCGACGTGGCGCATTCCGGGATCGGCACGGAGATCGAGGTCGGCAAGCTCGACGGCCACCAGAAACGCCTGCCTGCCCGGATCGTCGCGTTCCCGCATTACGATCCGCAGAAGACGAAGCCTCGGTCCTGATTATTTGCGCGCGGCAAATACCCGGAAGCCACCTTCGCTGCGCAGTTCCCTGACGTCCTTGAACGCGGCCTTGAGCACCTGATCGTAGGGCAGGCCGCGGTTCGCGACCATCAGCAGCTGCCCACCCGGCTTCAGCGCTCCGGACGCCGCCTTGATCATCGCCTGGCCGATGCCCGGCTCCGCCGCACGTCCCTGATGGAAGGGCGGGTTCATGACGAGGAGGTCGTAGATCCGCTCGACCTTCTCGCCGACCAGGTCGTGCCAGAAGAAGCCGAATTCCGGCGGCGATGGGAGGCTCGCGAGGTTCTTGCGCGCCGCTCCCAGCGATCCGTGGTCGGCTTCATAAAGGTCGATGCGGGCAAGGCCCTGTGTGCGCTCGGCCAGCGATGCGGACAGGAAACCCCATCCAGCGCAGAAATCGGCGGCAAGGCCTTTCGCCTTGTCGGGCAGGCATTCGATCAGAAGCTTCGAGCCGGCGTCGATGCGGTTGTGCGAGAACATGCCCGGCGCAGTTGTGAAGCGGTCGTCGACGAGAACCGGCTGCGGCCGCAGCGCGGCGACCAGCGACGCCGCGTCTGCGGGCCGCCGGAGCCAGAAGGCGACGCCGTGATGCTTCGGCAGCGAGCCATCGGCCCCGGCCAGCTTGTTGACACGCTTGCGAAGCGACCCGATCCCATCTTCGTTGCTGCCGGCGACGAGGATGAGCCCGCCCGGAACGACGCGCTCCATCGCCTCGGCGATCCAGTCCTCGTTCTGCCCGCGATGGCGACCGGCAAGCACGAGCGCGGCGTCGTAGCCCAAGCCTTCCGGCTGCGTCGATACGTTGTACCCCAACGCTTCCAGGGTGCGGAAATGAGGGCGGAACCCCTGGACGAGATGCAAATCGGCACCGAAGCCTTCGGGCAGCCGGAAGCCGGGTTCGGCGCCTAGGAACAGGACACGTCCTTCATCCGGCATCGCTATGGCGCCGCTCTCGAACGGGTGGAACAGCGTGGCGAGGGGGAGGCTTGGCTTCATGGGTGAGTTCCGTTGCGCGCACTGGACCGCCGGCTTGCCGTCGATGGCCGAGCGCGTCATTTTCGCTTCCCGTGTAAACTGGTCCGACAGGAGAGGGAACCACCATGTGGAGCGACCGGCGCATTCTCGATCTCTTTGCCATCGAGCACCCGATCCTTCTGGCCCCGATGGCCGGGCCGGTGCTTTCGGAGATGGTGATCGCGGTTGCCCGTGAAGGCGCGCTGGGTGCGCTGCCCTCCGCGATGCTCAGCCCGGAGCAGACCCGCGCCGAGCTGGAGAAATTCCGCGTGGCGGTGAAGGCGCCGGTCAACCTCAACTTCTTCTGCCATACGCCGCCGGCGCTGGACGAGAAGCGCGAGGCGGCATGGCGCCAGAAGCTCGCGCCATATTACGCCGAGCTGGGCATCGATCCGACCGCGCCGATCCCTGTCTCCAGCCGCACGCCCTTCGATGAAGGTCTCTGCCAACTGGTCGAGGCGTTGCGGCCGGAGGTCGTCAGCTTCCATTTTGGCCTGCCCCCGGAAGCTCTGGTGGCCCGAGTGAAGACTGCCGGCGCGAAGGTAATCTCCTCGGCGACGACGGTGCGAGAAGCGATCTGGCTTGCCGAACGCGGCTGCGATGCGATCATCGCACAAGGCTTCGAAGCGGGCGGGCATCGCGGGGTGTTCCTGGGCGGCCAGACATCACAGCAGGTAGGCACCATGGCGCTGGTGCCGCAGGTGGTGGACGCGGTGAAGGTGCCGGTGATCGCGGCCGGCGGCATAGCGGACGGGCGCGGCATTGCCGCGGCGCTGGCGCTGGGCGCGGCGGCGGTACAGGTCGGAACGGCCTATCTCTTCTGTCCCGAGGCAAAGCTTGTGGCGCCGCATCGCGAGGCATTGAGGGCCGCTTGGGACGACGACACCACGCTGACGCGTGTTTTCACCGGCCGCCCGGCGCGCGGCATCGTCAACCGCGTCATCCGCGAGGTCGGCGCCATGTCGGACCTTCCGCCGGAATTTCCACTCGCCGGCGGCGCGCTGGTGCCGCTCAGGGGAAAGGCCGAACCGGCGGGCTCCGGCGATTTCACCCCGATGTGGTCGGGGCAGGCGGTGCGACTCGGCCGCGAGATGCCGGCGGCGAAGCTGACGCGCACGCTGATCGAGGAGACGCAGGCGCTGCTGACGGCGATGGCCGTCAAGTAGAACGCAAAAACAAAAAGGGCGCGGCTTTCGCCACGCCCTTCGCAATTCGCAAGTCCAGAAGAAATCAGGCGGCGTCTTCGCCGTCCGCCTTTTTCTCGGCCTTAGGAAGCTCCTTGCCGGTGGTCTGGTCGACGACCTTCATCGACAGGCGGACCTTGCCGCGCTCGTCGAAGCCCATCAGCTTGACATAGACCTTGTCGCCTTCCTTGACCACGTCCGAGGTCTTGGCGACCCGGTCGTTGGCAAGTTGGGAAATGTGGACCAGGCCGTCCTTGGGACCGAAGAAGTTGACGAAGGCGCCGAAGTCGGCGGTCTTCACCACGGTGCCCTCGTAGATCTCGCCGACTTCCGGCTCGGCCACGATGGTGTGGATCCACTTCTTCGCCGCCTCGATCTCCTTGGCGTTCGACGAAGCGATCTTCACCGTGCCGTCGTCCTCGATGTTGATCTTGGCGCCGGTCTTCTCGACGATCTCGCGGATCACCTTGCCGCCCGAGCCGATGACGTCGCGGATCTTGTCGGTCGGGATGTGCATGACCTCGATGCGCGGCGCGAACTCGCCGAGTTCGGCGCGGGCGCCGGAGAGCGCCGTGCCCATCTCGCTGAGGATGTGCAGCCGGCCGTCCTTGGCCTGGCCGAGCGCCACCTTCATGATTTCCTCGGTGATGCCCTGGATCTTGATGTCCATCTGAAGCGCGGTAATGCCGCCCACAGTGCCGGCAACCTTGAAGTCCATGTCGCCGAGATGATCCTCGTCGCCGAGGATGTCGGAGAGCACTGCGAAGCGGTCGTCTTCCTTGATCAGGCCCATGGCGATGCCGGCGACCGGCTTGGCCAGCGGCACGCCCGCGTCCATCAACGCAAGCGAGGTGCCGCAGACCGTCGCCATCGAGGACGAGCCGTTCGACTCGGTGATCTCGGAGACGACGCGCAGCGTGTAGGGGAACTGCTCGGCGGCCGGCAGCATCGGACGGATGGCGCGCCAGGCGAGCTTGCCGTGGCCGATCTCGCGACGGCCCGGCGAACCCATGCGGCCGGTCTCGCCGACGGAGTAGGGAGGGAAGTTGTAGTGGAGGAGGAACTTCTCCTTGTACATGCCGGTGAGGCTGTCGACATACTGCTCGTCCTCGCCAGTGCCGAGCGTGGCAACGACCAGCGCCTGCGTCTCGCCGCGGGTGAACAGGGCTGAGCCGTGGGTGCGTGGCAGAACGCCGACTTCCGACACGATCTTGCGCACGGTCGACAGATCGCGGCCATCGATGCGCGACGCCGTGTCGAGGATGTTCCAGCGCACGATCTTGGCCTGGAGTTCCTTGAATACGGTGGCAACCTGCTCGGCTGTCCACGCGGGGTTCTCGGTGCCTTCCGGCAGCAACGCTGCCTTCACCTTGGCCTTGGCGGCATCGACCGCAGCGTAGCGGGCCTGCTTGTCGACGTTCTTGTAGGCGGCGCGCAGCTCTTCCTCGACCAGGCCGAGCATGGTCTTCTCCAGTTCGGAGAGATCCTTGACCTGGTGGTCGCGCGGCTCCTTGGCGGCGACCTCGGCGAGCTTGATGATCGCGTCGATCACCGGCTGGAAGCCCTTGTGGCCGAACATGACGGCGCCGAGCATGACGTCCTCGGCAAGTTCCTGCGCTTCCGATTCAACCATCAGCACTGCCGAGTCCGTACCGGCGACCACCAGATCGAGCTTCGATTCGGGCATCTCGTCGATGTGCGGGTTGAGCACGTACTCACCGTTGATGTAGCCGACGCGAGCGCCGCCGATCGGACCCATGAAGGGGACGCCCGAAAGCGTCAGGGCGGCGGAAGTGGCAACGATCGACAGGATGTCCGGGTCGTTCTCGAGGTCGTGCTGGAGAACGGTGACGACGATCTGCGTGTCGTTCTTGTAGCCTTCGGCGAAGAGCGGACGGATCGGGCGGTCAATCAGGCGGGAGACCAGCGTCTCCTTCTCGGACGGACGGCCTTCGCGCTTGAAGTAGCCGCCCGGAATCTTGCCGGCGGCAAAGGTCTTTTCCTGGTAGTTGACCGTAAGCGGGAAGAAATCGAAGCCCGCCTTAGGCTCCTTCTGCGAAACGACCGTGGCGAGAACGACCGTCTCGCCATAGGTGGCCAGCACGGCGCCGTCGGCCTGGCGGGCGATCTTGCCGGTTTCCAGGATGAGCGGCCGGCCGCCCCACTCGATTTCTACTTTGTGGTGATTGAACATAGCTTGTCCTTTGTATGGGAAGGGCGCGCGAATTTGTTTCGCACGGCACCCCGTCCCCGGCTTCGTTAGGGCGAGCCACGGGCAAGACAGCGGGAAGCTCGCGTGTCCAGCTGCTTTTGGCAGCCGAGCGTCCTGCAATCCTGCCCCATGACCGTCCATGGGCGGTTCTCGCCGGACCCTCTCCGGTTCGAACCATTGGGCCGCCGATATGCACGGCCCGAACGCGAAACCGGCGCGCCGAGGCGCGCCGGCCGAAGTGCTAGCGGCGAAGGCCCAGCCTGTCGATCAGGGTCGAATAACGGGCCTCGTCCTTGCGCTTGAGGTAGTCAAGCAGGCTGCGGCGCTGCGAAACCAGCGCGAGCAGGCCACGGCGGGAATGGTTATCCTTCTTGTGGTCCTTGAAATGCTCGGTCAGGTTCTTGATGCGCTCGGAAAGCACTGCAACCTGTACTTCAGGCGACCCAGTGTCGCCTTTTGCGGTTGCAAATTCGGCCATAAGGGCCTGCTTGCGCTCGGCAGTAATCGACATCGGATTCTTCCTTTCTGATGTGAGGAACAGGACGCCCACAGCCGGGATGTCGTCCAGCAGGGGCCAGTGATTGCAACGCGCGGGAATTAGCCGAAGCTTTGCTTTCGGGCGCGATGATGCGGCGCATATAGGCGAAATTCCGGGGAAAAGCCAGAGCGGATTTGTCGGCTCATTTCGGCCCGACCAGACGCCTCAACCGACGAACACCCGCTTGGGCTTGAACATGCCGGCCTCGATGGCGCCGATGGCCACCAGCCGTCCGCGCGCGGTGGCGCAAGCCTCGTCGGCTTCCACCGGCGCGTCGCGACCGCGGATGATGACCGGGTTGCCGAGCCTGATCTTCTGCGCTGCCTCGTCCGTGATCGCCACCTGCGGGAGGCATTCGAGCGCCGCACCCGTGTCGATCAGCAGATCGTCGATGGCGTCGAAGTCC
>DATDJN010000486.1:0-7694 GCA_036520515.1 Rhizobiaceae bacterium
GCAGTTCGCGGGAGGCGCCGGCGAAGGTGGAGAGCACCAGCACGCCCTGCTCGTCGTCGCGCGCGGCGACAAACTCCTTGGCGACGAGGTTCATTCCGTCATGCAGGCTGGAGACGACGCAGAGATCGGCTGCCCGATACAGCTCGAAGAGTTCCGGCTGGTCATGATGCTGGTCGAGCAGGATGACCGGCTGGTACCCGTCGCGGCCGTAGCGCCCGTTGATCTCGTCGACGAGGCGCTGGCATTCCTTGTGCAGCCCGCTGTAGGAGGGAAGCGCGCTGCGGCTGGGCGCGGCCACTTGCAGGAAGACGACGCGGCCGATCCAGTCCGAATGCTGCTGGAAGAATTCGTCCAGCGCGTGGAAGCGGTCGAGTATTCCTTTGGTGTAGTCGAGACGCTCTACCCCGAGCGCCATCTTCATGTCGGCGGGCAGCCCATGCTTCTGGAAGATGCGCTCTCTGGGGCTGCTGCTGGAAGGCCGCCGCTCCTCCGGCCATTCAATCGAGATTGGATAGGGATGCACCGCGGTGACGTTGCCGCGATAGGAGACGGACGAATCCTCCCGGTCGATGCGCGACTCGATAAACCGGTCGACGCTGTCGACGAAGTTGTTGCAGTGAAGCTGGATGTGGAAGCCGAGGATCGAGCTGCCGAGCAGGCCGTCCAGGATTTCGTCGCGCCATGGGCAGACGCTGAACATTTCGGCATTCGGCCATGGGATGTGCCAGAAGGTGATGATGACCGCCTCTGGAAGCTTCTCGCGTATCAGCCGCGGCAACAGCGCGAAGTGATAATCCTGGATGAGGATGACCGGCCGCTCGGTCTTGACCTCCTGCAGCACGACATCGGCGAACTTGCGGTTTACGGCCTGGTAGCATTCCCAGTCGGCGGCGCGGAAGATCGGCCTTGTGAAGGCAATGTGGCAAAGCGGCCAGAGCCCCTCGTTGGCGAAGCCGGAATAGTAGCCCTTGTACTCCTCTTCCCCGAGCCAGACCCTCCTCAGCGTATAGGCGGGATTGGATGGAGGCACCGCCACGCGGTCGTTCGCGTCGACCGTTTCCATGTCGGCCGAACCGCTGCCATGCGCGATCCAGGTGCCGGCGCAGGTACGCGTGATGGGCTCGAGCGCCGAAACCAGACCGCTGGCGGGCACATGCAGCTGGATTCGGTCGCGGATCCGTTCATGCACATAGGGCTCTCGGTTGGACACCACGATGAGGTCGCCGTCCGGCAATTCGGTCTGCAGGATCTGCCGCAACATCTCGGGCGACCATTGCACGAGCGCGTCGTCCGCCGTGGTCAGCCGCTGTGTCTCGCGCAAGGGGGCAAGCGTCGCGCTGGGCGTCTCGCGAGGAGCGGTCCCGCGCATCGATTTTCTGACTGTCAGAATGAAGGCAACCGAGGAAAGTGCGAAGCTGCCGAATACGATAAACCAGAGCGCATTCATCGATAGTTGCGATGTCATTTCCCGTCCCAGATTAGCCGCGGACATTTCGCGGCTTGGGACTAACCGCTGCGATGCAGCATGGTTCCATCACGATCTGACGATGAGCGGAGCCAGCCCTTCGTGCTGCCGGTCCAGGTAGCAGGCGACCCGGTCGCCGACCCTGTGGAAATGCACGTCCACGGCCACCTGGCCGACGCTCAGCCTGCGCACGGTCAGGCTGTCGATGCCGATCGGCAAGCGCGGCCGGTCAACGACAATCTCGCCCGCCCAGCCATCGACGCGAATGCCGAGGCAGGCCTGCAGCAGCATGAAAGGCGCGCCGGCCGACCAGGCCTGCGGCAGGCAGGCGACGGGATAGGCGACCGGCGCCTCGCCAGGAGAGCGCGGGAAGCCGCAGAACAGCTCCGGCAGCCGCATCTGGAACTGCACGGCGGCCTCGAACATGCTGCTGGTCAGCCTGACCACCGCGTCGCGTCCGCCGTAACGCGACACGCCGGCGCTGCAGATCGCCGTATCGTGGGGCCAGATCGAGCCGTTGTGATAGGACATCGGGTTGAACAGCGGCTCGTCGTCGGCCAGCGTGCGTATGCCCCAGCCGCTGTAGAAATGGCCGGAGAGCAATTGCTCGATCACCCGCTTTGCCCGGTCCGGGCCGGGCAGGCCGACAAACAGCAGGTGGCCGGCATTCGATGCACGCACCGCGCATTGGTCGCCATTGCCGTCGATGGCGATACAGTAGCAGCCGGCCTCTTCCATCCAGAAGCGGGCCTCAACCGCGGCGCGCAGCATTTCCGCCCGTTCGGCCCAGCCGGCGGCCAGTTCGTCCTCGCCGCGCCGGCGGGCAAGCTCGGCCATCCCCTGCAGGGCGGCGAAGACATAGCCCTGAACCTCGACCAGAGCGATGGGGCCGGCGGGCATCCGGCCGTCCGCGTGGAAGACGGCGTCCTGGCTATCCTTCCAGCCCTGGTTCGACAGACCGGTGCCGGCAGCCCGCTGGTAGGTGACGAAGCCGTCGGGCGAGCGCCGGGCCGCCACCTCGATCCACGCCGTGGCGGCAAGCAGGGAGGGCCAGAGGCCATCTATGAATTTTGTATCGCCCATGCGCTGCGCATAGGCGGTGGCGAGGTAGATGTAGAGCGGCGTCGTGTCGACGCCGCCGTAATAGCGCCCGAATGGCAGCTCGCGCAGTGCGGCCATCTCGCCCTTGCGTGTCTCGTGCATGATCTTGCCCGGTTCGGAATCGCTGAAAGGCGCCGTCTCCGTCGCCTGGTGGTGGGCCAGGAAAGTGAGCACGCCGCGCGCCAGGCTGGGGTCCAGCCAGAGCATCTGCAGCGCAGAGATGACGCCGTCTCGGCCGAACGCCGTGGAGAACCAGGGGATGCCGGCGTAGGGGTATGGCCCGGTCTCGAGGTCGGTGGTCAGCAACGCGATATCCGCCCGCGCGCGGACCAGCCAGTGGTTGAACACGCGACCCGAACTTTGCACTGTTGCGCCCAGCCGGCGCTTCGAGCGCATCGCATACCGGGCTCGTGCGGCAGCCGCGCGGAAACGCTCGCGTGACGGCTCGGCCGACGCGGCGCCGACCTCGACGTAGATCGATCTTCGCGTCCGGGGCGCGACTTCGAAAGAGAAGTCCGCACTCTCATAGGTCAGCGCCGCCGGTTGCTCGGAGAAGGCGATAACCGATTCCCTGGCGAGCCCGTCGAGACCCTCGTAACGAAAACGCACCGCGCGCTCGTCCGCCTCCGCCTCGCGCGACTGCCCGCGCCGGCTGCGCGTCGAGCCGCGCACCTCGAACATGTCGCGGAAGTCGGCGGCGAATTCGAAGCGCAGCGGCACTTTCAGGCTGCGCCCCCAATAGTTGGTGACCGTCACGCGCTCGTAAAGCCGCTCCTGCCACAGGAAGCGGCTGCGCTCGATGTGGATCACGCCATGCGGCAAGCCCTCGACCGCGCGTCCGCGGTTGCTGAGATTGGCGGTGAAGAGGATGTTGTCCTGCGAGAGCGAGGCGCCGAGCAGTGACGGCTGCTGGCCGGTCACGATCAGCCGGAAGAAGGACAGGACACGGGTGTCGTTGATGAACAGCCCGTCTCCGACGCCCCTTATGTCGCCATGCGCGTCGGCGACGATGAAGCAGTCCTCGTGCTTCAGGGCGAACTGGCGCTGCGGTTCGCGCGGACTGGCATCGTCCAGTGCGGCCAGCGCCACTGCCGGATCGAGCTGCCGTTCGTCGATTGCGCGCGGTTCCACCGCTTCTGCTGTTCCAGCCGTCATGGAATCCTCAAGAACGATCGGACAGGGCGAGCGTCCCGGCCAGTTCCCCGGTCTCGTTCCGGGCCTCGCCCTTGGCGCCGGACAGCGCCCGGTAGATCGCCTCGTAGTCGGAGACCATCCGCTCGGCCGAGAAGCGGCGCTCGAAAACCTCCCGGACATGGGCGCGGTCGAGCTCCTGGCATCTCGCCACCGCCTCCACCGCAGCCTCGATCGAATCGACGACGAAGCCTGTCTCTCCCTCGTCGACGATCTCGGGCATCGCCCCTTCCCGCCAGGCGACCACCGGCACGCCGAAAGCCATGGCCTCGATGACGACTAGGCCGAACGGCTCCGGCCAATCGATGGGGAAAAGCAGCGCGGCGGCATTCGACAGGAAATCGATCTTGGCCTCCTCGTCCACCTCGCCGATGAATTCGACATCGTGGCCGAGCAATGGCTTGACCGTTTCCTTGAAATAGTGGTCGTCGTCCTCGCCGATCTTGGCGGCGATCTTCAGCTTCATGCCGGCGCGCCGTGCGATTTCGATCGCCCGGTCCGGCCGCTTGTCTCGCGACACGCGGCCGAGGAAGGCAAGGTAATCCCCACGGCCCCGGGGGCGTCGCGGGAAAAGCTCCAGGGGCAAGCCGTGATAGACGTTGCCCACCCATCGCGCATTGGCGAGCGGCTGGCGCTGCCGCTTCGAGATCGAGATCATCGGGAAGCAGGGCCAGCAAGCGTATGCACCCGGCAGGTCGGCGTAGTCCAGTCGGCCATGCGGCGTCGTCACCGTCTTTTCCGCCACGTCGGACAGGACGGGGAAATGGATGAAGTGGCTCAGATGCACGTGGATGACGTCGAACTCGTGGGCGCGGCGCCTGACCTCCGAGAGCATCCTGAGGTGCGCGGCGGTCGCCGATTGAAGCCCGGGGTCGAGTCGCAGCGCACGCGGCCTCGTTGCCGCCAGTTGTGCCGCGGTCACTGATTCCCCACTGGCAAACAGCGTCACCCGATGGCCCCGGCGGACGAGACCCTCCGTTAGGAACGACACGATGCGCTCGGTACCGCCGTAGAGTTGCGGCGGGACGGGCTCGTGGAGCGGCGCAACCTGTGCAATGCGCATCAGTGCCGGTTCGGTATGGGTTGCTCAGGGGAGCCCCGCCGCACGGCGGTGCGCCTGGAATGGAATGAATAGTCCGGCGTGTTGGCGCCGTAGATGTCCCGGTCGAGGCATTCCTGCCAAACAGCGTCGGCGTCTGAATTGCTGAGCTTCGGCCTGCGGGGCGGGCGCGGATTTGCAGATCGGTAGGATCGAAACAGTTGGACAAGGGAAAAGGTCACAGTAAGGCTTCCTCAGGGAAGGAACCCGACCTACGTGGGTTCCCCAAAGGCCGCGACGGATCCGGCAGATACGTCCGGCATAGAAAATTCCTCCGCTCGAAACCGGCCAGCATCGCCCGCCTGCCATTCGAGTGGCCAAACCCAAATGCGCGCGGCGGGTTTTGGTTCCCGCCGGAGCGTCAGCTTGAGGGCAGGACGTCGACGGCGTCGGCGAGGACACGGTGCCCGATCAGCCCTGTACGAAGCCGATGAACCGTCCGGCCAGAAGCACGCCGCTCCAAGCGAGGAGCGACACGACGGCAAGGACACGAAGCGCCAATGATGTTCCTTGCACCGTCCTCCTTCTGTCCAGCGCTGTGAAAGCCAGAAAATTGAGCGCCGCGAGCACGATCAGGCCGAGTTTGGCGAGGAAGGCAGGGTTGCGCACATAATTCGTCGCCTGGATCGAGAACAGCGTCAGTCCGGTCAGAAGGGCGACGATAAAAGCAACGAGGGCGACGCGCCTCAACAGCGCCACCAATCTCTCGCGCGGGATGGAGCGGATGACGCCGAGCACCGAACAATCCATCAGCAGCACGCTGCCGAACAGCGTTCCGACCGCGGCGATGTGCAAGGCGTTGACGATCGGGTAGGCGAGAAAGGAGCTTTTCAGCAACCGCACCGGCCCGAGCTGCTCGATGTCCTGGAGGAACTCCATGCGTGGGCGACCGCCGTCAGCCGGGTGCGCGGCCTGGATATACGTCGTAGGTCTTGCCGTTGACGGTGATGCGCACCGCCTTCATCCGCTTCTCCGTGTCGGCGCGCGAGCGGTTGCCGATCGCCGTCACCTCGTCGCCGACCTTGGCGGCTTCATCGGTGAAGCCGGCGCGGATGGTGGCCGACGGAGGCGCCAGTTCGACGCGCCAGATGTCGCCCTCGACATCGACGTCCAGCGTCGCATGCGGATTGCCGATATAGATCGCCGTGATGATGCCTTCGAGCTGGAAGAAGCCGTCCTCGGTCCACGACCAGCCGTGATGGGCAAGGGCCGGCCCGGCGGCCAGCAGCGCCAGGCTCGCGGCGCCGCCGCCCGACATCAGCACGCGTCTCGAAATCGCCATGGCTTCCTCCTTCGCCTGCCGCCCGGTCAGAAACTACGGCGACGGCCGCCCCGCTCCAAATCACTTCCGGATGAGCGTGCTGGCGTCTGGCCGTCAGATTGACTATTTGCGGATTCGCGGTAAAAGCCAGCCAGAACGGGATTTCTACGATGCGCGGCCTGATGATGGCGCTCTTTGCACTCGACTTCCCCGGCCACGGCGGATCGCTCAAGGCGAACCATTGGGCTGGGCGTGTCGGCGTGCCTTTCCTGTCCAGCACCACTACGGCCAAAACGATCACCACCAAAACGACCGCGAAAACGGTCTGATCTCCCTTGGCCTTACCGTCCCTCCCGGGTCTGGCCCGGGGAGACGAGGCCCGCGCCGGTCGGCGGGTTCCTCCAGAAAGCAACAGGCGCGAGGGGCAGGAGAAGTTACATGGGTTTCAAGATTGCAGTCGCCGGCGCCACCGGCAATGTCGGCCGCGAGATGCTCAACATCCTCGAAGAGCGCGGTTTTCCGGCCGATGAGGTGGTAGCGCTCGCCTCGCGCCGCAGCCAGGGTACCGAAGTATCCTATGGCGATCGCACGCTGAAGGTGAAGGACCTCGCCCAGTACGACTTTTCGGACACCGATATCTGCCTGATGTCGGCCGGCGGCGAGGTATCGAAGCAATGGTCGCCGAAGATCGGCAAGCAGGGCTGCGTGGTCATCGATAACTCGTCGGCGTTTCGCTACGACCAGGACGTTCCGCTGATCGTTCCCGAAGTGAACCCGGAGGCGATCGCGAACTTTACCCGCAAGAACATCATCGCCAACCCGAACTGTTCGACGGCGCAACTCGTCGTGGCGCTGAAGCCGCTGCATGACGTGGCGACCATCAAGCGCGTCGTCGTCGCCACCTACCAGTCGGTCTCCGGCGCCGGCAAGGAAGGCATGGACGAGCTCTTCACGCAGACCCGCGCGGTTTTCGTCGCCGACCCGGTCGAGGCCAAGAAGTTCACCAAGCGCATCGCCTTCAACGTCATCCCGCACATCGACGTGTTCATGGAGGACGGCTACACCAAGGAAGAGTGGAAGATGGTGGCCGAGACCAAGAAGATGCTCGACCCCAAGATCAAGCTCACCGCCACCTGCGTGCGCGTGCCGGTCTTCATCGGCCATTCGGAAGCCGTCAACATAGAGTTCGAGAAGCCGATCACGGCCGACGAGGCGCGCGACATCCTGCGCGAGGCGCCGGGCTGCCAGGTCTTGGACAAGCGCGAGGACGGCGGCTACATCACGCCGCTGGAATCGGCCGGCGAGGACGCCACCTTCATCTCGCGCATCCGCGAGGATTCGACCGTCGAGAACGGCCTGTCGATGTGGATCGTCTCCGACAATCTGCGCAAGGGCGCGGCGCTGAACGCCATCCAGATCGCCGAACTCATGGTCGAACGCGGGTTGATACAGCCGAAGAAGAAGGCGGCGTAGTTTTCGCCCGCAGTCGCGGGCTCGGCCTTCGGCCGAATGCGCCGGCGCTATCCTCGCCCCTTTGCAAGGGCAAGGATAGGCGCATACTTGTTCACGCCACCGCG
>DATDJN010000487.1:0-9088 GCA_036520515.1 Rhizobiaceae bacterium
GCAGCCGCCGGCGGGCCTGCCCGGCGACACGGTCGAGGCGCTGGCCGTTGGCGCGCTGACGTTCCGGCACGAACCGTCGAAAAAATCTCCTCCCGGCGAGATCGCAGGGCACCTGCACCCTTGCGCGCGCATCGTGCAGCGCGGCCGCTCCGTGCGTCGCCGCTGCTTCGCCACCGACGGCGAGCGTATCGTCATGCCGGCCTTCGGCGAGTATACCGGCTCGCTCAATGTGCTCGACCGCGCCTATGCGGGGCTGTTCCGTGAAGACGGGCTGATCGCCTACATGATCGGCGCCAGCAAGGTGTTCGCCATATCGGGCGCGATGCTGAGGCCCGGCTAATCCTTCCGGAACACGATCCGTCCGAGCCATCCCGTCACCACCGCGAGCAGCGTCGCCAGGATGCCGTAGCTGAAGCCGTGGTTGGTGGAGAAGCGATAGATGGTCTGCTCGAAGCCCGACTTGACGATCGAGAGCTGCGCGGAGCTTTCCTTGATGAAGAGGCCGTTCTTGAACAGGAAGGCACGGGCCTTGTACGTGCCGACCGGCACGCTGGGCGACAGCGGCAGCGACGCCCGGAACAGGCTCTGCGAGAGGAACTCGACGCCGCCGACGCGCATGTTGAAGAGGCCCGCGACAGCCTTGCGCTCGCGCAGCGCCTGCCGGAACTCATCGATCGTCTGCGGATTTCCGCCGCGGTCGAGCGGCTCGATGTGCAGGTTGTCGGCGCCGAGTGAAAGCCGCTTGTAGCTGTCGGGACCGGTGATGTCCTGCGGCTGGCGCGTCGTCGCCACCGAATAGGTGACCGGCACGTTGGTGAACGTCTCGGACTCCATGTTGACCCACACGCCAAGCACGCGCTCCTTGCGGCGCACGACGACGTCCTGGGGCGGACCCTCGAGCACGACGATGACGTCGTAGCGGCCCTGCCGGGCGACCAGCGGATCGGAATTGTCGACGGATCCGAAGATCGTCAGGTCGGCGCCGTCGAAGTCGGCGGTGATCGTCACGCGGTTGGTCGAAAGGCCGATCTGGATCGATTCCGGATTGGGGGTCGGCTGCTGCGGTCCCTCCAGCTGGGGCGGGCCGCCGCCCTGTGCCGGGCGCTCGACCAGGCCTTCCAGGTCGTCCTGCGCGAGGGCCGGTGGAGTGGGGAACAGCGCCATGACTGCCAGTGCGGCGAAGGCGGACAAGGCGAGGAGCAATGCTCCGGGGAAGAGCCGCGCCATCTCAGAAGCCCGGCGTGGCAAGAGAATAGACGGACGGCGGCTTGACGAAGAGGTCGAAGGCGAGCCTCAGCGCCACGGCCAGCACCAGCAGCGCCAGCAGCGCGCGCAACTGCTCGCCGCGCAGCCGCTGCCCGGCCTTGGCGCCATATTGCGCGCCGGCCACGCCGCCGACCATCAGCATGAAGGCGAGGACCACGTCGACCGTATGGTTGGTCGAAGCGTGGACGATGGTGGTGTAGGCGGAAACGACGATGATCTGGTAGAGCGAGGTGCCGACGACGACGTTGGTCGGCACCTTGAGCAGATAGATGAGCGCCGGAACCATGATGAAGCCGCCGCCGACGCCCATGATCGACGACAGGAAGCCGATGCCGGCGCCGAGCCCGACGACGGGGATCACGCTGACGAAGAGTTTGGAGGCGCGGAAGCGCATCTTCAGCGGCAGCCGATGGATCCAGTTGTGCTGGCCGGACTTCTTCAGGGTGGGGGCGGCGCCGTCGCGCGTGCGGCGGATGGCCCGCACGCTTTCGAACAGCATCAGCCCGCCGACCGTTCCGAGCATTACGACGTAGAGCAGGGAGATCAGCAGATCGAGCTGGCCGAGGCTGCGCAGCAGCGCAAAGACCCAGATGCCGATGGTCGAGCCGACCACGCCTCCCGCGAGCAGCACCGTGCCCAGCTTGAAGTCGATCGACCGCTTCTTCATGTGCGACAGCGCGCCGGAGAAGGAGGAGGCGACGACCTGGTTCGCGCCGGTGGCGACCGCGATGGCGGGAGGGATATTGTAGAAGATCAGGAGCGGCGTGATCAGGAAGCCGCCGCCGACCCCGAACATGCCGGACAGGAACCCGACCGCGGCGCCCATTGCGAGCAGCACGAACAGGTTCACCGACAGTTCAGCGATCGGCAGATAGATGCCCACCCGACTCGTCCCAATAGCCTCGCCCGCCGATGCAGCAGGATGGCAGAGGCGGGATAGCCAGCACTTGCGCCGACAATGCGGCGAAGTCAAACCTCACCGGTTTTGTAGAAATAAATTATATCTCAATCAGTTAAACCAGACGTTACCGGCCCTGGCCAGCCGGTATGCGACGTCGGCGCGCCTATTTGCGGGCGACCAGCGCCTTGACCAGCGTCTCGTCGATCTCGCCGGTCGGCGCCATGCCGTTGTCCTTCTGGAACTGGGCGATCGCGGCTTTCGTCCTGCCGCCCATCACGCCGTCGGGATTGCCGACCTCGTAGCCCTTCTTGTTGAGGATCGCCTGGATGTTCTGGACCGCCTTCTTCATGTCGATGCCGGCGGTCTTCGTTGCGTCTTCCTGCCAGGCGTCGGGGATGTCGACGGTGTTCGCCTGCGGGTCGAGCGCCCTCGGCTTCCACAGTTCGGTGGCGGCGCGGGCGCGCTCCAGTTGCTCGGGACGCAGCGCGTTGGCGATTTCGTCGCGCTTGTTGGCGGCATCCTTGTCTCCGGTCTTGGCGACCAGCGCGAACCACTTGTAGGCCTCCTCCAGGCTCTGCTTCATGCCGACGCCCTTGGCGCTGAGGATGCCGAGGTTGAACTGGCTGTCCTTGACCCCGAGCTCGGCGGCCTTGATGAACCACATGGCGGCGGCGTCGTTGTCGGTCTGGCCGTCGGCTCCCATTGCATAGAGCACGGCCAGGTTGTGCATGGCGCTGGCGTTGCCCTTCTCGGCCGCCTTCTCATACCAGTCGCGCGACCTGGCGACGTCGCGCGTCACGCCGGTGCCCTTCTCGTACATGTTGCCGATGCGGTATTCGGCGGGCGCGAAGCCGGCCTCGGCCGACCGCTCGTACCATTTCGCGGCTTCGGCCATGTCGGCCTTGACGCCGCGGCCTTCCGCGTAGCGGGTGGCGACCTCGAACAGCGCCTTGCCATCGCCCGCGGCGGCGGCCTCGCGCAGCGGCAGCGGGCCGGCCTCGGCCGGAATCGCGATCGGAACTGCGGGGACAGATGCGGACGCCGCATCGATGATGTGCTCGACCGGCGCGATGGCGGCAACCTGCACGCCGTCCATCGCCATCGCGTCCATGGGGATGCCGTCCATGGCGAGGTCCTCCGACGGAATTCCGCCGATATGGGTAGCCTCGGTGGACATCACGTCGGTCTGCGCCGATTCTACGCGTTTCCCCGCCGCGTCCATCGGCAGCGACGCATAGGTCGCCTGCCTGTCGTCGGCCGGAACGGGGGCGGCCGCCGCCGCCATCGCCTGCGCGGCGCTCGCCGTGCTGCCGAGCGGCGTGGCGTCGACGTCTGCCGGGGCCGGCGCCGTTTCGCCGAGGCCCGCCACCTGCATGGCGTCGTTCACGAAGGGCTTGCCGAGTTGCAGCAGGGCAAGCGTCGTCATGATCGCGGTCGCGGCCAGCAGGAGCGACTTGCGGCGGGATTTCAGCATGTCGCCCAGTCTCAACGCCTTGACCGGCGTGCCGACGTCGGACTTGCGCTTGTTGACGTTGGCTTCGGCGGCCGCGGCCTGCGCGGCGCGGCGCGCCGCAGCGATGAAGTCGGACTTGCCGGCGTCGGTTTCGCTCGTGCGAACCGGCTGGCTGCGCTCGTCGCGCACGCGCCGCATTATGGCGTTGAGGTCGGGCGCGCCGGAGCCCGGCTCCAGCGGCCGGTTGGCGAGCTTCGGATCGAGCGGCGTGTCGAGATCCTCGGTCGGAGCCATGTTCATGGTCGGCTCTGACGGGACGGAGCCCGCGAGCGGCGGCTCCGGCGGTGCGTTCTTCTTGCTGAAGGCGCGCGAAAGGCCGCCGAGCATGGAGCGGACGCGGCTCGTGCCCTGCTCCTCTTCGGCCGGACGCTCGGATCCCAGCGCGGCGATGGCGGCGGCGGCCGCGGCCTGTGCGGGCGTACGCTCGACGACCGCAGGGGGAGCAACCTCGACGGGTTCGTCGGCGTCGGCGAAGATGCCATCCGCATCGATCGAGGGCGCATCGCGAAGCTCCAGCTTGCGGGCCGGGCCATGCGCATCCTGCTCGAGCGAGGTCATGCGGTCGACGATCTTGAGAAGCGTGTCGTGGATGGCCTCGAAGGTCTTGGAGTTGCGCTCGTCGGAGCGCCGCGTGAGGTCCTCCAGCGCCTTCAGCTCGTCCGCGAAGCCCGATGCGACGACCGGCTGGCTGATGGCAAGCGAGCGGGCCGCATTCTCCGCGATGGTCCGCGCCGCCTCCAGGACCGATTCGCGGCTGTCGGCGATCGTCCTCTCGATCTCCTTCAGCCGCGGCGAAATGTCGACGAATTCCGGCAGCGGCGCGCTTGGCTTGGCGAGATGCGCGGTCAGGCCTGCGACCTGCGCCTCGAGGCTCTTCACCAGATCGGGATCGACGCCTGCGAAATGGCTGGCCGACTGGTCGAGACGCCTGGAGATGCCTTCCAGCCTGGTCTCCAGGCCCCGGATAGCCTCCTCGCCAAGGCCGTCGCGCCTGCCGCTGTCCAGCGTCTCCGCGAAGGCGGAGAAGCGCTGGTCGATCGCTTTCATGATGGAAGTGGTGTCGAGCGCCGCTTCCGCCTGGCGCTGCTCGAACCGTTCCGCGACGTCGTTCAGGCGCCGCTCCAGTTCGCGGAAGAGCACGTTGCCCTGTTCGAGCGCGTCATCCTGGCGGCGCTCGAAGAGGCTCGACAGCACGTCGAAGCGTTGCTCGATACCGGAGAAGATGTCGCCGACGTCAGGGACTTTCGGCGCGTGGTCGACTTTGTCGGCGATGACCGAGATCTGGTAGGCGAGCCGTTCGATCGCATCGTCCGGCACGGCAGCGCGCGTGGCCAGATCGTCGACCCGCCGCGACAGCGACTGCAGGTGCTCCATCACCTCTTCGCCGGCGCGATCCTCGGCGACTTCCTCGATCTGCCGGGCAAGCGCCGAGATGCGCGCCTCGATCCGCTCGAACGGCTCGGGATCGACATGCTGCTGCTGGACGGCAACCGTGGCGCTGACGATGGCTCGGGAAATCTCGTCGAGCCGCTCCTCGATATGGGCGAAGGTCTGCGTCGCGCGGCCGCCCTGCTGCTCGATGAAATGGTCGAGCGCGCCGGCTAGCGTGCGCACCTTCTCCTCCAGCGAGGAGAAGGACGGCGACTGCGGCAGGTTGCCTACCGCCTGGCTGATCTGCTCGATGCGGTCGGTCAGCGCGGCGAGCTCGGCGCTGTTCGCCCGTTCTTCCGTGCCGGCCGACAGGCGGTGCTCGAAATCGTTGAAGCGCTGGTCGAAGGCGTCCCAGCGGCGGTCGACGGAACGCACCGTCTCCTCGCGCGCCAGCGAATCGAGCGCCGACTTCATCTGCTCGATCTCCAGCCTCAGCATGTTGATGGTCTTGTCGTCGGCGCGGTCGCCGATCGAATGGATGGCTCCAGACAGCCGCTCGAGGTCGAGGCCAAGCTTGCCCACCGCCTCGCCGCCGGTGGCGTGGCTATGCTGGAAATCGTTGCGCAGCGTGTCGAACTCGCGGCGCAGGCTCGACGCCATCTGGTGGCGCAGTTCCTCGCGCAGCCCCTTGAGCTCGCCGGCGATCTTGCCGAAGGCGGCGACGCCGTCCTCCTCCTTGCGCACGCGTTCGATATCGCGGGCGATCGACCGGTAGGGCTGCTCGTAGGCGCTGCGAGGCTCCGGCCCGTGCGGGTTGGCGGTCTGGGTCTCGAAGCCCTGGCCGGGAGCGGCGGCGCTGCGCTGCGACTGGCGGCCATGGTTGGCCGTTTCCTCGCGGTTGCGTTCGATCCGCTGTTCCAGCGTGTCGAGCGACCGGTTGAGCTGCTCCAGCGAGGCATAGGATCGTCTCTGCCGGCCGGTGTTGACTGCGTCGAGGTAGGATCGCTTGCTGTTCATCGAAACGCCCGTTCGCCTTTGACTGGCCAGGACCAGTTCCCGCAATTTCCCCTGTCGGACGGGCGCGCCGCGATCAGCGGCGCTAGCCTGCTTCCCGGCGCGAGCCCTCGCTCCGCAGAGCCGTGAACAAATCGTTACATAGCAACGGCGGTCCGACCTGCGCACCATTCCCCGAACGTGGTAAACAAGGCGTTAACCACGTTTACGAATTGGCAAGCTTCGTAAAAATTTCGAGCCGCAAGCCCGATATCGAGGCGGAAAAGGGGCATTCGGGATGGAACAAACTGCCGCATACATCTGTAACCCAAAGCCGCTTGCATCGCGAAAACGGCGGGACTATAGGGCTGCCCTTAACGTAAGGGCGCTTCGGCGCGGGCTTACGGTGCATTTGTCGAAACCATGGCCGGAAGTCCACCCCGCTGCTTCCGGTCAGGCGCTCTCCCGGCGCCCAACGGGGAAAGCTCAGTGATGATGACATTCAATCAGGCCGGCGAAGCCGTGCCCAGCAACGACGATGCCGTTTCCGAGATGCAGGAGGAATATACCCGCATCGGGGAGATGGCGAAGACCTTCGGCGTGACCTTGCGCACGCTGCGATTCTACGAGGACAAGGGCCTGATCAGCCCGAAGCGCGAAGGCTCGACCCGGCTCTATAGCCGTCGGGACAAGGCCCGGCTCAAGCTTATCATGCTCGGCCGCAAGGTCGGCTTCTCGCTGCGCGACGTGAAGCAGATCATGGACCTGTACGATCCGAAGGGCGCCAACACCAAGCAGTTGCGCCTCACGCTCGACAAGTCCGAGAAGCAGCTCGCGCGCCTGCAGAAGCAGCGCGCCGCGATCGACGAGGCGATCACGGACCTTTCCGACACGATGGCGACCGTGCGCAAGCTCCTGGCCGAGCGCACTGCGGCTCCGACCGCCGCCTGAGTCAGGCTCGGATCGGCGAATTTGCAAGGCGGCGCGATTCGATCGCGCCGCCTTTTCCATGTTCTCCGCGCAAACCCGGTTCGCGCCCGTCGATCCGAAGAAGGCGCGGGACCCAGCGTCGCCGTGACGCCGGGCGCGGGATCGTCCGGTCGCGCCGGCTAAATTCCGCGCGATCGGGCGATCGAAGGCCCTTTCGGCACGGATTTCCTGCGGAGGCGTGCCTGCCGATTCCCGGCCGGACCGATAAGCGTGGATTTTGCTGCGACGAAATATTGACGTTTGCGTAAACGTCAATATTCTAGGGTGACGTTCCCGAAGCGGCGGCTATAGCCTGCGAGGAGGCCGCGATGCCCGCTCGAAGGCCCCGCCGCAAGACATGTCCTGGAGGATGAGATGCCGACCTATGCGGCCCCCGTGCGCGACACGCTCTTCGTGCTCAACGATGTCCTCGGCTACCAGCGCTACTCCAACCTTCCAGGCTTCGCCGACGCCTCCGACGACGTGCTTGAGGCGATTCTCGGCGAGGGCGCGAAGCTCGCCGAGAATGTCATCCAGCCGCTGAACCGTGTCGGCGACCTCGAGGGCTGCGTGCGCCACCAGGACGGCTCGGTCACGACGCCCAGGGGCTTCAAGGAGGCGTTCGACGAATACCGCCAGGGCGGCTGGCTGGGACTTGCGGCGCCGGTCGAATTCGGCGGGCAGGGCCTGCCCTATGCCGTTCATACCGCAGTGTCCGAATACATGATCTCCGCCAACATGGCGCTCATGATGTATCCCGGCCTGACCCAGGGGGCGATCGCCGCGATCATCACGCACGGCACGGACGAGCAGAAGGCGATGTGGCTGCCGAAGATGGTGGAGGGCGTATGGACCGGCACCATGAACCTGACCGAGCCGCATTGCGGCACCGATCTCGGCCTCCTGCGCACCAAGGCGGTGCCCGCCGGCGACGGCAGCCACCGGATATCCGGGCAGAAGATATTCATCTCGGCCGGCGAGCACGACATGGCCGACAACATCGTCCATCTGGTGCTTGCCCGCATCGAGGGCGCGCCGGAAGGTACCAGGGGCATCTCGCTGTTCGTGGTGCCGAAGTTTCTGCTCGACGCTTCGGGCGAGCCGGGCGAGCGCAACGCCGTCTCCTGCGGCTCGATCGAGGAGAAGATGGGCATCCACGGCAATTCGACCTGCGTCATGAACTATGACGGGGCGACGGGCTGGCTGCTCGGCGCGGAGAATGGCGGCCTGAAGGCCATGTTCACCATGATGAACGAGGCCCGCCTCGGCGTCGGCCTGCAGGGCCTGGCGGTTGGCGAGGCCGCCTACCAGGGTGCTGCCGCCTATGCGAAGGAGCGTCTGCAGGGCCGCTCGCTGTCCGGGCCGAAGGCGCCTGACAAAAAGGCCGATCCGATCATCGTCCATCCCGACATCAGGCGTTCGCTGATGACGATGAAGTCGTTCAACGAGGCCGGCCGCGCGCTGGCACTGTGGACGGCGCTGCAGTCCGACATCTCGCACCGTTCGCCCGACGAGAAGGACGCGCAGGCGGCCAACGACCTGCTCGGGCTGATGACGCCGATCGTCAAGGGCGTGTTGACCGACAAGGGTTTCGAGCATGCCGTCTCGGCGCAGCAGGTGTTCGGCGGCCACGGCTATATCGAAGAGCACGGCATGAGCCAGTTCGTGCGCGACTCCCGCATCGCCATGATCTACGAGGGCGCCAACGGCATCCAGGCGCTCGACCTCGTCGGCCGCAAGCTGCCGATGCATGGCGGCCGCGCCGTGCAGGCGTTCTTCAAGGAGGTTGGCGAGTTCTGCGAGGAGAACAGAGCCGACGAAAACATGGCGCCCTTCACCAAGGCGCTGAAGAAGGGGCTGAACGATTTGCAGGCGGCCACGATGTGGCTGATGCAGAACGCGATGGCGAAGCCCGACAATGCGGGTGCAGCCTCCACCGATTTCATGCATCTCTTCGGCCTCGTGGCGCTCGGCTACATGTGGGCGCAGATGGTGAAGGCCGCGCAGGCGAAGCTCGCCGCCGGAGGGGACGGCGACGCGTCCTTCTACGAGAACAAGATCGTCACCGGCCGCTA
>DATDJN010000488.1:0-3016 GCA_036520515.1 Rhizobiaceae bacterium
TCTCGGTCAACGACATGATCATCAAGGCGATGGCGCTGGCGCTGCGCGATGTGCCGACCGCCAACGTGTCGTGGACGGAAGCCGCGATGGTGCAGCACAAGCATGCCGATGTCGGCGTCGCGGTCTCCATCCCCGGCGGCCTGATCACGCCGATCGTGCGGCAGGCCGACGAGAAGACGCTGTCGGTGATCGCCAACGAGATGAAGGACCTTGCCGCACGCGCCCGGACCAAGAAGCTGAAGCCGGAGGAATACCAGGGCGGCACCACGGCCGTGTCCAACCTCGGCATGTTCGGCATCAAGGATTTTGCCGCCGTCATCAACCCGCCGCACGCGACGATCCTGGCGGTCGGCGCCGGCGAGCAGCGGGCGGTGGTCAAGAAGGGCGAGATCAGCGTCGCGACCATCATGTCGGTGACGCTGTCGACCGACCACCGCGCCGTCGACGGCGCGCTCGGCGCCGAACTGCTTGGCGCCTTCAAGCGCCACATCGAGAACCCGCTGGGTATGCTGGTCTAGCATGACCAGGAACATCCTCTGCTACGGGGACTCCCTGACCTGGGGCTACAACGCCGTCGGGCCGTCGCGCCATGCCTATGAGGATCGCTGGCCGAGCGTCCTGCAGGCCGAACTTGGCGATGGCGTCCGTGTCATCCCCGAAGGCCTCAACGGCCGTACGACGGCTTTCGACGACAATCTTGCTGGCGCCGACCGCAACGGCGCGCGTATCCTGCCGACCGTGCTTACCACGCATGCGCCGCTCGACCTCGTCGTCATCCTGCTCGGCGCCAACGACATGAAGCCGTGGATCCACGGCAATCCGGTCGCGGCCAGGCAGGGCATGCAGCGCCTGATCGACATCGTGAGCGGCCACGATTACCCGCTTGGCGAGCCAGCGCCTAAAATCCTGCTAGTCTCTCCGCCAGCCGTCACCCGGACGGAGAATGCCGAGTTCCGGGAGATGTTCGCCGGCGGCGACAAGGCCTCCCAGGCCCTTGCGCGGCAATATGCAGAGCTTGCCGGGCGGACCGGCTGCGGCTTCTTCGACGCCGGCAGCGTGGCGGTCACCACGCCGCTCGACGGCGTCCATCTCGACGCCGAGAATACGCGTGCGATCGGGCGCGCTCTCGCGCCGATTGTCCGCAAGATGCTCGACCTCTGAGCCACAGGAGAAGTCCATGGCCAATTCCTATGACGTCATCATCATCGGCTCCGGTCCCGGCGGCTACATTGCGGCGATCCGCGCCGCGCAGCTCGGTTTGAAGACCGCGATCGTAGAGCGCGAGCATCTGGCCGGCATCTGCTCCAACTGGGGCTGCATCCCGACCAAGGCACTGCTGCGCACCGCGGAAGTGTTCCACTACGCCGAGCACGCCAAGAACTACGGGCTGACGGTCGAGAAAGTGTCGCCCGACATCAAGGCGATCGTCGACCGTTCGCGCGCCATTGCGCAGCGCATGAACAACGGCGTCGGCTTCCTGATGAAGAAGAACAAGGTCGACGTCATCTGGGGCGAGGCGAAGCTCACCAAGCCCAATGAGATCGTCGTGGCGAAGACGACCAAGAAGCCGATGGAGCCGATGGGTCCCGTGCCCAAGAACACGCTGGGCGAGGGCACCTATACGGCGAAGCACATCATCGTCGCCACCGGCGCCCGTCCCCGCGCGCTGCCCGGCATCGAGCCCGACGGCAAGCTGATCTGGACCTATTTCGAAGCGATGGTGCCGCAGGAAATGCCGAAGTCGCTGCTGGTCATGGGATCGGGCGCGATCGGCATCGAGTTCGCCTCCTTCTACCGCACCATGGGCGTCGACGTGACTGTGGTCGAGATCATGCCGCAGGTGATGCCGGTCGAAGACACGGAGATCGCCACCTTCGCGAAGAAGCAGTTCGAGAAGCAGGGCATGAAGATCCTGCTCGAGGCCAAGGTGACGAAGGTCGAGAAGGGCAAGGATTCGGTCACCGCGCATGTCGAGCTCAAGGACGGCAAGGTCGAGAAGATCACTGCGGAACGGATGATCTCGGCCGTCGGCGTGCAGGGCAACGTCGAGAACCTCGGCCTGGAAGCGCTGGGCGTGAAGGTCGAGCGCGGCACCATCGTCATCGACGGCTACTGCCGCACGAACGTGCCCGGCGTCTATGCGATAGGGGACGTCGCCGGTCCGCCGATGCTCGCCCACAAGGCCGAGCACGAGGCGGTCGTCTGCGTCGAGAAGATCGCCGGTCTGCCCAACGTCCACCCGATGGACAAGCTGAAGATTCCCGGCTGCACCTATTGCAACCCGCAGGTGGCGTCGGTCGGCCTGACGGAGTCAAGGGCCAAGGCGGATGGCCGCGAGATCCGCGTCGGGCGGTTCCCCTTCGTCGGTAACGGCAAGGCGATCGCGCTCGGCGAAGACCAGGGCATGGTGAAGACGATCTTCGACAAGAAGACCGGCCAGCTTCTGGGCGCCCATATGGTCGGCGCGGAAGTCACAGAACTGATCCAGGGTTTCGTCGTCGCCATGAACCTCGCAACCACCGAGGAAGAGCTGATCCACACGATCTTCCCGCATCCGACGCTGTCGGAAACCATGAAGGAAAGCGTGCTCGACGCCTACGGAAGAGCGCTTAACGTATAGGAGCCGTGCATGCGCGTATCTGTTTCGTCGGCGCGTTAGGCTCTATATGACGGTTTGCGGTCCGCGCAATTTCCGGGAAAGTCGAAACCGTTTTTCCTTCAGGAGTTGCGACAAACGAAAGATCCAGCCTCTGAGAGGAGAGTCGGGATGGAACAGAGCGTCGGAATCATGGGGATGCCGGGCGTCGGCTTCTTCGGCATGCTGCTGATCGGCTTTCTTGCCGGCTATGTCGCCGAGAAGGCGATGAACCGGGATCACGGCCTCTTCACCAACATCCTCGTGGGCATTGCCGGGTCGTTCATCGGCGGGACGCTCGCAGGTGTGCTCGACCTGAATTACCACGGCTTCCTCGGCAATCTTGTCGTGGCGATCGCCGGCGCGTTGATCCTGCTCTGG
>DATDJN010000489.1:0-4346 GCA_036520515.1 Rhizobiaceae bacterium
GACGATCTGGATGCAGACGAACGGCACCGCGCCCCAGTAGATCTGGCCCGAGGTGACCGGCGCGATCTTCTTGCCCGTGATGCGGTCGATATAGGGCACGCGTGCCGCGACCGATCGCAGGTAGAACAGCGCGAAGCCGAACGGCGGATGCATGAAGCTCGTCTGCATGTTCACCGCCAGCAGCACGCCGAACCAGATAAGGTCGATGCCGAGCGCCTCTGCCGGGCCGACAAGCAGCGGCACGATGATGAAGGCCAGCTCGAAATAGTCGAGGAAGAAGGCCAGGAAGAAGACGAGGATGTTCACGACGATGAGGAACCCGACCTCGCCGCCGGGCAGCGACGTCAGCAGATGCTCGACCCAAATGTGGCCCTGGACGCCGTAGAAGGTCAGCGAGAACACGCGGGCGCCAAGCAGGATGAACATCACGAAGCTGGACAGCCGGGTCGTGCCGGCGAGGGCGCTCTTGACCACCTCCAGGTTGAGACGTCCCTTGAAGGCCGCGAGAACCAGCGCGCCCACGGCGCCCATGGCGCCGCCTTCGGTCGGAGTCGCGATGCCCAGGAAGATCGTGCCGAGCACCAGGAAGATCAGCGCCAGCGGCGGGATCAGCACGATGATGACCTGCTGCGCCAGCCGCGACATGAAGTTCATGCTGAAGGCGCGGTCCGCGATAGCGAAGATGTAGATAGCCACCACGCCGACCGCGAAGCCGAGCAGGTCCGCGTCCGCGCCATAGGTCGGCGCGAGATAGCCGTGCGCGAGGTATGTGATCACGACGACGCCGGCGAGCGCCACCAGCAGCGAAGTCACGCCCGGGCCCAGCGTGCGTGCCTCCAGCGGCAGCGCCGGCATGGAGCCTGGCCGCAGGAAGCTCATGATGAGCACGTAGAGCATGTAGAGGCTGGTCAGCACGAGGCCCGGGATCAGCGCGCCGGCATACATGTCGCCGACGGAGCGGCCGAGCTGGTCGGCCAGCACGATCAGCACGAGCGATGGCGGGATGATCTGCGCCAGCGTTCCCGACGCGGCGATGACGCCGGAGGCCATGGAGCGGTCATAGCCGTAGCGCATCATGATCGGCAGCGAGATCAGGCCCATCGCGATCACCGAGGCCGCGACGACGCCCGTGGTGGCGGCGAGCAGCGCGCCGACGATGATGACGGCATAGGCAAGGCCGCCGCGGATCGGGCCGAACAACTGGCCGATCGTGTCGAGCAGGTCCTCCGCCATGCCGGAACGTTCCAGCACGATGCCCATGAAGGTGAAGAACGGGATGGCGAGCAGCGTCTCGTTGGCCATCTGGCCGAAGAAGCGCTCCGGCAGTGCGGAGAGCAGCGGCCAGGAGAGGTGGATCGCGCCATCCGAGAAGGGCGTGAGCTCCACGCCGATGAAGAAGAAGAGCAGGCCGTTCGCAGCCAGCGCGAAGGCGACGGGATAGCCGATCAGCATGAAAATGATCAGCGACGCGAACATGATCGGCGCCAGGTTCTGCGCAATGAAATCGATCATCGGCGTGCGTCCCCGGTCGCCTTGCCCTCGGCCTCGGCCAGCCTGCGGGTCTCCTCGGCCAGCGCCGCGGCCTCGAGCTGGGCGGCTTCGTGCGCCGACACGAAGGGGGTGGGGTCTTCCATTGCCCCGCGCATCACCGCGATCTTCTTGATGATCTCCGAAACGCCCTGCACGGCGAGCAGGACGAAGCCGGCCAGCAGGAACAGCTTTGCCGGCCACACGATCAGCCCGCCGGCGCTCGCGGAATATTCGCCGCTGTGGAAGGAGCGCAGGAAATAGGGCACGAAGTAGTAGATCATCAGGAGCGTGAACGGCATCAGGAAAAATATGTGACCCAGGAGGTCGATCCAGTGCTGCCTGCGCCTGGAGAGCGCGCCGTAGACGATGTCGATGCGGATGTGCTCGTTCTGCTTCAGCGTGTAGGCGGCCGCGAGCAGCCAGGCGACGCCGAACAGGTACCACTGGAGTTCGAGCCAGGCGTTCGACGAGATGTTGAAGGTCTTGCGGATGATGGCGTTGCCGGCGCTCACGAGAATGGCAAGGAGGATGAGCCACGAAACCCACCTGCCGACAAGCTCGTTGAATCGGTCGATTCCCCGCGACAGTGCGAGAAGGCCTGACATCCGCTCCTCCCTTTGCGCCCGCGCCGGTTTTTCCTGGTCGCGCGCGTGATTCCGGTATGACGCCCGGCGCTGGGCAGGTCAACAGAAGTGCAATCGCCAAAAGAACAGGTGAGATGACGGAGGTGCAGAGTGGCGCTACGTAATGCGCCGAAAGTTCTAGACGGGAACGGCTTTCTTCGAGTGGTCATCCCTCCCAAGCCATTTGCCCGGGCGTGAACTTGCATGAAACCGCTTCACACCTTCGCCTGCGTGGCGCTTCGCCCCTCGATCACGGCTCAGACCGCGGCGCGGCCCTCTTCTTTTCCAGTCCGCGTCAGGATCAGCAGCGCCACCAGGAAGGCGAACATCCAGGCGTCCTTCCACTCGACGGGGAAATATCCGGACCAGAGGGATTCGGCGATGCCGAAGCAGGCGGCGCCGACCGCCGCGCGCGACGGATCACGATAGCTGCCCGCCGCCGTCACGAACAGCACCTTCAGCCCGTAGACCATGCCGCTGCCGAAGCTGAGATTGCCGTAATAGAGCGCGGCCATCGAGCCGGCGAGGGCGGCGAGCAGCGCGCCCCCGACGATGGCCCCGTAGAAGACGCCGCGCACATCCACGCCGCAGAGCGCCGCGGCCGCCGGATCGTCGCTGACGGCGCGCCAGGAGCGGCCGAGCCCCGAGCGCGACAATACAAAGCCGGCGAGCAGGATCACGACGACGGCGAGCGCGCAGTTGACGATCTGGATGACGGTAAGGGTCACCAGGAAGCCGTTGGCCGACAAGAACACCACCGGCTGGTTGAGCATAGGCGGCAGCCAGAAATCGCGGGTCTCGGCGGCGATGCGCGCCAGTTCGCTCAGCACCAGCGCGATGCCCAGCGTCGCCACCACGATGGCGTTGGGCGAAGCCATGGCGAGGGGAATGAAGACGCCGCGCGCCAGCACCGCGGCGGTGAGCGCCGCATAGAGAAACGCGACCGCGACGCCCAGCGCGACGGTCGCGGGCAGCGTGAGCCAGAGCACGTTCCAGCCGAAGACGGCAATGAGGATCAGCACCTGCCCGGCGAAGGCGAAGATGGGGCCATAGGCGAGGTTGGTGCGCTTCAGGACGCCGTTGGTGAGGACGTAGCCGAAGGCCAGGAGCGCGTAGAGCGCGGCGGAATGGCATCCGTTCAGGAGCTGCTGCAGGAAATAGAGCATCGGTCTTCCGGCCGCCCTTGGGCTTTCCGCAAAAACTCTCTACTGGCAAATCTAACTTGTCAAATGACCTTTGAAGGTTAGAATACGGGGATGGTCGTTTCGTGGACGAAACATCGGTTCTCCGGCGGGCTGCTCGCGCTCGACACGACGAACACCGTCGTGCTGCGCGGCGACCCGGCAAACTCGTTCGACCGTTTCGCGGATGCGGCGGAAATCGGGCGCTTCGCGGAGGCCGCGAGCGGCTTTCGCTCGACCGAGCTTGGCGGGCGGCAGCTTTGGTTCCGGGCCTCCGAAACGGCAGCCCGGCGTGTCGTTGCGCTGCGCGAGGCCGCGGACCGGCTGTTCCGCGAAGCGGCGGCGACCGGGGAAATGCGATCGGCCCTGCTGCCGGACTTCCTCCGCGCCGCCGCGGCCTGTCTCGACGAAAGCGACGATCGCCTGGGCGCCAACGGCATGCCGTTCGGCGAGGGTTCCGACCCGATGCATTTCGAAGCGGCGCTTGCCGTCTCGGCGCTGTCGCTGCTCGCCGGCGACGCCTGGAAGAAGATCAGGATCTGCGGCAATTGCCGCTGGCTGTTCCTCGACCGGAGCCGCAATGCCAGCCGGCTGTGGTGCGACATGTCCGTGTGCGGCAACCGCCACAAGGCGCGGCGGCACTATGAGCGCCGCAAGCAGGCCGAAAGGGAGGACGTGCTTGTTTAAGCCATCCGTAGTCCCGAGAGGACTTCTTGCCGTTGCCCTGTTCGGTTTGCTCGGCGTCGCGGCCTGCCGCGAGAGCGGCGGGGAGGGCGAATATTTCCGCATCGACGGCAAGATATTCGTCTTCAACTACCGGGTTGCGACGGCGACCTATCTCGTCAATCTCGCGCCGCTGCGGCCTGTCGAGGCGGGGCAGACGGCGGTGGTGAGCTTTGAGGATCCTGCCGGCGGCGAGCCGCTGGTCGTGCGCCAGAAGATCTGGCCGAAGATGCCGAGGACGACCATCGAAAGCCCGCCGCTGCGCTGCGTCGTCAAGGGCCGTCCCTAC
>DATDJN010000490.1:0-3937 GCA_036520515.1 Rhizobiaceae bacterium
GTCGCGCAGCGACGGCCATGTGGCGGGCTACACCGATCACGACCGGACGCTCACCATTGGGGCGACGCACTACGCGCCGCAGACCGGGCTTGCCGCCAGCGAGGCGCGCGACACGCTGGGGCTGGCGGTGGATACGGTCGACGTCGAGGGAGCGCTGTCCTCCGACGATATCAGCGACGTCGATATCGCCGCCGGGCTCTATGACGGGGCGACGGTGGAGACGCTTCTCGTCAACTGGCGGCAGCCCGACGATTTTGTGCTGCTGCGCAAGGCGACCGTCGGCAAGATCACGCGGAGCGACGGACGCTTCGTGGCGGAGCTGGAGAGCCTGGTGCATGCGCTGGACAGGCCGGGAGGACGCTATGTGAGCCGGAGCTGCGACGCCGAGCTTGGCGATGCGCGTTGCGGCTTCGTTACAGGCGACCCGGATTTCACAGGGGCGGGGACGGTGGAGGCGTTCGAGGCGCCGTCGACGCTGGTTGTGAGCGGGCTGGATAGTTATACGGCCGGTTGGTTCACGCATGGCGTGCTGACCTGGACATCAGGCGCGAATGACGGCCGCAGCGAGCGCGTCGAAGAGCACCGAAGGGACGCGACGGGCGCGACGCTGGTGCTGCGGCCGAGGGCCGGGTTGCAGGTGGCGGAGGGTGATACCTTCACCGTGGTCGCCGGCTGCGACAAGGCATTCGCGACCTGCAAGGCAAAATTCGCCAATGCGCTGAATTTTCGGGGCTTCCCGCATCTGCCGGGCAACGACGCCGCCTATGGCTACGTGGTGGATGGCGGAATTTTCGATGGCGGGCCGGTGGTGCCATGAGCGGGGTGGTTGCCGATAGAGTGGTGGCGGAGGCGCTGTCCTGGGTGGGCACGCCATACCGGCACCAGGGACGGAAGAAGGGCATCGGCTGCGATTGTCTGGGGCTGGTGCTCGGCGTGTGGGGCGCGGTCCATGGCGCGGCGCCGGAGCTGCCGGGACCATACGCGCCCGACTGGGCGGAGGCCGGCGGCGAGGAAAGGCTGCTTGCCGGGGCAAGGCGGCATTTTCGCGAGAAGCCGGCGAGCGCGATGGCGGCGGGTGATCTGCTGGTCTTCCGCTGGCGGCCGCACCTGCCGGCCAAGCATGCCGGCATCCTCACGGGGCCGGAGCAATTCGTGCATGCCTATGAGGGGATGGCGGTTTCGCTGTCGGCCCTGGTGCCGCAATGGCGGCGGCGTGTCGCCGGCGTGTTCGCTTTTCCTGAAACGAACTGAGGGAACCGCATGGCAACGATCCTGCTCCAGGTCGCGGGTGCGGCCATCGGCAGCCTGCTGGGACCCGTCGGCAGCGCTCTGGGTGCTGCCGCCGGCGCGCTCGCCGGCTACACGATCGACCAGGCGCTGATCAACGGCACGCGGCGCATCGAGGGGCCGAGGCTGTCGGGCGCGCGGCCGTTCACGGCGGAAGAGGGCGCGGCGATCCCGCGCGTCTATGGTACCGCGCGCGTCGGCGGCATCATGATCTGGGCGACGCGCTTCGAGGAGAGGCGCACGACGCGGCGCGAGGGCGGCAAGAACGGGCCGAAGATCACTGAATACAATTATTTCGCCAACGTCGCCTTCGCGCTCTGCGAGGGCGAGATATCAGGCATCAGGCGCGTCTGGGCGGACGGGCGCGAGATCGATCGCGAGAAGATCGAGCTGCGCGTGCATCGCGGGACGGAGGGGCAGGCGGTCGATCCGCTGGTGTCGGCCAAGCAGGGCGCGGGCAACGCGCCGGCCTATCGCGGCACCGCCTATGTGGTGGTCGAGCGATTTGCGCTGGCCGACTACGGCAACCGCATCCCGCAGTTCCAGTTCGAGGTGCTGCGGCCGGTGGGCGAACTGCCGAAGCGGATCCGCGCGGTGTCGCTGATCCCCGGCGCGACCGAATACGGGCTGTCGCCGGCGCTGGTGACGAGGCAGCACCGGCAGGGCGAGACGGAGGCGGTGAACCGCCATACGCTGCTCGAGGGCAGCGACCTGACGGCCTCGCTCGACGAGCTGCAGATGCTTTGCCCCGGCCTCGAGCACGTGGCGCTGGTGGTCGCCTGGTTCGGTGACGATCTGAGGGCCGGGCACTGCCGGATTCGCCCGGCGGTGACGACGTCGAACGGCTCGGGATTCTCCCGGGCCTGGACGGTATCGGGCGTGTCGCGGGGCTCGGCGATGGTGGTGTCGACGCATGACGGAGGAGCTGCCTATGGCGGCACGCCATCGGACAGGAGCGTGATGGATGCCATCGCCGAGATCAAGGCGCGCGGGCTGAAGGTGACGCTCTATCCGTTCATCATGATGGACATCGAGGCTGGGAACGAGCTACCCGATCCGTACGGCGATGCCGGCCAGCCGGCCTATCCCTGGCGCGGCCGCATCACCTGCGACCCGGCGCCGCTGATGCCTGGCACTGCAGACCGCACCGTGGCGGCGCGCGAGCAGGTCGAGGATTTTTGCGGCAATGCGTTGCCCGGACAGTTTTCCGCTTCGGCGAACACCATCGGTTTTTCGGGCTCTTCCGGCGAATGGGGCTTCAGGCGCTTCGTGCTGCACCATGCGAAGCTGGCGCAGGCGGCAGGTGGCGTCGACGCCTTCCTGATCGGCTCGGAGCTGCGCGGCCTGACGACGCTGCGCGACGAGGACGACGCGTTTCCTTTCGTCGAGGCGCTCTGCCAGCTCGCCGGCGAGGTGCGCACGATGCTGGGGCCTGCGACCAAGATCACCTACGCTGCTGACTGGAGCGAATATTTCGGACATCATCCGCTGGACGGCACCGGCAACGTGTACTTCCACCTCGATCCGCTGTGGGCGCATCCCGCGATCGATGCGGTCGGCATCGACAATTACATGCCGCTGTCCGACTGGCGCGACGCGGACCATGCGGCGGGCAATCCGGACGGGTTTGCCGGGCCATACGATCCGGCCGGGCTGCGCGGGGCAATCTCCGGCGGCGAGGGCTTTGATTGGTACTATCCGACTTTCGAGGCCAGGCGGCTGCGCGAGCGTGAGCCGATCACCGACGGCGCGTTCGGCAAGCCTTGGGTGTTTCGCCACAAGGACCTGAAGAGCTGGTGGTCCGAGCCGCACTACAATCGGATCGACGGCGAGGAGGCCGGAGAGCCGACAGAATGGGTGCCGGAGAGCAAGCCATACTACTTCATCGAAGTAGGCTGTCCGGCGACCGACAAGGGACCGAACCAGCCCAACGTGTTTTCCGATCCGAAGTCGGCGGAAGGGGCGCTGCCCTATTTCTCCAGCGGCGGGCGCAGCGATCTTGCGCAGCACCGGACGCTGATGGCGCATCACCGCTATTGGGAGCCCGAGGACGAGGATTTCGATGCGGCTGCCAATCCCGTCTCGACGGTCGACGGCAGGCGTATGGTCGACCCACAGCGACTCTATGTGTGGGCCTGGGATGCGCGGCCCTATCCGGCCTTTCCCGTGCGTTCCGACCTCTGGTCGGATCACGGCAACTGGCACCATGGCCACTGGCTGAACGGCAGGCTCGGCAATCCAGATGTCGGCGAACTGATCAACGCCGTCCTTGCCGACCACGGCCTGCCGGCGGCGGATGTGGTGGACGCGGACGGGACGGTGCATGGCTATGTGATCGACGAGCCGGGCTCGGCGCGCGGAGCGTTGGAGCCACTGACCGAGCTGTACGGGCTCGCCGTGCTGGAGACGCCTGGAGGGCTGGTGTTCCGCGGCGAGGCACAGGCGTCGGCGCCGGTCGAAATATCGGAGATGGTGTCGGACGGACGCGAGCCTGTCATCGAGACGGCGCGCGCGCCCGACCACCAATTGCCGGCCGAGGCGGTGCTGAACTTCCGCGATCCGCTGGTGGACTACCAGGCGATCTCGGTCAGGCAGATGCGGCTGGGAGCGCCGGGCCGAAGCCAGCACACGATCGGCTTTCCCGGCGTGC
>DATDJN010000491.1:0-8400 GCA_036520515.1 Rhizobiaceae bacterium
GTCTTCCTCGCATGCACGGCAGCCGCCAGCACTTCCGCGACGTTCTGCGGGATGGCGCCGAACTCGACCAGCTTGTGCAGGCCGAGCTTGTTCTTGGAGAACTTGCGGATCGACACCAGCGGCCCGTCGACGCCCACCGGCCGGATCGCCGCGTTGAAACGCGAGCCGTCGAGCATGCGCGCGTCGACCATAGGCGCACTCTCGTCGACGCGGCGGCCGACGGCGGCGACTATCTTGTTGATGATGCGCAGGAGATGCGCCTCGTCCTTGAACGGGATGTGCACCTGCTGCAGCTTGCCCTTGCGCTCGACGAAGCAGTTCTGGTGCCCGTTGATCAGGATGTCGTTGATCTCGGGATCCTTGAGCAGCGGCTCCAGCGGCCCCAGCCCCACCATCTCGTCGACGATCTCGTCGACCAGCGCTTCCAGCTCGGCGACATTGATCGCCATGCGCTCCTGGCGTGTCTTTTCCGACACGAACTCGTGCACCTGGCGGCGCATCTCGTCCTTCGGCAGCCGCTCCAGCGCGACGAGGTTGATCTCCTCGATCAGCATCCGGTGGATGCGCGATCGCGCGTCGATCACCTTGTTGGTGGCCTTCGGGGCGAGGTCCGGTTTGGGCTGCGCCCTGCGGGTCGTCGGGATGACCACCGCATTGTGCGGGGCCTGGCCCGGTTCCGGCGCGCGGGCAGGCCGCGCGTCGCGCTGCTGCAGCGTGGAGAAGCGGCTCGTCATGCCGATTTCCTCAAAAGGCCCCGGCCCATCTCCAGCAGCGAGCGCGACTTCTTCGCCGGCGCTACCGCCTCTTCGGGCAGGATGATGCGCTTCAGGTCGTTGATGACGTTGGCGTTGGCGTCGATATCTTGCAGCGGCACGCCGCGGTCGACCGCCTCGCGCACCAGCCGGTAGTTGTTGGAGATGCCACCGGCGAAATGATCGCCGAGTATCTCCTCGACATCGGCCTGCTTGATGCCGTTCTCGAACATGCGCTGCTCGAACCGGTTGATGATGACGTTCGGCTTCACTTCCCTGCCCACCGTCTCGTAGATCGCCTGGATCAGGCGCTGCGTGTGGCGCAGGCATGGCACCGTCATCTCGGAGACGACATAGAGCTTGTTCGAGCCGAGCAGCACCGTCTCCGTCCACGGGAACCAGGTGCGCGGCATGTCGATCACGACATTGTCGAAATAGGCCGAGACGAGGTCGAGCATGCGCACCACCACGTCGGCGTTGAACGAGCGCATCTCGGACGGCCGCGTCGGCGCGGCCAGGACGCAGAGCCCGGTGGAATGCTTGGACAGCATCACGTCCAGCAGCTGGCGATCGAGACGCTCCGGCTGGTTCTCGATCTCGGTGATGTCGAAGCGCGGCTCGAGGTCGAGATATTCGGCGCAGGCGCCCTGCTGGAAATTGAGGTCGACGACACAGGTCGACGCCCCGCGCGTCACCGAATGGTGCAGCTGGAACGCAGTCTGCAAGGTCAGCGTCGTGCAGCCGACGCCGCCGGCGGCCGGCATGAAGGTGTAGATCTGCGATTCCGTGTTCTCTTCACGGCCCGGTCCCTGCAGCACGCGGATGCAGGAACGCACCAGGTCGGCAGTGGTCAGCGGCTTCACCAGGAAGTCGGCGACCTGGAGCTGCACCAGGATGCGCACGGCGGCGGCGCTGAACTCCTGCGTCACGACGAGGATTGGCGCCGTGCCCTCCAGCCGCCGCGTGATGCGCTGCAGCGCCTCGACTTCCTCCAGCTTCGCCGCGTCCATGTCGATGATGATCGCATGGCAGTCGGCCTCCTGGATTTCGCCGCGCAGCTCGATGACGTTCTTCTCGACGGTGGTGAGCTGGATCAGGTCGGACGACGCGAACGCCGCCCGGCTGTCCTGCACGAATGTCTTGTCCGTCGACACGAGGACGATGCGCTTGGTCTTGCTGGGATTGGTGGCCATTTTTCTCGTCCCCGCGTGATCAGCTGCCGCTGTCCATAGTCTGCGATTGCGAAGCGTCGCCGGAGCCGGCCGCCGCCGGACCGCGCACGGCCGGAACGCGAAGCCGCGTGTCCTGCACGCCGTCCTGCCAGGGATCGACCATCTGCATCACCGTGTTCGCGGCGATCGCCTCGCCGGCATTGTCGGTCAGTCCGTCGGCGCGGCGGTGCTCGTCGCTCATGCACCCCGAGCAGACGGCGATCGCGATCAGGACGGCGAGTTTTGCATCCAGGCGCATGGTGTCATTCCCCCGGCAGATCGAGGATATGGCCGGCGCCGACCTGCGCGGCGACCATACCCGGCCTGGTCAGCGGCGCTCCGGCGTCCGAGACCTTAACTTCCTCGGTGTTGCCCAGGAAGAAATCGACGTTGCTGCCCGGAAGCGTCTCGTCCGTCGGCAGCCTCGGCTTCTTCGACGGGTCGATCGGCTTGACCAGGTAGGGCGTGACGATGATCACCAGGTCCGTCTGGCGGCGCTGATAGGATTTGGAACTGAACAGCGGCCCGAGCACCGGCAGCTTTCCCAGCCCCGGGATGGCCTGGTTGATCATGTTGTTCTCGCTCTGCAGCAGGCCGGCCATCATGAAGCTCTGGCCGTTCTTCAGGTCGATCGACGTCTGGGCGCGCCGCACCACGAAGCCCGGCACCGAGATGCCATTGCCGACGGCGACCGAGGCCGACTTGTCGATCGAGGAAACCTCCGGCGCTATCTCCAGCGAGATCAGTCCGTCGGCCAGAACGGTTGGCGTGAATTCCAGCCCGACGCCGAATTTCTTGTAGTCGACAGTGATCTGGCCCTCGTTGCCCGCGATCGGAATCGGAACCTCGCCGCCGGCAAGAAAGCTGGCCTTCTGGCCGGAGCGGGCGATCAGGTTCGGTTCAGCGAGCCGGCGGGCCAGGCCGCGATCCTCCAGGGCCTTGATCGCGATGTCGATCGAAAGGCCGTTCGACAGCAGGCGGCCGATGATCTCGCCGGTGCCCGCCTGCGGTATCTCGCCCGCGTCGATGATGACGTCGCGCCCGTCGAAGCCGTAGGCGAAGTTGGCCGCGTATTTCGCGCCGAGCTCGCGCCCGACCTGGCGGTTGATCTCGACGAAACGGACGTTGAGCTGGACCTGCTGCGAGGAGGTGATGTTGACCGAATTGATCACTTCCTCCTGGCCGGAGAAGTTGCTGGCGATCTTCGATGCCTTGTCGGCCGCCACCTGGTCGTTGGCCGAGCCCGACAGCACGACGCGGCCGTTGGCGGAGCTCACCCTGATGTCCTCGCCGCCCGGCACGCTGTTGCGGATCGTCGAGGCGAGCCGGTCGGTGTCCAGCGTCACTTCGATGTCGACCGTGCCGACAAGTTGCTTGTTCTCGTCGAAGAGCGCGATGCCGGTCGTGCCGAGGTTGCTGCCGAGCACGTAGAAGGAATCGTCGGTCAGCGGGTTGACGTTGGCGATGTCGGGATCGCCGATGACGATCTCGTAGAAGGGAACGCTGGTCTTGACCGTCCGCGGCTTGCCCTTGGCGATCTTGATCGACGTGTTCTTCGTCGAGGAGATGTGGATCACGTCGTTTGCGGCGGCGACCTGCGTCGCCGCGAGCATGGCTCCGCCCGTCCAGGCCGCCAGCATCGGCATCATGGCAAGGGCAAACACCCGCCGTCCCGTCTCTTTCGTCCGGAAAAACATCTCTTCGTCCCCGCCTTCAGCCCGGTGTCCCGCCGGGATTCAGTTCAAAGTCTGTCGTCCGTCCCTGGTCTCTCGGGCTGCACGACCTGGTAGGATTCCGCCTTCAGCCCGCGCGTCACGATCACCGTCTTGAGTTTCGGCCCCTCGGGCTCAGCCGTCAGCCTCTCGAAGAACCCGCCGGCCGCCTCCGCGGCGTCCCCCGCCACGGAGCCCCCAAAGGCAGAGATCGTCGTCACGCCGGCGCCGGCCGCGCTCACGTCGTTGGACGAGCGCAGGGACAGCGACAGCGAACCGACATTGCGCGCCAGCGCGATCTTCTTCGCTCCCTCGACGCTGACTTCGACCGTCACCGAATTGACGACCTGCGGCGTGGTCTGGCGCTCGTCGGCCCCCTGGCCGACGGTCAGCACCTTGGCATTCTCCACCACCACCTCGGTGGTGATCGTCGAGCCTGCCGCCCCCGCCGCATGCTCCGACACTTCCTGGATGGCGCCGGCGTCACGCGTCAGCACCACGTCGACCCTGTCGCCCGGCGTCACGAAGCCGCCGACGCCGGCGATCTCGTCCGTCTTGATGGTGACGGCGCGCATGCCTGGCGAAAGCAGGTTGGACAGCGTCGCCCGGCCATTGGCGCCCGACAGCTTGGCGAGCAGCACCGGCTCGCTCGTCTCGATCGGCGACAGTACGACGCGGGAGCCGTCGGCGAAGAGCTCGTCGATCGAGCTGAACGCGCCTTGCGGCAGGTTGTCCTGCGGCCACGGGATTTCGTTGAGCTGCGCGCGGTCGAGTTCCATGCCGAAGCGCAGCGGCGCCGAGGCCACCACGATCGTCTTGAACTCGATCTTCGGCTCGTCCGGAACCGGCACGCTGACCTCGATCGGGTCGATGCGCGCGTTCGCCGCGCTCTTGACCCAAAGGTCAGCGGCGAATATCGAGATCGCGCCGAAAACGGCGGCGATGCCGATCATTGTGACAGCCTTGCCCCGCACCCCGAAAATCCCTGTGTCCGCGTTCTTGTTGTTTAGGCCACACGCTACGGGCGTTTGTTAAAGAAACAGGACTCCCTATCGGTTGGATTGGATCTATTTCAGCCGTTGTGGTTATCGAATGGTTGGGCGTTCGGGACGGCCGCCAGAAGCGCCACCACCTGAACGGAAAGGGAACCCTGTTCCTGACTAGGCCCGCCGTGGCAGTATCCGAAGCTGATTCGCCGAGTAGAACCTGGTATCCGATGGACGATAGAGACGATCTCTTTTCCCGCTCCGACAAGCCCGCGCCGCGCTCCGCCGCGCGCCCGCTCGACCCTATCCTGCAGGCCGCCGCCAAGCGCAGCGCCCAGTCGGGCAAGGACGGCAGCGAAGGCTATTCGGCGGCCGACATCGAGGTGCTGGAAGGCCTTGAGCCGGTTCGCCGGCGCCCCGGCATGTATATCGGCGGCACCGACGAGAAGGCGCTGCACCACCTCTTCGCCGAGATCATCGACAACTCGATGGACGAGGCGGTCGCCGGCCACGCAACCTTCATCGACGTCGAAGTGGGAGCCGACGGCTACGTCACCGTCACCGACAACGGGCGCGGCATGCCCGTCGACCCGCACCCGAAATTCCCGAAGAAATCAGCGCTCGAAGTCATCATGACCACGCTGCATGCGGGCGGAAAGTTCGACTCCAAGGTCTACGAAACGTCCGGCGGACTTCACGGCGTCGGCGCCTCCGTCGTCAACGCCCTGTCCGACGATCTCGAGGTCGAGGTCGCCCGTGGCCGCCAGCTCTATCGCATGCGCTTCGCCCGCGGCATCCCGCAGGGGAAGCTCGAGCACCTCGGCGAAATCCACAACCGCCGCGGCACCCGGACGCGTTTCCATCCCGACCCGGAAATCTTCGGCAAGAACGCGCATTTCGAACCGGCGCGCCTCTATCGCATGGCGCGCTCGAAAGCCTATCTCTTCGGCGGCGTCGAGATCCGCTGGAGTTGCGACCCCAAGCTCCTCAAGGAAAAGGACGAGACGCCCGAAAAGGCGGTGTTCCATTTCCCCGGCGGCCTCAAGGACTACCTCGCCGCGCAGCTCGGCTCCGAATTCCAGGTGACGCGGGAGATCTTCGCCGGCAAGACCGAGAAGCAGAGCGGCCACGGCTCGGTCGAATGGGCCGTCACCTGGTACGGCGGCGACGCCTTCCTCAATTCCTATTGCAACACCATTCCCACCCATGACGGCGGCACGCACGAGGCTGGCTTCCGCAACGCCCTCTTGCGCGGCTTGCGCGCCTATGCCGAGCTGATCGGCAACAAGCGCGCCTCGATCATCACCAGCGACGACGTGATGATCTCGGCGGCCGGCATGCTTTCGGTCTTCATCCGCGAGCCGGAATTCGTCGGCCAAACCAAGGACAGGCTGGCCACGGTGGAGGCGATCCGCATCGTCGAGGCAGCGATCCGCGACCCGCTCGACCACTGGCTGGCCGACAATCCGCAGGAAGCCTCCAAGCTGCTCGACTGGGTGATCCAGCGCGCCGACGAGCGCGTGCGCCGCCGCCAGGAGAAGGAGGTCAGCCGCAAGTCCGCCGTGCGCAAGCTGCGCCTGCCGGGCAAGCTCGCCGACTGCACGCAGAGTGCTGCCCAGGGGGCCGAGCTCTTCATCGTCGAGGGAGATTCCGCCGGCGGATCGGCCAAGCAGGCGCGCAACCGCGCCAGCCAGGCGGTGCTGCCCCTACGCGGCAAGATCCTCAACGTCGCCAGCGCCGGCAACGACAAGCTCGCGGCAAACCAACAGATCGCCGATCTGGTCCAGGCGCTCGGCTGCGGCACTCGATCGAAATACCGCGACGAGGATCTGCGCTACGACCGCGTGATCATCATGACCGACGCCGACGTCGACGGCGCCCATATCGCCTCGCTGCTGATCACCTTCTTTTACCAGGAGATGCCCAACCTCGTCCGTAGTGGCCACCTCTTTTTGGCCGTGCCCCCGCTCTACCGCATCAGCCAGGGCGGCAAGGTGCTCTACGCGCGCGACGACGCCCACAAGGACGAGCTCCTGAAGACCGAGTTCACCGGACGCGGCAAGATCGAGCTCGGCCGCTTCAAGGGTCTCGGCGAGATGATGGCCGCACAGCTCAAGGAAACCACCATGGACCCGAAGAAGCGCACGCTTCTCCGCGTCGACGTGGACGAGGAGGATCCCGAAGGCACAAAGGCCTCCGTCGACGCGCTGATGGGCACCAAGCCCGAACTGCGCTTCCGCTTCATCCAGGAACGCGCCGAGTTCGCCGACGCCGAGGTGCTGGACATTTAGAGTCAACCATCAAGCCAGACGACGAATCCTGGTACCTCTTGAACCCTCCCGTCACCTGTCGTAGATATTACGACACGTGACGGAGGCAGTTATGGCGTCGACCTCGGCAGCATCAAAAGCCACTTCTACGATTGGGGGGGAGTTCGAACAGGTTGCGGCTCTGTTTGGCGGACCGAATATCCTCAAACACTCGCTATCCAATCAGATCGAAGCCCATGAGATGATCGTTCAGGGCATTCCAGGCCGAGCGTTGGAGAAATTTCTCGCCCGGCTCCAGATCATAAATTTGGCTGACAATGCATTTGAGTCAGCCCTGGGGATGAGTGAGCGGACATTCCAGAGATACAAGTCGGATCACACCAGAACGCTTAATACCGAGCAAAGCTCGAGAACCTGGAACTTCGCCAGGACACTGACCAAGGCCACATCCGTCTTCGGATCCCAGGCGGAAGCGGAAAGGTGGATGATGCAGCCTGCGATGGGTCTCGACAACCGGCGACCTATCGACCTGTTGGCTACTGCGGCCGGCAGCGAGCTCGTGCAGGAATTCCTGGATCGGCTCGACTACGGTGTCTATGCATGACGCCCTTGCCGGGTTCGCTCGGGACGGGAAAAATCGTCGGCTGGAGGCTGGACCACAGGCGGTTCGGTACCACTTGGGACAGCGGCGAAGGAGCATTGAAGCTCGGAGCGCGCTGGAACAGCAGGGGCGTCAGCGCAGTCTACGCATCGGCCGATCCGTCGACGGCCATTCTAGAAGTCGCCGTTCACAAGGGGTTCAGGACCCTGGATACCGTACCGCACGTCCTGACATCGTTCGAGATCACCGATCCATCGACGATCCATGTCGTGGATATCGGAAGTATCCCGAACGCCAATTGGCTGAATCCAGGCATCCCAAGCGCTGGCCAGCAGCGGTTCGGCGACGACCTGCTGGCAACTCATGCCTTCATCCTGATCCCGAGTGCCGTCTCTCGACACAGCTGGAACATCGTCTTCGACCCTGGCCGAGCCGCCAGACTGTATCGGAAGACAATGCAGGAAGACTTCGCCTTGGATACGAGACTTCATCCTCCCGGACCTTGAAAAGGATTGTGGCGCCCTGAAGCACGATCCCGAAAATTGCCAAGCGGTTTTCGGAAAAAGATTATGCTCGAATAAGCGGATAGAACGGGATGGCGACTCGAGGAAAAGTCATCCCGCCCTAAGCCGCCGCGATCGCCAGCGCGTGTCCCCTGGCATTCTCGCGTAGCGCGTCGAGGTGGATCGACTTCAGCAGCGCTGCAAGCTCGCCCTGCGCCTCCTGTCCGCCGATTTCCCCGAGCATCTGCCAGGAAACCTCCTGCGCCCCGGCGACGCGCTTGCCGTTGGCGACCTCGCGCCACACTTTCAGCGCACGGATCAGGATGCCGTGCACCGTCTCGGAGAGCCCCGCCCTGCGGAACACC
>DATDJN010000492.1:0-2259 GCA_036520515.1 Rhizobiaceae bacterium
GGGATGGCGACGTCCGCATCGATGCCCAGCGGCTCCAGGTATTTCCTGATGTCGACGAGCAGCGGCATGTCCGGATCGGAGGTCTCGGCCAGCCGGACGTCATAGGCGCGCAGGATGCGGACCGTGTCCTCCGAGCGCTCGATGTAGCGCCCCAGCCAGACCAGGTTCTCGGCCGCGCGGGAGGGCAGGGTGCCGGGCAGGCTGCGCTTGAAGCCGTCCTGGTCGTCGGGAAGCAGGGACTCCTGCTTCACCGGCTTGGCGCTGACGACCCAGACATCCGCCGCCTGGCCGCCGCGCTGCATGGCGATAGCAGTCGTATCGAGCGACGAGCCGATGCGCGCGAAGCCGCCCGGCATCACGGTCCAGCCCTCAGGGGTGCGGGCGAGATAGACGCGCAGGCTCGCCGGTCTGGGCTCCAGCCCGCCGCCGACATAGACCGGAGCGGTCGACAGCGTCACCGCCTCCTGGCCGACGAAGCCGGCGCCGCCCGCCTCGATTGCGGCGACGAGCTTCGCGCGGGCCTCGCCGTCGAGGCCCTTGCCGAGCGCGGTCTGCTCGTCGTCCTCGAAGGGCAGGCGGGTCGACAGCGCCGGCCCGATCATCATGCGATCGAGGTTTTCAAGCACATGCTTGCGGTCGGCCTCGCGCCCGCACCACCAGGTCGCGATCGAGGGCAGGGCAAGCGGCTTGCCGGCCAGCGCCTCGGCGATGGCGGGCAGGAAGGCCATCAGCGCCCGCGTCTCCAATATGCCGGAACCCAGCGCATTCACGGCGGTCACGGAGCCGGCGCGGATCGCTTCGGCGAGGCCCGGCGTGCCGATGCGCGAATCCGACCGCAGCTCGAGCGGATCGGCGAAGGCGGCATCCAGCCTGCGCCACAACACGGTGACGGGCCTGAGCCCCGACACGGTGCGCACCATCAGGCGGCCGTTCGTCACCGTGAGGTCCTCGCCCTCCAGCAGCATGATGCCGAGATAGCGGGCGATATAGGCGTGCTCGTAATAGGTCTCGTTGAGGGGGCCGGGGGTGAGGATGGCGGCCCGCCCCGCCGGCTCGCCGGCCATGCCGGTCAGCGCGTCGCGGAAGCGGCGGAAGAAGCCGGCCAGCCGCTGCACGTTCATCTCGCCGTAGATTTCCGACAGCGCGCGCGTCGTCGCGACGCGGTTCTCCAGCGCGAAGCCGGCGCCCGAGGCCGCCTGCATGCGATCGCCCAGCACCCACCAGCGGCCGTCTGGCCCGCGGCCGAGATCGAAGGCGCAGAAATGCAGGAAATGCCCGCCGGCCGGCTCGACTCCGACGAAGGGCCGCAGGAATTCCGGGCTCGACGCGACCAGACCCGGCGGCAGCAGTCCGTCCGCCACCAGCCTGTTGTCGCCATAGATGTCGGTGCAGATCGCCTCGAAGAGGTCGGCGCGCTCGGTCAGCCCGGCGCTGATGTCAGCCCATTCCGTCTCGTCGACAAGCAGCGGCACGTGCGCCAGCGGCCATTCGCGCTCGATCGCCCCGTCGCGGTCATAGAGGCGATAGTAGACGCCGGCGTCGCGCAGATACTGGTCGGCGCGCGCGAAGCGCTCTCGGAGCTCGTCGGCGCCGAGCGTCTCCAGCGCGGCGATGAAATCCTTCCACGCCGGCCGCGGATTGCCCGCGGCATCGACCATCTCGTCGAAGACGCCTTCGATCGGCCGGTAGCCTTCGAGCAGCAGGTTCTGGAGCGGTTTCCGGCGCGGCGCCTTGGTTTGGGTTCCCTTTGCCATAGCCAATCAGATGCCCGCGGCCCTGCGGAGGTCAAGCGTCAGCGGGAATTCCGCGGACCCCTGTTCGGCCCGCAGTTCGTACGCTCCCGGCGTGTAGCCTTCCGCCTGGAAACGGGCGAGACGGCGCGCTTCCGCTTCGTTGGCGTTGACCGGGAAGGTCTCGTAGTTGCGCCCGCCGGGATGGGCGACGTGGTAGACGCAGCCTCCGACGGCGCGGCCGGTCCAGCGGTCGTAGATGTCGAAGACCAGCGGCGTGCTGACAGGGAGCGCCGGATGCAGGCCGGACGCAGGCTGCCACGCCTTGTAGCGCACGCCGGCCACCGCGATCTCGCGATTGTCGGCCTGCTTGAGCGGTACCGGCCGGCCGTTGCAGGCGATGGCGTGCCTCTCCGGGTTCAGGCCTTCGGTCTTCACCTGCAGCCGCTCGACGGAGGAATCCACGAAGCGCACCGTGCCGCCGATCGCGCCCTGCTCGCCCATCACGTGCCAAGGCTCCAGCGCCTGC
>DATDJN010000493.1:0-12209 GCA_036520515.1 Rhizobiaceae bacterium
CGCTGATCAGCCCGGCAATGCCGGAAAGCCCGGCGACCAATGCCGCCAGCTACACCACGCGGTGGGACACCATCCCATGGGGTACGTAACAACGAAGGATGGTATCGATATATTCTACAAGGACTGGGGAACGAAGGACGCCCAGCCCATTCATTTCCATCACGGTTGGCCGCTGTCGGCGGACGACTTGGACAACCAGATGCTGTTCTTCCTGCACAAGGGTTTTCGCGTCGTCGCGCATGACCGGCGCGGCCACGGCCGCTCCTCGCAGGGCGACGCCGGCCACGACATGGATCATTACGCGGCGGACGCCTCGGCGGTCGTCGAGCATCTCGACCTCAGGAACGCGGTGCATGTCGGTCATTCGGCCGGCGGCGGCCAGGTCGCCCGTTACGTCGCGAAATACGGCGAGCCGCAGGGGCGCGTCGCCAAGGCCGTGCTGATCAGCGCGGTGCCGCCGATCATGGTCAAGAGCGACAAGAACCCGGGCGGACTGCCGATCGAGGTGTTCGACGGCCTGCGCAAGTCGCTCGCCGACAACCGCGCGCAGTTCTTTGTCGACGTGCCCGCCGGCCCCTTCTACGGCTACAACCGGCCTGGCGCGAAGGCCGACCAGGGCGTCATCTACAACTGGTGGCGCCAGGGCATGATGGGCGGCGCCAAGGCCCAATATGACGAGATCAAGGCCTTCTCCGAGACCGACCAGACCGAGGACCTGAAGGCGATCTCGGTGCCGACGCTTGTCATGCATGGCGACGACGACCAGATCGTACCCTATGCGGCTTCCGCGCCGCTCGCCGCAAAGCTCCTGAAGAACGGCATCCTCAAGACCTATCCCGGCTTCTCGCACGGCATGCCGACGACGAATGCCGACGTCATCAACGCCGACCTGCTCGCCTTCATCCAGGGCTGAGCCTGAAAACCGTCCGCCCGCGGTTCGTGTCCGAGGCCTGCGGGCGGGCCTTGCCGCTTGCGCCCTGGCACAGGCGGCACCGGCGCTGCCCGCGTTAAAGGCAGCTCCGTCTATTTGATGCCCTTGTAGAAGACGTGGCCGCCTATCGTCAGCGTGACCTTCGCATCGGGCGACGCAAGCACCCAGGGCGGCTTGGGGATGCGCCTGGCGAAATAGTGGAGTGCGCCGTCGGTGTGGTCGGGGAATTCGCCCCTGATCGCCCGCGTCGCCACCGCCAGGCAGCGATCGAACTCGCTGTCGGCTCCCTTGACCAGGTTCATGATCTTGCGGCGGTTCACGTCGTTGCCGTTCCAGCAGGAGAACTGCTTGGCGTGCAGGCAGACGTCGCGTACCGTCGAACGCCCGCGGAACTTCTTCGCCACGCGATTGAGGATGACGTTTGCGACGGCCTCCACCGCCTTGTCACCCTTGCCCTCGGCATCGAACTCGCCGCGCGCCTCGCCATACAGCGTGCGCGCCAGGATGATGACGTCCTGGTTGGTCGCGCCGGCGACCGGCGTTCCGCCTGCCGCCGCGTCGCCTGCCGCGACCGGCGTGTCGTCCTGCGGCTGGGCGAATTGCGGCGCGGCCGCAAGCCAGCGGATCGCCACCAGCTTGCCGCGCGGGAACGCCCTGAGGCACACCTTGCCCGACTGGTTGCCGCCGAGCAGCACGATCCTGTTGCCTTCCTTCAGGCTGTGGAAGAAGCCGACATGGCCGGACGCCTTGGGCACCAGCGGCTCGAGCAGCACGATCGCGCCTTGGGGTATGCCGTCGGCCGCGCCGGCGCCGGTGCGCAGGAACAGCTTGGTGTCGCCCCAGCCCTTCCAGTTCGCCGCCCACGACGCGCCCTTGATGATGCTCGCCGCCGCCGGCTCGCCGGCCTCCTTCAGGCAGTGCGCGACGAAGGCGCCGCACCAGGACAGCACCTTGTCGGTCCTGAGGTCCGTCGCCTTGAAATAGTCGAGAACGCGCCCCTTGCCTTCGCCGGAATTCTGCTTGAGCTTGCCCTCTTCCCAGGCCTTGAGCTCCTTCTCCGCAGCCTCCAGCCAGGAGCCCGTCGCGCCTATGTCGGCCTTGGGCGGTATCGTCTCGGGCATGTGCCGCTTGATCAGCTTGAAGGCGCGCGTGAAGCGCTCGTTGAGGAGCCGGCTGGTCTTGGAGCGGAACCCCTCCACGGTCTGCGACTTCGCGCCGTCCTTCAGGAATTTTTCGTGCCTCTTGGTGACTGCGTCGCGGGCCGCCTGGTCCGGCACTGTCTTGGCGAGCAACGCGTCCATCGTGACGGCGCCTTCCTTGGCCGCCAGTGCCTTCTGCACGTCGGCCGCCGCGTCGACGCCTATCAGCTGCGCATGGATGACGTTGAGGTAGGTCGGGATGTAGGGGCCGTCCTCGAGCGCCAGGTCGGTCAGCTTGTCGCTCAGCTCCTGCATGCGCTTGCGCGAAAGATGGGCGGCGGCGAAGGGATGCATGAGCGGCGAATCGCGGGAGGGAGGATCTCCGTCGGCACCGACGCTGTCGGCGTAATCTCTCCACTCGGCATCCGTCAGTGCGAAAGGACCGCCGGCGCCGTCATTGTCAGGGTCTGGCGGCAGGTCGCTCATGCCGGAGGCGATGAGCGCCCAGGCGATCAGATAGTCGGCGTCGACCGGGAACCCGTCATCGTTTCCCCCGGCATTGTAGCGTGTCTCGACGCGCACGCATTGCTGGATGAACTCGGCCTCGTCTATCCGGATGACAGGCCGCTCGGCCTTGCCGAGGAACTTCCGCTCCAGCCAGCCGCTGAAAGCAGTCCCGTTGCTGTCGTCCACCTTCACGAAGGCCCAGTCGGCCGGGAGTCCTGCCGCTCCTGACGGCATCGGCGGCTGCGGCTCGGCGACGTCGACCACCGTTGCCTCGGGAATGCGTATGACGATCGGGGCGGCTGGGTCGGGCCTCTCACGCACCTTCGCAGTCTGTCCGGAAACCCGTTGGATGCCTTGCAGCATTTCAACCTTCCTTCCGCGCCTCACTTCCTCTGGATAAGGATGCCGAGTTTTCGGTAGAGCGCCGGGGTCGCCTCATCTGGAGCTGCGCCGTCCGTACCGGCAATGCCGAGCTGCCGGTTCGCCACGGCAATGCTGGTGCGCAATGCGTTCAGATCGGAAACCGCGGCCGCCGGATCGCCCGCCACTGGCACGTTCGCGTCTCTCAAAGCGCCTGCCAGCAAATCGACATCGCTCGGGCGGCCGATCTGCTCGGCTTCGAAAATGTTCCTGTATTTGGCGGTGTCGCAGGGTTCGAACTTGACGGCCCGGGCGAATTCGTCGTCGCTCGATACCTTGCCGTCCTTCCTGATATTCGGCTGGCCGGCGACGTAGGTCTCGAAGATCGCAAAGCCTATCCTCGTCCTCGCCCCGACCTTGCCGATCTCGTCCGGTGGCACGCACAGCGCCTTCTGCAGGTTGACCAGATCGCTCGGGCCGTAGTTCGGAACGCTGAATATCTTCCGCACCTCCGGGGACTCAGGAATGACCGGCGGCGGGGTCACCCTTACGACGGTGACGCGCTGCTCGGCGGTGCGCGGCTTGGTGGCGTCCACGGCCGCCTCGACCGTGCCCGTGCCGATCAGCGGCGGCGGCGGCTCGCCGGTGCGCTTGACCGAGGTCAGCACGGTGTTGACCTCGGTCTCGATGGAGAAGGGCATGCAGATGCGCAGATAGGAGCGCAGCGCGTGCTCGACCGCCGGCTTGGTCTGGAACTTCAGGTCGACGATGCCTTCGCGGAAGGTTCGCTGGTTGTCGAGCACCAGCGCCTGCAGCGTCGAGGTGTCGATCTCATAGAGCAGGCGCGAATGGTAGTTGTTGACCGTCGCTGCGGCGAAGCCGAACGCCTCCGCCACCACGCCGATCGTCGCCGCGCTGGGCGAGGAGGCGAGCAGGATCGCATTGACCAGCCGCCCGGTGGTGTTGATCTGGCTGATCAGCGGCCTTTGCGAGCGCTTGCGGCTGTCGTACCAGGCCAGGTACGCGTCGCAGCGCGTGTCGATGTCGTTCATGCCGGCCTGGACCAGCGTGTTCCATTGCAGCGTGCCGAAGACCGGGAAGTCGCAGACCGGAACGCCCTCCGGCGAGATGCCGGCGAGGGGCAGGGAGGCCTGGCCGCAGAGATAGCCGTAATAGAGCTGCTGGATGCGATACTGGCGCTGGACGTCGGTCGAGTACAGGTTGGAGCCGACGCCCTCGTTGGTGAAGCGCATGTCGTTCTGCAGGTTGCATCCCGTTGCAACGATCAACGCTAAGAGCGCACCCGCCAGTGCCGCAATCCTGCACGCGATCGAGCAACGCACCATCAGAGATACCGACCCCGCAACGACACAGAACGGTCGCATCCACTGTCTAGATCAATACGTCTTGAGTCTGATAGCGGCAACTCGTTTTATTATCGAGTTCTTCCACAATCGGAGCGTTTAATGAAATTTTACAACAAAAATACTACGCCGGAATTCTGGCATAACGCCGGCGCTCCAAACCAAATGACGAGCCGCAGCCTGTCCGCCGCTCTGAACTCTTCCCGCCCGCCGTTCACACCGGAACGCCGATCGCCTCCATCTCCTTTGCCACCTTGGCCATCGCGATGGCGTAGTTGGATTCGCCGGTCAGCCCGCTGAAGTGCAGGCCAAAGCCCGGCATCGCCTCGTTTTCCCAGCCGATCATCGCCGAGCCGGAGGCGCCGCCAAAGGTGGTGGCTTCGTGGCCGAAGACGATGCCAAGCGGATCGAATTCGACCGCGCCGAACGTCTCGAGCAGCCGGCTGGGCGCCAGCCGCTTGACGCCGAAGAGGTCGCCGAACAGCGTCCTGATGACGAAGTTCCAGTCGATCTCCTCGGTCGGTCCCTGCTCGCGCTTCGGCGCGCCGGGGAAGCCGACGGTGCAGATCGTCGTCGACTGCGCCTGGGTGAAGGCCGCCGGCCTGGCGTCGAAGCGCAGCGCCTTCTTCGGCATCTTTGCCCCTTCGATCGGCTCGATGCGCATGGTCACCGCGTCGATCTTGCCGAAGCCGCGCCCGGCGTTCTTCGGCAGGCGGGCCTCGACGATCCGGAAGCGGTTGACGTCGAAGCGCGAGGCCTCGCCGACGAAGTCGATCTCCAGCCAGCCGTGGATCTTCACGCGCGATTTCGCCTCCTCCATCAGCACGCCGAACTTGGCGCGCGCGTCGTCCAGCACGTGGTAGTTGGTGAGGACGATGCCCTTGCCGGCGTCGACCAGGCTGCCGGTGCCGATGAAATTGCCGGCATGGCCGAAGCGCGGCTGGATGCGCCCGACGGCCGCGCAGACCGGCTCCAGCGCGTCGGCCGCCTGCGCCACCTCGTCCGACCAGCTGCCCATGAAGGGGTGCGACACGGGCGGCCTGTCGTTCTCGACCAGGAAGCTCGGCCGCGAGCCGTCGGCGATGATGATCGCTTCCAGCACCACGCGGTCGCTCGGCGTCACCGGCACGGCCAGATCCTCGCCGACAAGTTTCTGCAGCGCGTCGTTGCCATGCGACGTCAGCATGTTCAGCGCCGCCGCGAAGGCGCCCTTGTCGCCCATCTCGCGCGCCGGCATCTTCTCGGCCAGCGCCGTCACGCGGTCGAGCGTGGCGGAGGCCGCGTCCTTCGACAGCGGCTCGTCGGCGGCCGCACCGCCCGATTCCAGGTTGCCGCCCGCCTCCACCGCCGCGCGCCTGGCCAGGATCTCCTTCTGGCGGCTTAGCCTGCGGAAAGCGGGCTTGTCGGCGCGGCTGCGCCTGACGGCGGGGGCGGGCAGCGCAGCTCCGCCCGCCGATTCCAGCGGCGGGCCGCCAGCCTCGAACACCGCGCCGCGCACGGACTCCTCCGCCGGCTTCAGCCCTGGCAGTTCCCTCGGCGCCTCGGGCAGGGTGCTGTTGCGCAGCAGCGCCAGGCTGATCTCGGCGCTGCGGCGATGCCAGTCGATGTCCGCCTCCAGCGCCTTTTCGCCGGCCGTGGCCAGCGCCAGGCTCTTCACCGAGTTCACCGGCGTCTCCTTCATCACCGGTTCGGTCGGGCTCTCGGTGCCGAGGCCGCGGTCGAAATCGGCCTTCAGCAGCGCCTCGGCATCGATGACGCCGGCGCCCATGTTGAAGCTGTCCCAGCCGTCCGGCACGCGCGCCGTGGCCATCACCATGCGGCGGAACATGTCCTGCACGGTCTCGCCGCGCTGCCTGGCGGCGCTGACCACGTTGGCGCGGCCATGGAAGGCCAGCCAGCAGGCGGCGACGCCGGCTGCCAGCGCCACTGCATAGCTCGTGCCCTGGCCGGCCTCGACGCCCCTGGGTGCGGTTGCCCGCCAGACGTTCTGCGCCGGCGCCGAGAAGTCGATCTCCGGCCCCTTGCAGGTGCCGGTCCAGCGTGCGTCCTTGCTGTCGGTGCCGGCGACCGCGATGCACTTGTCGTAGCGGGCCGGCCACACCACCAGCCCGACGCAGTTGCCGGCCGCGGCCAGCACGATGACGCCCGAATCCACCGCCCGCGACAGCGCCAGCCAAAGCGACAGCGAGGCCAGCCCGCCGAGCGACATGGTGATCACATGCGCGCCGTTGTTGACCGCGTGGTCGATCGCCTGCGCCACCTTGATCTGCGACAGCCGGACCACGCTCTCGATGGCGCGGATCGGCATGTGCTTCGCGTCCGGCGCGCTGCCGGAAACCTCCAGCGTGCTCGGGCTGACCAGCACGCTCGCCGTCGACGTGCCGTGCCCCGGATTGCCGGTCTTGGCCAACGGATCGGTCGGGTCGTTCGGCTTGCCGTCGAGCAGGTTGAATGGAGCCACCTGCGTGACGCCCTTCAGTTCGGCGTGCTTGGTTACGCCGGTGTCCGGCTGCGCCACCACGATGCCGACGCCGCGGCTCGGACGCCCGCGTTCTTCCGCGAAAGCCCAGGCCTGAGGCACGCGCATCGCTTCCAGCGCCCACAGCTTGTCCAGCGCCGGTTCGGGATCGGCCCAGCATCCGGGAAACCGCTCCATGCCTTCCAGATGCTCCTCGTCGGCCTGGTCGACCGGCATGGCGGTGAAGAAGATCTCCGGCTCCGCCGCGTCGAGCTGATAGGCCTGCACGAAGGCTTCCGCCGCGGCGAACGCTTCGGCCTCGCTCCTGAAGCGGCGGCCGTGCAGCGTCAGCATCAGTTCTTCGGGCGAGCGGATCTCGATCGAGAATTTCAGCCCCTGGAGGTCGGCGCGCAGCGCATCGGCCAGCGCGTCCGGCTCGCTGTCGAAAAGGCAGAGGCGCGCGTCATTCGCCGCGCTCGCCTTGGCCTTCAATGTCGCCTGCTCGACGATCGCGCGTGCGCTGGAATTGCCGCTCATTGCCGCCTCCTCAAGCGCAACCAGCCGCAACTCCGTCTGTATGCTTAGCCCCTATCTCGCCGTCGCAAGAAAAGGCCAACTAGGCCGGAACTGCTTTGCTAGGTTGCGCGCCGCAATATTTGACAAAACAAGTCTGCTTGTGTTCCGCTGCTTGAACATATCTAGCATGGACGCCGCCTGATCGAAAATCGAAAAACGCAGCGGCCCGAAAACCGGGCCGATGCCGATTGCGGAGGGGATATGTCTTTGAGACTGTTTTGGAATCCGCACTTTTTTTTGCTTGCGCTGGCTTCGGTTCCGTCGCTGACCTTGGCGATTCCGGGCTCGATTTCCCCAGGTTTTGCGCAGGCAGCCGTGCCCGACACCTTCCTGTCGGAGCCGAGGCCGGTGCGCATCGGCCTCAATCTCGGCAGGGACGGCGAGCCCTTCATCATCGGCATGGACGGGCGCAACGCGGCGACCGGTCCCGTCCGGCTCGCGCCGCCCGTCATCGGGCCGCTGCTCAGCGTCGAGGGCGACGTCTCCACGCAGGAGGCGACGCGCAAGCCGGTCGAGCTGCGCGCCAACAGCTGCGCCGGCGAGCTGCCGGCGGGCCGGTCCTGCGCCATCTCGCTGGCGCTGCCGCCCGATATCGGCGCCGGGCGCTACACGATCGACGTGATGCTGCCGGGGGCCGACGGCGGTCAGTCCGCGCGAACCATTCCGATCAATGTCCGCGCCTCGCCCTGGCTCGCCGGTCTGGTCATCGCGATCGGCGTGGCGCTCGGCGCGCTGGTCACCGACTGGCGCACCACCGCGCGGCCGGTGACCAACCGGCGCATCGAGGCGGCGAGCCTGCGCGAAAGCGCCCGGAAACTCGCGGAAGCCAGCGCGCAACCTTCCGTGCAGGCGAGGGCGCGCGAGATGGTGCGCGATCTCAGGGCCGCAGACGCGGACATCATCGCCGGCAAGGACGTCACGCAGCTTCTGGCCGAGCGCCAGCAGCGGCTGGAGATCCTGCGCCGCTCCGAGCAACTGCTCAACGCGGCTGCCGCGCCGCAGGGCGAGGCGGCTGAGATCTTCCGCCTGCCGGCAAGGCGGCTCACGGCTGCGCTCGATGCCGTCGACTGGAAGGCGGAGGATGTCGAGGCGGCGGGCAAGGCGCTCGCCCTGGAGCTTGCCGGCTTCCCGCGCCTCCACGACGCGGCGGTGGCCTACGACGCCGTCGCGACGCGGCTTGCCCCCGCCATTGCCCGCTGCCCGAAATCTGCAGCCATCCAGAAGGACTGGGCGGCTGCGGCCAGGCTCCGGGAGCAGGCTTTCGAAGGGATCGCCGGCACGCCGCCGGCCGGAACCACGGAGGTCACGAAACGCGCGGCGGACCTCGAGGCTGCCACCCGCAAGCTCGCGGATCAGACCGACGCCATCGCCGCGGCCGTGCTCGACGAGTTGCAGGCGGCGATTGCGGACAAACTCGCGGACCCAGCACTCAAGCCGCCGACGCGCAAGGTTTTGGAGGATCTCGCCCGCCAGTCGAAGGCACTGGCAGCTTCGGCCGAGCGCCCGCAGGCGAAGATCGACAAGGCTCTGCGGCTGTGGGCGGAGTTCGACCGCCAGTCGCCGGTGCTGGAATCCACCGAAGCCGCCACGGAGACGGTCGTGCCGAAGATTCTCCCCGAGGACAGCGGGCTGAGATACGAATGGGACGTGGAGACGTTCCAGCCGGCGCTTGGCGCCTCCTCCGCGGCGCTCCAGCAGTCGCTCAGGCGCTGGAACTGGATCACAAGCCTGGTGACGCTGGCAGGCATTGCCGCGGTCGGCGTGCTTGTTCTCTGGGTGCCCAACACGGCCTGGGGTACGGTTCAGGATGTCATCCTGGCCCTGCTCGGCGGCGCCGGTACGCGGCTTGCGATCGGCACCATCGCGACGCCGGGCATGTCGCAGGGCTGAGCGCCGTGGCGCGTTGGTCAGTTGGCCATGGCGGGCGGAGGCTCGGCTCCTGCGGGCGGCCCGGCTCCGGCCATGACAGCGTCACAGTCGATGAAGTCCTGCTGAGGCGCAGCATTGGGGCACCATAACCGGAGGTCGCGGGCGTAGGCGCCCGAAAAAACCTCCTGGATGCGTGGCAGGGCCGCGTCGCGCGCGTCTGCCGTCGGGAAGGCGAAAACCCCGCGGAAGAAGCCCTGGCGGCGATAGATGAGCCCGTCCGGAAATCCGGCTTGGGCGGCGCGGCCGCGTGCGCCGAGCGCCTGGCCGAGCGACCTGCGCGCATTGTAGACGACAATGAAGGACTGGTCGTGAAGTTCGCCGTTTCCAGCGTTTCCTCCCGTGATTCCGCCCATAAGCGCATAGGGCGACTGATCGAGCGGCTGCGGCTCCAGTTTTGTCCTCTCCGGCCCGGACGGAAGCTCCGCCAGGGGAACGGCATGCACGAGCCTTGCCCAGGCGAGGCTGGTGACGCGCAGCCTTCCGTCGATGCTTGCCGTTGCCAGCTGTTCGCCGTCCGGCGACAGCGCTATCGCCGTGACCGGTGCGCCATGCCCCGGCAGTTCGATTGTCTCGGCGACCGTCACAGCTTGAGCCGGCCCCGCGTCGGCAATCCGCACTTCGCCCGCGGTTACGTCGGGCGCCGTTGGCGGTGCGGCGGTCAGGTCGCTTATCGACACCGTGCCGTCCGCCTCCGCCGTGACGATCGATGACCCGTCCGCCGCGATCTCGTATTGCAGGGCAGGGGCGGGCAGATCGAGGCGGCGCAGCCGGTATCCGGTCTGCCCGGCGTCGCCATCCAGCCGGGCGAGGCGGAGCTGGCCGTTGCGGCCGCCGACGATCAGCGCGCGCCCGTCGGCCGAGAGCCGCATCGCATTGTCCCCCATCGCCGGCATCGGGCCGTTCGCGGTGGGCGATTCCTCTTCGTGGAACAGCGAGATGTTGCCCCGTCCGCCAAGCGTGGCGATGCGGGTGCCGTCCTCGCTGCTGACCCAGCCGGTCGCATTGCTCGCGGCGTCCAGCGTGCCGACGTCGGCATTGCCGTCGAGATCGACGACGCGGTAGCCCGCGTCGCCGTTTCGGAGGAAATAGCGGTCGCCATTGGCGAGGAAGCCTTCACGCGCTGCGTCCGGGGTGAAACCTACAAGGTGGGCGGTCCTGCGCGAATTCCTCAGCGAATAGGTGAGGATGGTGGCGCCCCAGGTGCCGGTGATGTCGTCGACCACGGCGCGCAAACGCTTGCCGCTGGCGTCGAAGGATAGTCCGCCGATGTATTGCGGCCCATCGAAGGTCGTCAACTCGCTGCCGTCCTCGGCGGAGTAGATCACGATCCTTGGGTACGTCACCTGCGCCACTGCGACCAGCGATCCATCCGGGCTGATCGCCGCATCGACGCCGGTCCCCCGGTATTGGCCAAGCGTTATCGCCTGATCCGGGGTCGCGATCGTCTGGACGTAGACCGTTCCGTCGGTCGCGATGGCGATGAACCTATGCCCGGTCCCGTCGAAGGCGAAGCGGCGGAACTGCACACCCCCAAGCCCCGGGAAGCTGGCGGCCGCCAGCCGGGAGGCCTGGCCGCTCGCGACGCCCGACAGCTCGAACATCTCGACGACGGCGTTGGCGGCTTCGGCGACGACCAGCCGGCTTCCATCCGGCGACAGCATGGCCGGCGAATCCTGCGTGGCGTAGCTGGCGTCGCCATATTCGGTCGCCGTGCCCTGCTCGCCTTGCGCCGGCAGGTCGAGCAGGACCAGTTCGGTGTTGGCGCGCCTGGCAAGGATGCGCCTGCCGTCGGCCGACATCGCCAACAGGGCGGTGAGGCTCACGTCGTTCGTCCTGGAACGCCGGTTGGCGAAGGAGACGGGCTCCCTGACCCATGTCGAGCCGGGCGTCGTCACGTCGGCGCTGGGATAGTCGCCGAGCGGGATGAGCTGGCTCGCCCGGTTCACCGAGCCGCGCCAGACCTTGATGGTGCGGTCCTCGGCGCGCGTGGCGAACAGCACCGCCCCGTCGCCGGGCTGCGCTGCGACCGCGATCTCGACGATCGCCGTCTCGTGCTGGCCGATGCCGCGGACATAGGTTTCGGGGCTGGCGCCGGAGATTTGCTGGGATGCGTCGATGGCGAAGACGTTTCCCTCGCCGTCGCCGGCGATCACCGTGCTGGTTCCGGGCAGGGCGGCGACCGCTCGCACGTCCTCCACGCCGAATATCTCGCCGACCTCGATCGCCGAGGTCGACCGGAAGTCGCGAAACAGCGCGAGATCGTAGCGGGCGGCGCCGCCTGATGCGGGAGCGGCCGGAATCGCCTGCTGGATGGACTCGCTTTTGAGCTGCTCGCCGGCCGGCTGGATACGCTCTTGCAATTGTTGTGGCTGCAGTTGCTGCTGTTGTTGCTGCGCCAGCTGTTGTGGCAGCGGGGCCGCAGGCCCTTTCACCGCATTGAGCACATTGTCGAGGGGCTGGTAGCGCTGCGCGCTTCCGGCGAGCACGGCCCGGCCGACGACCGCCGTGCCGTTGTTGACGTCGACCGCGGCAAGCAGCCCTCCGTCGAAACGCGATATGCCGCCGCCCGAGGGCGTGATGGTGTAGCCCTGCGCGAACCCGGCATTCACCGTGTTCTGGCGATCCTGGAACATGACGACGGGACCTTCATTCGCCTGGCGCGTCCAGGACAGGAAGGATTGGACGGGATTGGCGAGCAACGGCAGGGCGGGGTTTCCCGCCGCGCCGGCGTCCCACAGGTCGGTCATCGAGCCGTCGCGGCCGATGCTCTTCAGGCCGCCCGAACGCGTCCCGACATAAAGCGTGCCGTCGCCCGACCAGTGGAGCGCCGTCACCTCGTCCGCTCCGCCGTCGTCGGGAAGACGCAGGCTGCCGTCATAGGCGACCTGCGTGCGCGCAAGCCATGCCTGCAATGCGAAGGCAACGGCGACCGGGATCGCCAGCAG
>DATDJN010000494.1:0-8496 GCA_036520515.1 Rhizobiaceae bacterium
GCCGCTTGCGTTACGATGCCGATCTCAATCTGTTCAGACTCGAGCAAGCGGCCGGAAAGGATTCAAGAAATGTTGAGAATGGTCACCGCATCGCTGCTCGTGGGCGCCATGGCATGGTCATCCTCGGCGTGGGCCGCATCGACCGCCCCCGCCGAGGTCCTCACGGCCGGAACACAGAAAATTCTCGCCGACGCGAATGGCCGCTCGCTTTATACCTTCGACAAGGACCAGCCCGGCAAGTCGGAATGCACCCTCCTGTGCGCTGTCGCCTGGCCTCCGCTCATCGCACCCAAGGATGCGTCGGCGTCCGGCCACTGGAGCCTCGTCCGGCGTTGGGATGGCGACATGCAGTGGGCGTACAAGGGCTCGCCGCTCTATACCTATAGGCACGACCGCAATCCTGGCGATGTGACGGGTGATGGCGCCGAGGGCGTTTGGCACGTGGCGAAGCCCTGACCGAAAATGGCGTGAACGGAAATGGGGCGGCTTCCGGGCCGCCCCATTCTTGCGTCGCGTCGGCGGTGGTGACGATCGTGCCGCGTCGAGGATCAGGCAGCGTGCGTCGCGAGGGTTGAGGGGGTGATGCGGATTGGAGTGGCCTTGTAGGACGGCGTGAAGCTCATCGCATCGTGCGCATAAAGCGGCGCCAGGGGATTGGCTTCCGGGTAGTAGGCGGCGCAGCTCCCCATGGGAAAGGCAAAGGGCACGACACGGAAATTGTACACGGCCCGCTCCACCCCGTCATGCGACACGGTATGAAGGTCAACGCGGTCGTCCGCCTTCAGGCCGCGCCTGGCGATCTCCTCGGGATTGAGGAACAGCACGTCGCGCTGCCCAAAAACGCCGCGGTAGCGGTCGGAGAGCGAGTAGAGCGTCGTGTTGTACTGGTCGTGGCTTCGCACGGTGGTCAGCCACAGCACGTCCGGATCATCTTCCTCCGGATCCTCGCCAAGGCCCCCAAACACCAGGAAGTTCGCCTTGCCCGACGGTGTCGCCCAGATGCGTTCGCGAGGCAGCGACGTCAGGTGGAACCCGCCAGGGACGCGGATGCGGGCATTGTAGCCCTGGAAGATCGGGAACACGTCCTCGATGGCATCGCGGATGAGGTCGTAGTCGCCGACGAGGCTTTCCCAGTCGACCACCGAGCGCTGGCCGAGCGTCGCCCGCGCGATGCCGGCCACGATGGCCGGCTCACTCTTCAGATGCTCGGAGGCGGGTGTGTTGCGACCCGCCGAAGCGTGCACCATCGACATCGAATCCTCGACGGTGACGGACTGCGGTCCGGTCGCCTGGACGTCCAGTTCGGTGCGGCCGAGACACGGCAGGATCAGCGCCTCGCGGCCGTGGATGAGATGGCTGCGGTTGAGCTTGGTCGAGACGTGGGCGGTCAAGTCGAGATTGCGGAAGGCGGGCTGCGTCTGCTGCCAGTCGGGAATGGCGGCGACGATGTTGCCGCCCATGCCGAAAAAGACCTTCACTTTGCCTGCGACCATCGCCTCGAGTGCGGTCACCACGTTGTGACCGGGCGCGCTGGGCGGGGTGAAGCCGAAGCGACGGCCGAGCCGGTCGAGAAACTCCCTTGCCGGGCTCTCGGTGATGCCGACGGTGCGGTCGCCCTGGACGTTGGAATGGCCGCGCACCGGGCAGAGGCCAGCGCCTTCCTTGCCTATATTGCCACGCAACAGGCACAGATTGGCGAGCTGCTGGACATTGCAGGCGCCGCGGCGGTGCTGTGTGATGCCCATGCCATAGACGACAATCGCGCGCTCGGCCTTCATGTAGATGCGGGCCGCCTCCTCGATGGCGGAGCGGGTCAGCCCCGACTTGTGTTCGACGTCCTCCCAGCGCGTGGCGCGCAGATCGGCGGCCAATGCGTCGATGCCGACCGTGTGGCCACGGATGAAATCCCAATCCAGCGCCTCGATCTCGTGTTCGGCTCGCAGGCGGTCATCCTCCTCGATGAGCACCTTCATCAGCCCCTTGAGGACGGCCACGTCGCCGCCGACGCGGACCTGATGCACGCGGGAACTGATTTTTGTGGAGTTCAGCGTCGCCATTTCGATCGGGTTCTGCGGCGACTGGAAGCGCTCCAGCGCGCGTTCGCGGAATGGGTTGAACGAGATGATGCTGGCGCCGCGCCGCGCCGCATTGCGCAGGCTCGTCATCATCCGCGGGCTGTTGGTGCCGGGGTTCTGGCCGAAGATGAAGATGCAGTCGCACTTGTCGAAATCGTCGAGCAGCACGGTTGCCTTGCCGGCGCCGATCGACGGCGGCAGCCCGACGCTCGTCGCCTCGTGGCACATGTTCGAGCAGTCGGGGAAATTGTTGGTGCCGTATTCACGGACAAAAAGCTGATACAGGAAGGCCGCCTCGTTCGAGGTCCGCCCCGAAGTGTAGAACTCGGCCATGTTCGGATCGGGCAGGGCGGCGAGGTGGCGGCCGATGATGCCGAAGGCATCGTCCCAGCTGACCGGCAGATAGCGATCGGTCGGCGCGTCATAGGCCATCGGATGGGTCAGCCGGCCGACCATCTCGAGTTCGAAATCTGGCCATTGCGAAAGCTCGGTCACCGTGTGCTCTGCGAAGAATTCCGGTCCGCAGCGCAGCGCCGTCGCCTCCCACGCGACCGCCTTGCCGCCATTCTCGCAATATTCGAAGGACGAGGTGTGCTTCGGATCGGGCCAGGCGCAGCCGGGGCAGTCGAAGCCCTCCGGCTGGTTGATGCGTTTCAGCGTGGCGACGCCCTTGATCGGGATTTTCTGCTCCACGAGGGCGGCGCCGAGAGCTTTGAGCGCACCCCAGCCGCCCGCCGGCTGCCGGTAGCGACGAATGCTTTTCTTCTCTGACACGCATTTGCCCTTTCACGGTACTTCCAGCCGTACCAACTGTGAGGAGGAGAGCGGTGCCGGTCTTTCGAATCCCATGGGCGGCTTTTCGAAAGCGCACGTCCCAAACCCAAGACCGGCCGACCAGGCACCCATGGCCGGCGCTGCCGCTCGTCATGAGTCAGAAGCCGAAACTGTCGAGCTCGGGATGATTTTCGGGACGCGGACCGTGTGGCCAATGAAATCGCCGATCCGCTTCCCCGACAGGATGTTCGTTGATGCTGGCAAGCCGGCGGCGCATCAGCCCATCGGCCTCGAACTCCCAGTTTTCATTTCCGTAGGCGCGATACCACTGGCCGCTGTCGTCGTGGTATTCGTAGGCGAAGCGGACCGCGATGCGGTTGCCGCCGAACGTCCAGAGTTGCTTGATCAGCCGGTAGTCCAACTCCCTGTTCCACTTGCGGGTCAGGAAGGCCACGATCTGTTCGCGGCCGTGCAGGAACTCGGCCCGGTTGCGCCACGCGCTGTCGGGCGTGTAGGCGAGCGCCACGCGACCGGGGTCGCGGGTGTTCCATGCGTCTTCCGCCATACGGACCTTGGCGATGGCCGATTCTTCTGTGAAGGGCGGCAGCGGCGGGCGAGACATCGATAGACCCTCCTCCGGTAGCATGTGGCAGGCTCCCCCGGGGGAAGCATGGTCGCAGCCGATCATGATGCAGGAAGGGCCCGCATTCTTTCACGATCACCGCCTCTTTCCGACATTGCATAGTGATCTCATGACCATCCTGCCTATGGAGCGGCTATCCGCGCCACCGCAGCGTGGCCGAGCGGTCGTTCCACTCGACGCCATCCTCCTCCGCCTGCCGTCGATACTGCCGAAAACCTCGATTTCCGAAGGAAGACGGATCAGGGAGGGGGACGAGCCCCGGATTGCGCACGCTGGAGGCGAAGCGCGCCGCCGACGGCCAGTCGACGTCGGAGAGATTGACGGTGATGGAGGATATGTCGGGCGGGCAGTGCCACGGCCAGTAGAGGAAGGCGCTGATCCGCTGGTAGGCTACCCAACTCAAGCTGGTGAGGTCCGCGGTAGCTGGAGCCTTTCCTGCTCAAGGTGCAGTCGTGGGCGAATCGGAGCGTCCGCCAGAAGCGGGCGTGCGGTGCTTCGAACTGGATGCCTGGCGGCTTCAGGTCGTCAAGCAAGTGCCGGCACACCGGCGCCGGGCGGCGAACGCCTCAAGAAGCCTCATGTCCATTGCCCACTTCTGAGACGTCTGATGCGATGGCGGGATATGATGGCAAGCTGGAACCGGGACAGGGTGGCAAGAGGGAGCTTTCGTGCAATCGGGACTTGTTAATCTCTGAGGGTAGCTATATATCGGGCTCACAAGCCTACGGCGCGTTGAGCGGGAAACCGTCTTAGCGCGCCTTAATCGCTTGCCCGAACGTACCGTGATTCGCGGTCGAGTTTGGCGCGGCAGAGGCGTTTCCGGGAACGGAAATCGAGAAAATTCTTCGGGTTAAACCGGAGACGGCAGGAAAAAGCGGCACATGGCGTCAAAGACTACCAACCCCTTTACCTTCCTGCAGCAGGTAAGGGCGGAAGCGGGGAAGGTGACGTGGCCAACCCGGCGCGAGACCATGATCTCGACGCTGATGGTCCTCGTCTTCGCGGTCATCGCGATGCTTTTCTTCTTCGCAGCCGACCAGATCATGGCCTTCGGCGTGGAGTTCATCCTCGGAATCGGGCGCTGAAGCAGGCGATTTGGTTTCGAACGATCTGGCACCGGACGTTTTTGGAGATATTCTTGGGATGACTGCGCGGTGGTACATCGTCCACGCCTATTCGAACTTCGAGAAGAAGGTCGCGGAGGATATAGACAACAAGGCCAAGCAGAAGGGCCTGCGCGATCGTATCGAACAGATCGTCGTCCCGACTGAGAAGGTCGTGGAGGTCCGTCGCGGCAAGAAGGTCGATGCCGAGCGAAAGTTCTTCCCGGGCTACGTCCTGATGAAGGCCGACCTCAACGACGCGGTGATCAGTCTGGTCAAGAACACCCCGCGCGTCACCGGCTTCCTCGGCGAGGACAAGCATTCGGCCAAGCCTATGTACATTACGGAGAAGGAAGCGGAGCGCATCCTGCACCAGGTGCAGGAGGGCGTCGAGCGGCCGAAGCCGTCGGTGACTTTCGAGATCGGCGAGCAGGTTCGCGTCTCGGATGGCCCCTTCGCCTCCTTCAACGGCACCGTCCAGGATGTCGACGAGGAGCGCGCGCGGCTCAAGGTGGAAGTTTCAATCTTCGGGCGCGCCGTGCCTGTCGATCTCGAATTCGGTCAGGTCGAGAAGGGCTGACCGGGTCACCCCGCCGCACGGCGGGCGGCCGCGGGACTTCCGTGGCCTGAGCGGGTGGGAGGCGAGGGCGGCTTATATAGCCGGCCGCCGGAGCCGGACCACCGAACTGCAACCGCCGGATCAAGGATCCGGCATGAACAGAGGCAGAGAGAATGGCTAAGAAAATTGCAGGCCAGCTCAAGCTCCAGGTTTCGGCAGGATCGGCTACGCCATCCCCGCCGATCGGCCCGGCGCTTGGTCAGCGCGGCATCAACATCATGGAATTCTGCAAGGCGTTCAACGCCCAGTCGCAGGAAATGGAAAAGGGCACGCCCATTCCGGTCGTGATCACCTACTACCAGGACAAGTCGTTCACCTTCGTCATGAAGACGCCGCCGGTGAGCTATTTCCTGAAGAAGGCCGCCAATCTGAAGTCGGGCTCGAAGGAGCCGGGCAAGACGAAGGCCGGTTCGATCAGCCGCGACACGCTGCGCGAGATCGCCACCGCGAAGATGAAGGACCTGAACGCAAACGACGTCGATGCGGCCATCAAGATGGTCGAGGGCTCTGCCCGCTCGATGGGTCTGGAAGTGGTGGGCTAAGACGATGGCAAAGATTGCAAAGCGCGTAGCCAAGAACCTCGATGGCATCGATCGCGACAAGGCCTATCCGCTCGATGAGGCGCTCAAGCTCCTCAAGGAGCGCGCAACCGCCAAGTTCGACGAGACGGTCGAAGTAGCGATGAACCTCGGCGTCGATCCGCGTCATGCCGACCAGATGGTCCGCGGCGTGGTCAACCTGCCGAATGGCACCGGCCGTGACGTTCGCGTCGCCGTGTTCGCCCGCGGCGCCAAGGCCGACGAAGCCAGGGCCGCTGGCGCCGACATCGTCGGGGCCGAGGATCTGGTCGAAATCGTCCAGAAGGGCACGATTGATTTCGATCGCTGCATCGCCACTCCGGACCTGATGCCGCTGGTCGGCCGTCTGGGCAAGGTGCTCGGCCCGCGCGGCATGATGCCGAATCCGAAGGTCGGGACCGTGACCGTCGACGTTGCCGGCGCCGTCAAGGCGTCGAAGGGCGGCGCAGTCGAGTTCCGCGTCGAGAAGGCCGGCATCGTGCATGCCGGCGTCGGCAAGGCCTCGTTCGACGTGAAGGCGCTGGAAGAGAACATCCGTGCCTTCGCCGATGCCGTGTCGAAGGCGAAGCCGGCTGGCGCCAAGGGCAACTACATCAAGAAGGTGTCGGTCACCTCGACGATGGGCCCGGGGCTGAAGCTCGACATCGCGAGCCTCGCGGCGTCCTGAGGCAAAGATATAGGATCAGCCAGCTAGTGGCTGATTCTTAACAGAATTCCGGGCTGCGAAAGTTGCCCGGATGCCGGAGACAGAGATGTTTCCGGCTATCCTGTCCGAGATTGCAGGCGGCCCGAAGCTCTTGAGCCACGGCCTTAATCGCATGGCCTGCATGAGACGGGTACGGACCCGACAGAGGAGCCAAGGCTCCAATGAAAGGTTTGAACCGTGTTTGCCTTTTGTCTGCGCATCGGCGGTCGCGAGACCAAGGATGTGGCGAAAGGGGGCAGGATCCTCGAGCGCCGTTCGGGAGATCTGGACTTTCTGGATAGCCCGGCCGGCAAAAAGGCAACCGACCGTGACCCCGGGAATGGGGAAGCGGTCAACTGGAGATAGGCAGTGGACAGAGCGGAAAAGCGCGAACTCGTCACGGGCCTGAATGACGCCTTCAAGGGCGCCGGTTCAGTCGTCGTGGCCCACTATGCCGGTATCACCGTCGCGCAGATGAACGATCTTCGTACGAAGATGCGTCAGGCCGGCGGCACCGTCAAAGTCGCGAAGAACCGTCTCGCCAAAATCGCTCTTCAGGGCACGGAATCCGAGAGCATCATCGATCTGTTCAAGGGACAGACGCTGATCGCATACTCGGAGGATCCGATTGCGGCGCCCAAGGTCGCCTCCGATTTCGCCAAGGGGAATGACAAGCTCGTCATTCTCGGCGGCGCAATGGGTACGACCACGCTCAACGCCGATGGGGTAAAGGCTCTCGCCACGCTCCCGTCGCTGGACGAGCTGCGCGCCAGGTTGGTTGGCATGATCTCCACGCCGGCTACCCGGATCGCCCAGATCGTCAATGCGCCAGCGGCTTCGGTCGCGCGCGTCATCGGCGCTTACGCCCGGAAGGACGAGGCGGCATGAGGCCGTTCTTCGCCGTCACAGAAACACGTTCAAACCTAGTGAAGGAATACAAAAATGGCTGATCTCGCAAAGATCGTTGACGACCTTTCGGCCCTGACCGTCCTCGAGGCGGCCGAGCTGTCGAAGCTCCTGGAAGAGAAGTGGGGCGTTTCCGCCGCTGCTCCGGTTGCGGTTGCCGCTGCCGGCGCTGGCGCTGCCGCTGCCGCTCCGGCCGAAGAGAAGACCGAGTTCGACGTCGTCCTCACGGATGCCGGCGCCCAGAAGATCAACGTGATCAAGGAAGTCCGCGCCATCACCGGTCTTGGCCTCAAGGAAGCCAAGGACCTGGTCGAGGCGGCTCCGAAGCCGGTCAAGGAAGCCGTTTCCAAGGCCGATGCCGAGAAGTTCAAGGCCCAGCTCGAAGCAGCCGGCGCCAAGGTCGACCTGAAGTAAGCTTGCGTCCGGCGGGCGGCCGAAAAGCCGTCCGCCGATCCCGCCGCGGCCAGGAGCCCAGGCGGACGCCCGCGTAACGAGGGTAAGTCGTGGGGAACCTCTTTCCTGAAGGCCGAAAACGGCCTTCAGGAAACGGGTTTTTCACCGTTTTAAGCGGGTCGCGGCGGCGGCCCGGAGAAATTTGCAAGGCGCGTGCAGCCGAAGCCGCGCCCCAAGAAGTGAGCAAGGAGCGACGATGGCTGCCCAGACCCTCTCATTCAATGGCCGCAGGCGCGTTAGAAAATTCTTCGGAAATATCCCCGAAGTCGCTGAGATGCCGAACCTAATCGAGGTTCAGAAGGCTTCGTATGACCAGTTCCTGATGGTGAAGGAGCCGGAAGGCGGACGCCCCGACGAGGGGCTTCAGGCCGTCTTCAAGTCGGTGTTCCCGATCTCCGACTTCTCGGGCTCGTCGATGCTCGAATTCGTCCGTTACGAGTTCGAGGCGCCGAAGTTCGACGTCGACGAGTGCCGTCAGCGCGACCTGACCTATGCCGCGCCGCTGAAGGTGACGCTGCGCCTCATCGTGTTCGATATCGACGAGGATACCGGCGCGAAGTCGATCAAGGACATCAAGGAACAGGACGTGTACATGGGCGACATGCCGCTCATGACGTCGAACGGCACCTTCATCATCAACGGCACCGAGCGCGTGATCGT
>DATDJN010000495.1:0-7192 GCA_036520515.1 Rhizobiaceae bacterium
GCACGCCGAGATGGCTGGCCGCCGCCTCCCCCAGCGCCAGCGCGTTGAGGCCGTTGGCGAGGAACGGCGCGAAGACGAGCACGACCGCGATGATCGGCCCGGCGGCAAGGATTTTCGCCCAGGTGGCGCCGGCTAGCGAACCCAGTCCCCAGAAGGTCAGGTCGCGCAGCTGGCGGTCGTCGGCCATGTAGACCAGCATGCCCGAGAACGCGCCGGCCATTGCGCCGAGCGCGATGCCGGCAAGCAGCATGGTGGCGATCGACGTTTGCCCGCGGCGTGTTGAGATCCGGTAGAGCAGCAGCGTCGTTGCAAGCCCTCCCAGAAAGGCCGCGAGTGGCAGCGTATAGATGCCGAGCACCGCCGTGACAGGTCCGAGCACGGTCGCGCCCAGCACGATGACGACGATCGCCCCGAGGCCGGCGCCGGCCGACACGCCGACAAGGCCGGGATCGGCCAGCGGGTTGCGGAACAGGCCCTGCATGACGGCGCCGGATACGGCGAGCCCCGCTCCGATGAGCATGCCAAGCACGACGCGCGGCAGGCGGATGTCGTAGACGATGATGCGGTCGCGCAGGGAGAGCGCGTCGCCTGCCGAGAAGGACGGGAAGAGCCAGTCGCGGACCACCGCGAAGCCGGAAGCGTCCGACGCGCCCGACGCCAGGCTGAACAGCGCGGTCGCCGCCAAGAGGACGGCCAGGATCACGAGCGCAAGCCGCGCGCGGGCTGACCGGTCGCCTTCCGGCGCCGCCGCCCGCTTCATGCCGAGCAGGCCGGCTGCGGAATCGAGGGACATGTCTCAGCCCTTGATCTGGTCGCCATAGAGTGCGGCGGCGAGGTCGCGGATGGCGCCGGCGGTGCGCGGCCCGAAGCCGAGCAGATAGGCGCCGTCCATGCGGATCGCCTTCTTCGCCTGGCCCGCAGGGGTCGGCGCGATGGCGGGATGCGCGAACAGCTCCGTTTCGGAGACGGCCTGGGGGCCGCCGCGGTCCATCATCAGGATGATGTCGGGCCTTGCGAGGATGGCGGCCTCGTCGGAGAGCTGCTTGTAGCCGGAATAGCCCTCCACCGCATTCACCGCACCGGCGAGTTCGACGATGGCGTTTGCCGCGGTATCCGAGCCGGCGGCCATGATCTTGCCGCCCTGCATGGAAAGGATGAAGAGGACGCGCTTCTTTTCTGGGATGCCCGCCGTCAGCTTGCCGGCGGCGGTGAGATCGGCATCCACCTTTGCCGACAGCGCGGCGGCCTTCTCGTCGACGCCCAACGCCTTGCCGACGACGCGTATCTTCTCGAGGATGCCGGCGTGGCTGTAGGTCTCGGGCACCGTGATGAAGGGGATGCTCGCCTTCTCCAGCACGTCGATCGCTTCCTGGGGGCCGCTGCCCTCTGTCACCAGAAGTCCGGTCGGGTTGACCGACAGCACGCCCTCGGGCGACAGCGCGCGCACATAGCCGACGTCGGGCAGCTTCAGCGCCTCCTCGGGAAAGAGGCTGGTCGAATCGCGGGCGATGAGCTTGTCCTCTTCGCCCAGCTCATAGACGATCTCGGTGATCGCGCCGCCGATCGAAGCGATGCGCGACGTGTCCTTGAAAGTCTCCATCCCTTGCCCGGCGATGGAGGCGGAAACGCCGAGCCCCAGCGCCACAAGAAGGGAACCCGCGTGAACTAGGCGCGGAAAAGCCCTGGAACGACTCATGAAACTGCTCCTCAAGCCCCAGTCGACTGGGCGACGCGCGGCAGCTTTTCGGCCAGCAAGCGCCAATCGTCGCGCTCCGTCTCGCCCTCGTGGCGCTCGCCGAAGAACTGGATGATCAACTGCTTGTCCGCGTCGTAGACCTCTATCGAGGTGACGTGGCCGTCCTTGGTCGGCTTGCGGACCGCCCACAGCTCGCGAACGTGGTCCGTGCGCAGGTGAAGGTGGAACTTCTCGTCGAGGACGTTGATCCAGGGACCCATCACCTTGATGTTGGCGATCGGGCCGGAATGGATCTGGATGCAGCCGCGGTTGCCCACGAAGCACATGATCGGCATGCCGCTGGCCGCCGCCTCGTCGAACAGGGCGGCAAGGCTTTCGGGCGCCAGCTTCCAGGCATAGTCGTCGCCGATCATGTGCAACGCCTGGTGACGCGACAGTTTCAACGTCTTCAGCATGCCGAAGAACTGGTGCACGTCGGTCATGCGGCTCCAGCGGTCGCGCAGATCCTCCGCGCTGCCCGCCTCCCCTGTCTCCTCCTCGCTCGGCGCTATGCCCTTGAGCACGATGCCCGGCGACTGGTCCGGCGAGACCAACTCGGCGACCAGCTTCTTGTAGGCTTCGAGGTTCGAGGAAGGCCGCAGGTGCACCTTGTGCACGGCTTCGCCCGCGTCGTCGAAAAACTGCAGCGAGCGGCGTATCTCGTCGCCGTCGCGCTTCTCCACCGCAAAGCCGTGCGCCCACACCTTCGGGAATATCCGGAGATCGATGTCGGCACCGAGCGCGAGCGCCGCGTGCTCGCCGGTCTGCACCTTGTCATAGACGCCGATCTTCTCGTGGACGGCGCTTTCGTTGCGCGTCAGCGCCATGACCTCGCCGACGGCCTCGAGACCGACGAGCAGATCGTTGGCGCGCGGCTCGATGCGCTGGACGCTTTCCCCGCAATGGGCCGCGACCAGATCGGCCTCCGACACCCCAAGCTGCGCCGCAAGGTCGCGCTCCCGCATCTTGGGGTTTTCGGCTCGCGCCAACCGGATCTGGTGGGGCGCTGGCTTGACGTGCTGGTCCATGTGAATTGCCTGTCTGCTTGGGTGCTACTTGTTGAGGATAAGCTTGCCCTGGCGGGTGATCTTCAGCCGATAGAGCGCCCCGCCGTGGTTGATTCCGATTTCATGCAGGCCGTTGAAGAGCGTCTCGCTTGAAACGGTCCGCGACGGCTCCCTGCCGGCGGCGAATTGCGCCGATTCGTTCACCGGGCGCCGTAGCCGGAACCTGAAATTGTCCTGGTCGTGAGTGTTCATTCATCCGCTCCTTTCCGCTGTCGGCTGGGCCGTTTCCCGGCCGGGCTGAAAATGCGATTTGATTTCTTGACTCGAATAATCAGGTTTACTAGTCAGTGCAATACCGGACTAAATGAGTCAACATTTAAAGCATTCCGGGGACAGTGAAAATGCGAGCGAGCGTCATGCCAGCCAGCATAGCGATACAGGCATTGGAGTTGGGAAATGGGGCTGGTTGGGCGAAAGACGGCGGTTCTGCTTGGCGGAGCCGCGATGACGGTTCTGTTGGGTGCGACGGCCGGGTGGGCGCAGGACATTGAGCAGGCGGACCAGGCGGCGGCCGAGCAGCAGGTAAACGAGGCCGACAAGAAGGGTCGCGTGACCTTGCTGCAGCGCCTCGTGCTCGGCGCGGGTGTGGAAAAGGTCGCGGTCGACACCCCTTCGGCGGTCACCGTGCTCGACCAGGCGGACATCGACGTGCTCCAGCCCGAGACCATCGCTGAGATCATCCGCGACATTCCAGGCGTCAACGTCACCGGATCCGACAGGCTGCTCGGCCAGAGCTTCAACATTCGCGGCATCGGCGCGCCGGAAAACTCGGGCGACGGCGGCCGCATCATCGTGAACGTCGACGGGGCTCAGAAATTCTATGAGCAATACCGCCTGGGGTCGTTCTTCTCCGATCCGGAACTCTACAGGCGGGTCGAGGTTCTGCGTGGCCCTGCCTTCTCAACGCTCTACGGCTCCGGTGCGCTCGGTGGCGTCATCAATTTCGAAACCAAGGATGCCTCGGAGTTCATCGCCGACGGGCAGAACGGCGCCTTTCGGCAGAAGGCTTCCTGGAACAGCAATGGCAACGGCTATCTGCTGAGCACGGTCCTCGCCCAGCGCCTGGGTGAAAACGCGGAAATCCTGCTGACCGGCAACTATCGCGACTCGGATTCCTACAAGTCCGGCGACGGCGAAGAGGTCGTCGGAACGAACTTCAGGGCCTGGTCGGGCCTGGCCAAGGGCACGTTCAAGGTGGGCGATGAGGGCACTGCGCGGCTTTCCTACCAGCAGTGGGATTCCGACCTCGACGATCAGCAACTGTCCCAGACCAGCACGGCCACCTTCTTCGGCCTGGTCGACCGTCACGTCATCGATCGCACGGCCATCGTTTCCTACGAAAATCCGTTCTCCGACAACGACATGCTCGATGTAAAGCTGTCGGCATCCTACTCCGACACGTCGAACGAGCAGCGCAAGGCGGACATGCGCGATTCCTGCGGCGCGGGCACGCTCGCTGTCGTCTGCGACTCGAACTACGCCTACCAGACCTGGGAGTTCACCGGCCAGAACACGATGGAATGGGCCGGCGACAATTGGACCAACCACCTCACCATCGGATCGCAGACCACCTATCTGACGCGCGAGGCCGAATCCTTCTTCAACGACGGCGTTCAGTTTCCCGTCACCTTCCATCCCCAGGGAACCGACCTGAAGACCGGCATATTCGCCCAGAACGAATTCGTTTGGGACGAGCGGCTGTCGATCATCCCCGGGGTGCGCCTCGACTGGCACCGGCTGTCGCCGGATGCCAACGTGGTCGATCCGCTTGGCGATCCCGCGAGCGATACCGACGATACGGCGTTCTCACCGAAGATCGCTGCGCTGTACAAGTTCAATGACATCGTCTCCGTATTCGGCTCGATCGCTCATACCGAGCGTTTTCCGACGGTGGACGAGGTGTTCTCGACCGCGAGTTCCCAGACGACCTTCCTGCCCAGCCTCGATCTCAGGAAAGAACGATCCAACAATTTCGAACTGGGCTTCGCGCTTTCCGGCGCCGACCTCGTCCAGGTCGGCGATGCCGGCCAGTTGAAGCTGACCGGTTTCTACAACGACGTGAAAGACCTGATCGCGCTGAACCCCGACCTGGTGGGACCTCCCCCCGGCCCTCCCGGACCGCCCGTTTTCAATGACATTCCGGGCTATGTGAACATCAACAATGCCGAGATCTACGGCTTCGAGATCGAGTCCGCCTACGAGGCCGACTACGTGTTTGCCAATGCCGCCTACTCGTATGTCGTCGGCAAGAACAAGGACACCGGCGCGGACCTCACGACCGTTGCTCCGCATGAACTGGCGTTCACGGTCGGCGGCAAGCTGCCGGACCACTACATCAGGTTCGGGTGGACCGCCCGCTTCGTCGCCGCGCCCCAGGACCGGGCACGTGACCGCGACACGCCGCCCCCCGGCGATCCGAACAGCACCCGGTTTGCCGAAGCGTTCGACGTGCACAACATCTTCCTGACCTGGAAGCCCGAGGAAGGGCAGCTTGCCGGGTGGGAGGCCGAAGTCGGCGTCGATAACCTGTTCAATAAGCAATACAAGGAGTTCCTCGTGAACGACGACGCCAAGGGGCGGACGTTCAAGGTCTCCCTTGCCAAGCAGTTCGGATGGTAAGATGCGGCGCGTCAGCACATTCGCCAGCCGCGCGGTCACCGTAGTCGCTTCCTGCGTCCTGGCGGCGATGCCCGCCGGGGCGCAGGATGCGGCAGCCCCTGCCCCGTCCGAAGCGCTTGTGCTCGAGTTGAACGGCGCACAGCCTTCGGGCAAGGGCTGCAGGCTGACCTTCGTGGTGACGAACAATCTCGGGGCGGAACTGACCAAGGCCGCCTTCGAGATCGCGCTCTTCAACGAGGCGGGCGTCGTCGACCGGTTGTCCGTTCTCGACTTCAACGAACTCCCTGCCGGCAAGACGAAGGTCGCCCGCTTCGACCTCGCCGGCACGGATTGCAGCAAGATCAGCCGCGTGCTCGTCAACCATGCGACTGAATGCGCCGGTGCCGGCATCGATCCAAAGGCATGTCTCGCCCGGTTGAGGCCCGAGACGAAGTCGACCATCGTCTTCGGCGTGTAGGCGATGGCGCGCGGCCTCGAACCAGCCTTCACTCCCGGCCGGCCCGTATGGCCGCTGGCCGGGATGGCGCTGGCCGGTTTCGAGCCGGACGATCCCGATCTCCCCATCCCGCACGGCGCCCTGCAGAACGGCATCCGCGAGACCCCGGAGCGCCTCTTCGCGGCGAACCACAATGGACTGATCACGCACCGGCCGGCCGAGCCGCTGGCCCCAAAACCTGCGAAGTCGCTGGACCTGAAACGCAAATGGACGCTTGCGTTGCTGGCCTCCTGCGTCTTCCACGCGGCCGTCGCGCTCTTCCTCATACAGGCGACCGATGGGGCGGTGCTTGAGGAAGGCGCGGATTTTTACGGCATCGCTCTCCTCGGCAGTCCCGAGGATATGGTCGCCGCCGGCGCAGCCTCGGAGACGGAGGACACCATCGACGTCACCATGGTGACCATGCTGGACGCCGTGCCTGTCCGGACAGTTGACGCCCAACCCGTCCCCGTCGACGACGCGGTGGAGGCGACCGACGTCGCCGAGATCGTGAAGGCCGAAACGAAAACGCTGAAGCCGGTCGAGGAGACCCTCGCCGAGCGGGTGACGGAGGCGACGGCCGAGCCCGTTCAGCCCGAGCGCGTGAAGCCGGAAGCCGTCGACAGCGCGCCCGCTCCCGCGGTCACCGAGACCGTGCCGGAAGTGCTGGCGACCGACTGGGCCGAGCTGGTCGACGACGACAATTTCGTCCCGAAAGTCGCCGAGACGCAGTCCGCGGAACCCGGCGAGACCGCCGACACGACGCGGGTCGCGCCTGCCCCGCCGGCGGAAGCAGCCACGCAGGTCGCAAGAACTGAGCCGGCCACGAAAGCCGAGAAACAGCCTGCCGAAGAGAAGACGCCTGCAGCCGAAAGGAAGGTCGCGAAGCCCAAGGCCGAGGACGGCAAGAAGGTTGCCGAGAAGGCCAAGCCAAAGAAGTCCGGCAGCGGCGGGCGCAGCGAGGCCAATGCCCAGCGCGGGCAGGCCGATGGCCAGGAAAAGGGCGACAGCCGGCAGGCCAGCCGTGGCGGCTCGAATAACAGCCAGGTCGGAAACGCGGCCGTGGCGAACTATCCGGGCAAGGTCCGCTCCAAGCTGGCGCGGGTCGCGCGCTCCGTTCGCGCGAAAGCACGAGGCGAGGTCGTCGTCGCCTTTGCGGTCGGCTCGAACGGCGGCGTCCGCGCCGCGCGGGTTGCCCGCAGCTCCGGCGTGGCTTCCGTCGACGAGGCGGCGCTGCAGGCCATACAAAAGGCTTCGCCTTTTCCGCCAATCCCGCCGAGCGCCGGCCGCTCGACA
>DATDJN010000496.1:0-2228 GCA_036520515.1 Rhizobiaceae bacterium
CGATGAAGAGCTGCTTCAGGTCATAGCCCGTGTTGTCCTTGCGCATCGGCCGCAGCAGGTCCAGCACCGAGCCGTCCTGCAACACCACCTCGAGGCCGAGCACGAGGTCGCGGGCCATCCCGTAGCGCAGCACGTTGAGGCCGCCGGCATTGGTGGCGATGTTGCCGCCGATCCGGCACGATCCGCTCGACCCCATGGCAAGGGGAAACAGCCGGCCGGCCCCGGCCGCGACCGCCTGCACGTCGTCAAGGATGCACCCCGCCTCGGCGACGAGGTAGTCGCCGGCGGGATCGACGGCGCGGATGCGGTTCAGGCGCTCGACCGACAGCACGACCTCGCCGCCGCGGGCGTCGGGAATGCCGCCATCGACCAGCCCTGTGTTGCCGGCCTGCGGCACCAACGGAACGCCGTGGCTCGATGCCAGCGCCAGGAGCGCAGCGACCTCGCTTGTGCTGCCGGGCCTCAGCACCGCGGCGGCACGGCCCTTGTACTGGCCCCAGAAATCATGCGCGAAGCGCAAGGTCTCGGCGGGCTCAGTCAGCACATGGCCGGCGCCGATCGCCGCGCGGCACGCCGCCAGGAAGCTGTCGTGCAAGGAACCGCCTCAGCCCTTGAATTCAAGGATGTAGAGGCCGCCATTGTAGTCGTTGGCGTAGACCAGGCCCGCCCTGTCGACATAGACGTCACAGTTCTGGATCACCTTCTGGCGGTTGGGGCGCTTGTCCACCAGCCGCTCCGGCTCGGCCGGAACGAAGGCGCCGACCTCCTCGGGGCGATACGGATTGCGGATGTCGAAGACGCGGATTCCGGCATTCTGGTAGGTCGCGAAGATCAGCTCCTCGCTGACCAGCCCGTCGGGCCGGTTCTCGTAGATGTTGTGGGGGCCGAAGTGACCGCCCTTGGACTTGTAGTCGGCCTCGGCGGGCTCGGGGAAGGTCGAGATGCTGATCGGGTTGGCGGGATCGCGCATGTCGAAGAGCCAGATCGGCTTGAAGCCATCCTCGTAATTGTCGAGCACCGCCTCGTCGGCCACCACCAGAAGGTCGCGATCGGGCAGCATCAGGCAGTTGTGCGTGCCGCCATTGAACGGCGGCGACCAGTTCTTGTGCAGCTTCAGCGTCGGCCTGGTCGGGTCCTTGACGTCGATGATGACGAGCCCGGCGTCGCGCCATGCGCCATATGCCGTGTCGCCGCTGACGGTGGCGTGGTGCAGGCCGGCGCGCCTGTTGGATGAGGGCACCTCGCCCGCCGCCTCGTTCATGCCCGGCAGCCAGTAGCGACCCGCCTCGACCGGATTGGCCGGATCGGACATGTCGATGGTGATGAAGATGTAGTCGGTGAAGCCGTCGAGCAGCGCCGACGCATAGGCGTAGCGCCCGCCCGTGTACCAGATGCGGTGGATGCCCCCGCCTTGCACCGGCATGAAGCCGATCTTGCGGGGCTTGCCTGGCGTGGAGATGTCGTAGACCGCCATGCCGGCGGTCCAGTCGCGGGCCGCCGCCGCCCCCGACGCGGTACCGACCTTCTTGCCGATCTGACCCGTGTAGTAGGCCTTCTCGTCCTGGAACTCGGCCGCCGCGAACATGTCCTTGGCGTTGATCACCAGCAGCAGGTCGCCATGCGTCTGCAGGTGGATGTTCCAGGTGTTCGGCGGCGCCGCGACGTAGTCTACGCCCACTGGATTGCGCGGGTCGCGCACGTCGATCACGCTGAAGCCCTTTGAGAACATGTGGCCGATATAGGCGAAGCCCTTGTTGACCATCAGCTGCACGCCGTCGGGCCTGCCGCCCTGGTCGCTATGGCCGATGAGCGTCATGTTCTTGGCGAAGTCGGGCTTGGGGAGATGCGACGCGGGCATGTCGGGAAGTCCTGTGATGGGCGCTGCAAAAGCGCTGGAGGGGCGCGATCGATGGGGGCGACCGAAGCCGCCCCCGGACACCATGGGTCAGTTGACGCCCCAGATCTTGGCGTAGGCGTCGGCATAGCCGTTGCCGGGATCGTAGATGTTCTTCGGGCCGCCATCGTGCTCGATGTTCGACGGCAGGAAGAGGTGCGAAGGAGCGACGAAGCCGCTGTCCTTTTCACCGCTGAGCGCGCGGTTGGCCTCATCAACGATCTGCCAGCCCTGCAGGAAGAGCGGCTCGGCCACGGTGGCGGCCTGGTACTCACCGGAGCGGATACGCTGGAACGCGACCTCGCTGCCGTCGCCTGCCGAGATGGCAAGCGGA
>DATDJN010000497.1:0-5640 GCA_036520515.1 Rhizobiaceae bacterium
ATACGAAATTTGCAATCGTCGTGCGCGACGACCTCGCCGTCTGGCAGAAGCTCAACGTCGTGGCCTTTCTCGCGACCGGCGTCGCCGCACAGTTCCCGGCGCTGATCGGCGAACCCTACCGCGACCGGGCCGGCAACATCTACAATGCGCTGAGCATCCAGCCCGTCATCGTCCTGTCCGCCGATCAGCCGACGCTGTCCGCCATCCATCGCCGTTCGCTGGAGCGGGGCGTGCAGAGCTCGCTCTACGTCGAGGAGATGTTCTCCACGGGGCATGACGCGCTCAACCGCGAGGTCTTCGCCCGCTTCGATCCGGAGGACGCCAAAGTCGTCGGCATCGCGTTGCGCGCCGACAAGAAAGTGGTCGACAAGATCACCAAAGGGGCACGGATGCATAAATAGCGCACCAGTCCGCGTTTTGTGTTGCCTGGCGACGGAGACTGCCGCAAAAGCGGAGTACATTTTCTGCCCGGCGGCCTGCGTGAACAATCCGAAAATATCAGGTGATAGCGCGGCCCCGCCCGCGGCGATCCTCTACATGATCGTCGCCTACCTGCTGTTCTCCTTTCTCGACACCAGCGCCAAATACATCGTGCTCGCCGGCATCGCGCCGCTCTTCTCGGTGTGGGTGCGGTTCGCGATGCACGTCGTGATGGTGGTGTTCCTGCTGCAGGGCTGGCGCAAACCGCAGCGCTTCCGGGCCGCCAACCTGCCGATGCATGTGCTGAGGGGCGCGTTCCTGTTCGGCTCGACCATCGGCAATTTCCTGGCGCTGCAGACGCTGCAGCTCGCCGAGGCGACGTCGATCTACTTCTTCTGCCCGATGGTGATCACCGCGCTTGCCGGGCCGATGCTCGGCGAATGGGCGGGATGGCGGCGCTGGCTCGCGATCCTGGCCGGCTTTGCCGGCGTGCTGGTCATCACGCGGCCGGGCGTCGGCGTCTTCGCCATGGGCCATGTCTATGCGCTCGGCGCGATGCTCTCGAACTGCTTCTACGTCATCATGACCAGGCGGCTGGCCGCCACCGAGACGCCGGAAAGCCTGCTCCTCTATTCTGCGCTGGCCCCTGTCATCCTGCTCGCACCGACGCTGCCGTTTACCGTGTCGCTGCCCCAGGATGCCTGGCACTGGCTGATCCTGTTGTCGCTGGGCTTCTGGGGCGCGGTCGGGCACTGGTTCCTGATCCGCGCCTACCGCATCGCGACCGCGTCGTCGCTGGCGCCCTACCCATACCTGCAGATGATATGGATGATCGGCCTCGGCTGGCTGATCTTCGACCAACTGCCCGACTGGTGGACCATCGGCGGCGCCGCGATCATCGTGGCGAGCGGGCTTTACATCGTGCATCGCGAGCACCGGCTGCGGCTGCGGCGCAGCGCGGCGCCGAACGCCGAGGACGAGGAGCTGGCAAAAAAGCTTTGACCTTGATGCATCGGTGGCCTAAGCGCGTCTTTAAACTGTTTAAAGTGTGGACGGGAGAGCGCGCTGGCACAGAAGATCAAGCTTTCGACGATCGCCGATGCTCTCGGCGTCTCGACCGCGACGGTATCTCTGGCGCTGCGCGACAGCCCGCTCGTGGCGGACGCCACCCGGGACCGCATCAAGGATCACGCCAGGGCCATCGGCTATATCTACAATCGCCGCGCGGCGAGTCTCAGGACCTCGCGGTCCGGCATCGTCGGGGTCGTCGTCCACGACATCATGAACCCCTTCTTCGCCGAGATACTGCGCTCGATCGAAAGCGAACTCGACCGCAGCCGCCAGACCTTCATCCTCTCCAACCATTACGACCAGCTCGAGAAGCAGCGCACGTTCATCGACACGCTGCTGCAGCTCGGGGCCGACGGGGTCATCATGTCGCCGGCCATCGGTACGCCGCGCGAGGACATCGTCATGGCCGAGGAGAATGGTCTGCCGGCGGTGCTCATCGCCCGCACGGTCGAGGGCGCCGAGGTGCCGGTGTTCCGCGGCGACGACGCCTATGGCACCGGGCTGGCCACCAACCACCTGATCTCGCTCGGCCACAAGCGCATCGCCATGATCGGCGGCACCGACCAGACTTCTACCGGACGCGACCGCTATCAGGGCTATGTCGCGGCGATGGAGGCGGCCGGGCTGGAGATCAAGCCGCACTGGCGCATTCCCGGCCCGCGCACCAAGCAGGCCGGCTTCGAGGCGGCCGGCCAGTTCCTGGCGCTGAAGGACCATCCGACCGCCGCCTGCTGCTGGAACGACCTCGTCGCCATCGGCCTGATGAACGGCATCGCCCGCGCCGGGCTGGTGCCGGGGGTCGACATTTCGGTCACCGGCTACGATGATCTCGAAGAGGCCGCGATCGCCACGCCGGCGCTGACCACCGTCTGGAACGGCCAGCGCGAGGTGGGCCGCCGCGCGGCACGGGCGCTGCTCGACAAGCTCGGTGGGCAGGCCGTCCGACCCTCGCAGGAACTCATCAAGCCGGAGCTGCATATCCGGCAGTCGACCGGGAAGCCCGTGGAGCGCTGATGACCGATACGCCTGACCTTAGCCGGATAACCATACTGGTGCCGGGCAAGCTGAACGAACATGCCGCCCGGCGCATCGACAAGACGTTCGAGATGGTGCGCCTCGATAGCGCCGACCCGGCGAAGATCACGCCGGAGCTGGCCGGAAAGGTTCAGGGCATCGCGGCCTTCGGCGGCATAAGCGCCGCGTTCATGGACGCCTTGCCGAAGCTCGAGATCGTCGCCAGCTTCGGCGTCGGCTACGATTCGGTCGACGCCGCGCATGCCGGCAAGAAGGACGTGATGGTCACCAACACGCCCGACGTGCTGACGGAGGAGGTGGCCGACACCGCGCTCGGCCTGCTGCTCAACACGGTGCGCGAGTTGCCGCGCGCGGAAAACTACCTGCGCGAAGGGCGCTGGGTGAAGGAAGGCCCGTACCGGCTGACGCCGGGAACGCTGCGCGGCCGCACGGCCGGCATCTTCGGCATGGGCCGCATCGGGCAGGCGATCGCGCGGCGGCTGGAGGCGTTCGGGCTGTCCGTCGCCTATCACAACCGCCGCAAGGTCGAGGGGCTTGCCTACGAATACCACCCGACGCTGGTGTCGCTGGCCGGCGCCGTCGACACGCTGATCTCGGTGGTGCCGGGCGGCGCCTCGACGCTGAAGGCGGTGAATGCCGAGGTGCTGAAGGCGCTCGGGCCGAACGGCGTCTTCGTCAACATCGGCCGCGGCAGCACGGTCGACGAGGAGGCGCTCGCCGCCGCGCTGAAGGACGGCACGATCCTGGCCGCCGGCCTCGACGTCTTTGCCGACGAACCGAACGTTCCGAAGGCGCTGCTCGACCTGCCGAATGCCTCGCTGCTGCCGCATGTGGGCTCGGCGTCGGTGCATACGCGCAACGCCATGGCCGACCTGGTCGTCGACAATCTCGAATCGTGGTTCTCCAGGGGCGAGCCGGTCACCGCCGTCCCCGAGACGGCGCATGTGAAGGCAAAGAGGTAGCGGCTATTCCGCCGCGGTCCGCGCTCCGGTGCGCGCCAGTGCGTGGGCACGCGCCGCATCGCCGAAGGCGCGGAAGATCTTCGCCGAGTTGCTGTCGGAGTGGACCCAGTATTCGGGATGCCACTGGACGCCGACCGCGAAGGCACGCGCATCCTTGACCGACACCGCCTCTACCGTGCCGTCGTCGGCGACGGCTTCGACCTGCAGGCGCGTGCTCGGCAGGTCGATTGCCTGGCGGTGGACCGAGTTGACCATGATCTCGCCCGGTCCGAACACGCCGGCGAGGCAGCTTCCGGGCTTGATCGACACACTCTGGCGGATGCCAAAGCGCTCGTCCTGATCGTCCGAGACCGGCGCGCGGTGGTCGAGCGAGCCCGGCCGCTCCTGGATCTCGGTCCCCAGGGTGCCGCCCAGCGCCACGTTGAGCTCCTGGATGCCGCGGCAGATCGCGAGCAGCGGCACGCCGTATTCGATCGCCTTGCGGATGAGCGGCAGGGTGGTGGAGTCGCGCTGCGGGTCGTAGGGGCCGTTGGCCTCGGTCGCCTCGCCGCCATAGAGCGAGGGATGGACGTTGGAGCGCGCGCCGGTCAGCATGACGCCATCGACGGAAGCGAGCAGCTGGTCGAGGTCGAGACGGTCGCCGAAGGAGGGCACCAGCACCGGGAACACCCCGGCGCCGGCAATCGCCGCCTCCAGATATTGTCGGGGCGCGGCGTGCCAATCATAGTTGTCGATGTGCTTTACGTCGGTCGAGACGGCGACGAGAGGCTGTAGCATGCGTGGCCCTGTCCAAAGGCGGCGGATTGTCGTGCCCAATAGATAGGCGATCGGCGACCCGAAATCCATCTCCGGATGCACACGGCGCCAGCCATCGATGCGCTGCACTTAGACTATAGTCCCAGGCTCCCTGCGGCGGTGCCCGGGGCTGCCTTCCGAGGCTGGACTTGGGCCACCCTGCGTGTAATCTCGCCCCGACGCCGACCAGGAAATCAATGACTTCCCTTGGGTCAGGCATCGTAATGATCCAATCCGGGAGGGAATTGCATGGATCGTCGTTCATTCATCAGGAAGGCCGGCGCGACCGGCATAGGCGCAGCTGCCGCAACGGCAGCCCTGGCCGCGCCGGCAATCGCGCAGTCGAACCCGAAAATCACGTGGCGCATGGCGTCTTCGTTCCCCAAGAGCCTTTCGGAGACCATCTACGGTGGCGCCACCACGCTCGGGAAGTATGTATCGGAGGCCACCGACGGCAACTTCACGATCGAGACCTTCGCGGCCGGGGAACTGGTTCCGGGCCTGCAGGTCGCCGATGCGGTCGCGGCCGGCACGGTCGAGGCCGGGCATACCGTCTGCTACTACTATGTCGGCAAGGATCCGACCTGGGCGCTGGGCGCCGCGGTGCCCTTCGCGCTCAACGCGCGCGGCATGAACGCCTGGTCCTACCATGGCGGCGGCATCGACCTGTTCAATAACGAGTTCCTGCACAAGCAGGGCGTCCACGGCCTGCCGTGCGGCAACACCGGCGTCCAGATGGGCGGCTGGTTCCGCAAGGAGATCAACACGGTCGCCGACCTGCAGGGCCTCAAGTACCGCATCGGCGGCTTCGCCGGGCAGATCATGTCGAAGCTCGGCGTCGTGCCGCAGCAGATCGCCGGCGGCGACATCTATCCGGCGCTCGAGAAGGGCACGATCGACGCGGCAGAGTGGACCACGCCCTTCGACGACGAGAAGCTCGGCTTCGTGAAGGTTGCGCCGTACTACTACTATCCGGGCTTCTGGGAAGGCGGGCCGACCGTGCACGCGCTGTTCAACCTGGAGAAGTTCAACGAACTGCCGAAGAGCTACCAGTCTCTGCTGCGCACGGCCGCACAGGCTGCCGACGCCAACATGCTGCAGGCCTATGACTGGCTGAACCCCCCGGCGCTCAAGCGTCTCGTGGCCGCCGGCGCGCAGCTGCGTCCCTTCAGCCAGGAGATCATGGTGGCCGCCTACGACGCCTCGGCGCAGACTTACGCGGAAATCTCGGCCAGCAACCCGACGTTCAAGACGGTCTGGGATTCGATCGCGGCATTCCGCAAGGACTATTACCTGAACGCCCAGGTGGCCGAGTACAACTACGACACCTTCATGATGCTGCAGCAGCGCGCCAACA
>DATDJN010000498.1:0-4420 GCA_036520515.1 Rhizobiaceae bacterium
TTCGGCAAGCCCAGGAACCCGGCCCATATCGAGAAGGTTTTGAAGGACCTCTCGCTCTGGGACAAGAAGGACTCCAAGATCATGACGCTGTCGGGCGGCATGAAGCGGCGCGTCATGATCGCCAAGGCGCTGAGCCACGAGCCACGCATCCTCTTCCTCGACGAGCCGTCGGCCGGCGTCGACGTAGAGCTGCGCCGCGACATGTGGGAGGTCGTGCGGCGCCTCAGGGATACCGGCGTCACCATCATCCTCACCACGCACTACATCGAGGAGGCCGAGGAGATGGCCGACCGCGTCGGCGTCATCGACAAGGGCAGGCTCGTGCTGGTCGAGGAGAAGGCCGCGCTGATGAAGAAGCTCGGCCGCAAGGAGCTGATCCTGCAGTTGCAGCAGCCGCTCGAACACGTGCCGGAGAGCCTCGCCGCCTTCTCGCTGCGGCTTTCGGAGAATGGCGGCGAGCTTGTCTACTCCTACGATTCGCAGGGCGAGCGCACCGGCATCACCCGCCTGTTCAAGGCGCTCGAGGCCGAGGATGTCCGCTTCAACGATCTCCAGACCAAGCAAAGTTCGCTGGAGGAGATCTTCGTCAACCTGGTGAGCCGCCGGCAATGAATTTCCACGCGGTCAAGGCGATCTACAAGTTCGAGATGGCGCGCACGGGGCGGACGCTGCTGCAGAGCGTGGTGTCGCCGGTCGTCTCGACCTCGCTCTATTTCGTCGTCTTCGGCTCCGCCATCGGCTCGCATATCAGCGAGGTCGGCGGTGTCAGCTACGGCGCCTTCATCGTGCCTGGCCTGATCATGCTGTCGCTGCTCACCCAGAGCATCGCCAACGCCTCCTTCGGCATCTACTTCCCGAAATTCATCGGCACGATCTACGAGCTCCTGTCGGCGCCCGTTTCCTTCGTCGAGATCGTTCTCGCCTATGTCGGGGCCGCCGCCACCAAGTCGATCATGATCGGGCTGATCATCCTCGCCACCTCGCGCCTCTTCGTGCCCATCGAGATACAGCATCCGTTCTTCATGCTGCTCTTCCTGGTGCTGACCGCCGTCACCTTCAGCCTGTTCGGCTTCATCATCGGCATCTGGGCCAACAATTTCGAGCGGCTGCAGCTCATCCCGCTTCTCGTCGTCACGCCACTCACCTTCCTTGGCGGCACCTTCTATTCCATCGACATGCTGCCGCCGGCCTGGCGGACCGTCAGCCTGTTCAATCCCGTGCTCTATCTGGTCAGCGGCTTCCGCTGGAGCTTCTTCGGCACGGCCGACGTCAGCATCGCCGTCAGCCTCGGCATGACGCTCGCCTTCCTCGCCGGCTGCCTCGTCTTCGTCTGGTGGATCTTCAAGACCGGCTGGCGGATCAAGACATAGCTCGATCGACTGCGCCCATTGCTGTTCCTGACGCCATCGCCTAAATAGCGCACAACTTCCATTCAACGTCTGACGGGAAAAGCGCGCGTGGCACGCCAGTCCATCTATCACATGGCCGGGCTGAACAAGTCCTATGGCACCAAGAAGGTTCTCGAGAACCTCAACCTGTCCTTCTATCCGGACGCCAAGATCGGCATTCTCGGCCCCAACGGCTCGGGCAAGTCGACCATCCTGCGCATCATGGCCGGGCTGGACAAGGAATATTCGGGCGAGGCGTGGCTGGCCGAGGGCGCCACCGTCGGCTATCTCGCGCAGGAGCCGCATCTGAACCCGGCCAAGAACGTCTTCGACAACGTCATGGAAGGCGTGGCGAAGAAGACGGCCATCGTCGAGCGCTACAACGAGCTGATGATGAACTATTCCGACGAGACGGCGGAAGAGGGCGCCAGGCTCCAGGACGAGATGGACCGGCTCAACCTCTGGGACCTCGAGCAGCAGGTCGAGATGGCGATGGAGGCGCTGCAGTGCCCGCCCCGCGACGCCGACGTCAACAATCTCTCGGGCGGCGAGCGCCGCCGCGTCGCGCTCTGCCGGCTGCTGCTCGAACAGCCCGACCTGCTGCTGCTCGACGAGCCGACCAACCATCTCGACGCCGAGACCACGCAGTGGCTGGAAAAGCACCTGCGCGACTATCCCGGCTCGGTGCTGATCATCACCCACGATCGCTACTTCCTCGACAACGTCACGGGCTGGATCCTCGAGCTCGACCGCGGCCGCGGCATCCCCTACGAGGGCAACTACACCAAGTATCTCGACGCCAAGGCCAAGCGCCTCATCCAGGAAGGACGCGAGGACGACGCCCGCCAGAAGTCGATCTGGCGCGAGCGCGAGTGGATCCAGTCCTCGCCGAAGGCCCGCCAGACCAAATCCAAGGCGCGCATCAAGGCTTATGAGGACCTGCTGGAGCAGGCGCAGAACCGCAAGCCGTCGGACACGCAGATCGTCATCCCCTCCAGCGAGCGGCTGGGCAATCTCGTCATCGAGGTGGAGGGCCTGAGCAAGGGCTACACCGACGAGGTGCTGATCGAGAACCTGTCGTTCAAGCTGCCGCCGGGCGGCATCGTCGGCGTCATCGGCCCGAACGGCGCCGGCAAGACGACGCTCTTCCGCATGATCACCGGGCAGGAGAAGCCGGACGCCGGCACGATCCGCATAGGCGAGACGGTGAAGCTCGGCTATGTCGACCAGAGCCGCGACGCGCTCGACCCGAACAAGACCGTCTGGGAGGAAATCTCGGGCGGCGCCGAGGTGATCAAGCTCGGCAAGCACGAGGTCAACAGCCGCGCCTATTGCTCGTCGTTCAATTTCCGCGGCGGCGACCAGCAGCAGAAGGTGGGCAACCTCTCGGGCGGTCAGCGCAACCGCGTGCACCTCGCCAAGCTGCTGAAGAACGGCGGCAACGTGCTGCTGCTCGACGAGCCGACCAACGACCTCGACACCGAGACGCTGGGCGCGCTGGAAGACGCGCTCGAAGCCTATGCCGGCTGCGCCGTCATCATCTCGCACGACCGCATGTTCCTCGACCGCATGGCGACCCACATGCTCGCCTTCGAGGGCGACGCGCATGTCGAGTGGTTCGAGGGCAACTTCGAGGAATACGAGAAGGACAAGGCCCGTCGCCTTGGGCCTGAAGCGCTGGTGCCGCACCGCATGACGCACAAGCGCCTGACGCGGTAGGCAGCACGGATCGTCCCTCGCCGCGGATATCCGACCGCGGCGGGCGATGCTTTTCCATCTCGCCGGCAGGGCGTCTGCGTCACGACGTGTCCGGCGATTCCAGCGCCCAGTAGGCAAGTCCGTGCACGTCGTTCAACACCTCGTGCACCTCGTGGGTGGGCCGCCGGCGCCAGCCGGGCGGCCGTCCCGGGCGCAGCGGCCAGCGACGCCGAAACCGGACGGGCCGCGCCGCCTCGCCGTCTTGACCGCCCGCCGCGTTCGCCGCAGGCCGCGCCCGCCGGCGGGCGAAGCGCCTCGCATGATCAGGCAGATCGTCCAGCGCAGCGGCCAGCGCCGCCAGGCGCAAGGCGATACGCGCCGCATCCACCGGGTCCTCCGGCGACGGCCGAAGCGGGATCGGGAAGGGCCGGCCGAAACCGGGAACCGAGATGCGCGGCACGCCGAGCGCGGCCCGCCGCACGCGCCTGTTCCAGGGCGGCAGCGGATCGAACAAAGGCAGCGCCGGCGCGCGCCGGGGCATTTTTCGCAGCGGCGGCAGGCGCGGGTTGCCCACATTGCCTGCCGCGGGCCCGGCCTTCGGTTTGCGCGGGCCGGGCGGCGGGACCACCAGGCCGCGCGCGGCCACGATGATCAGCCGTCGCGCCGCCGCCTCGGCCGGACGCAACAGCGCGAGCACGGCGCGGTGGAGACGGCGGGGCAGGGTGGGAGCCGGGGAAAAACACCCCTCACCAGGTTCGGCTAATGGCTCGGCCTTGCCTCGCCGAACCGAACCATCCTCTCCCGCAAGGGGAGAGGCAAGAGCGGAGAGCCCGGCCATGGCGACAAGCATGGCCAGCACGCGCTTAAGCGCCGCGCGATTCTTCTCGATTGCCGCATCCCAGTCCATCGCCGCCTCCTCCGGACAAGACTCGCGGCATTATCGTGCGGTCGGGAGGGGTGTGAATAAAGTTTGGGAAAATAATCCTGATGGCTGCTGACGTGGATCGGCGGGGCGGAACCCGGAGTGAAGGTTCTCGACTGACGCTACGTTTGCCTCTGCCTACGGCACCCTGCAGCAGAACGGGAAAAACGGTCCGCTCAGCCCCGGCGCGGCGGTGGGGGTGAAGGTGAAGTCGCGCACGGCGTCGCTTTCGTCGGTGCAGCCGCCCGGCGTGGCGGCGATGGTGCCGCGGACGGGGTGGCTGGTCTCGAAGGTCCAGGGGTCGTTCGAGGAGAAGGTCACGGTGCCCGGCGTCGTCTGCACGCTGCCGCCGGAGAAGGCGACGACGAAGTTGGCGCTCATCGAGCCGCCGTTGCAGACGAGCTCGACCGCC
>DATDJN010000499.1:0-2522 GCA_036520515.1 Rhizobiaceae bacterium
GCCTTAGCAGGCCCCGCCTCGCCGCTCAATTGCGGAAGGCGCGGGGCAGCTATGCCACCTCCACCCACCTGCCTTCCTGGAACGACCTCGCCATCGCGGCGATGGTGCGCTCGATCAGGATGCCCTCCTCGAAGCCGATCGAGACGGTCGGCTCGCCGAGCAGGCGCGCGATGAGCTGCCGGCATTCGATGATCTTCAGATCGTTGAAGCCGAGATTGTGGCCGGCGGCCGGGATGAAACGGTCGTAGGGCGGGTGGTGCGGCGCGGTGAGGATCGTGCGGAAACCCTGCTCGGTGGCGCGGTCGGAGGTGACGTAGAGCTGCAGCTCGTTCATCCGCTCCTGGTCGTAGAGGATCGAGCCCTTGCCGCCGAAAATCTGGATGGCGATGCGCCCCTTGCGGCCCCAGGCGGTGCGGCTGACCGCGATGTAGCCGGACGCGCCGTTCTCGAGCCTCAGCATGACGGTGGCGATGTCGAACACCTCGACCGCGCGCTCGCCCTCGGGCGCCCTGCGGGTCGGGTAGGGTTTCGCCATGTCGCACATGACGCGGCTGACGCGGCCGAACAGCGTCTGGAGCAGCGACAGCGGGTGCACGCCGAAATCGTCGAGCGCGCCCCAGCCGTTGATCGCCTCGTGCCGCTGCTGGAACGGCGCTTCCGGATCGGCCAAAAAGTCCTCGTCCATCTCGATGCGGACATGGTTGACCGGGCCGATCACGCCCTCGTCGAGCAGTTTTCTGATATGCCGGATGGCCGGGTTCTGGATGTAGTTGTAGCCGAGCACGGCGGCCTTGCCCGAGGCACGCGCGGCGGCAACCATCTCCTCGGCCTCGGCGAGTTTCGGGGCCATCGGCTTCTCGCACCAGACATGCTTGCCGGCGGCCAGCGCGGCCGTCGCCATCTCCAGGTGGAACTTGTTGGGCGTGGTGATCGAGACGACGTCGACCTCGGGATCGGCGATCACGCGCCGCCAGTCGCCGGATGCCTTCTCGAAGCCGAACTCGGCGGCCTTCCGGTGCGCCAGCTCGTCATTCGCCTCGCCGAGATGCACGAGCCTGATTTCGGGCACATCGCCGAAGACCGGCCGCACCGAATTCCAGGCCAGCGCATGCGCCTTGCCCATGAAGCCGGTGCCGATGAGGCCAACGCCGATCTTTTCCATGCTGACGCTCCGCGCTATTGCCGCTCCATGCAGATTCCGTCTAGCGCGCCCCGATATGGAATAAAAGGTGCATTCAGAAATCACGGTGGAATTTTTATTCCATTTCTGCTTGAGTGCGGCGAAAGAAACGGGTGGACGGCATGACGGTCAAGGACGGCGCGCCCAAGGATTACCAGGCCCTGCGAACGGCGATCGCGCAGCGCGCCGAGCAACTGCCGAAGCGGCTGATGCAGGTAGCCGGCTACGCATTGGAGAACCCCGACGAGATCGCCTTCGGCACGGTGGCGTCGATCGCTGCCAGCGCGGAGGTGCAGCCCTCCGCGCTGGTGCGCTTCTCGCGGGCGCTCGGCTACCAGGGTTTCACCGACCTGCAGGACGTGTTCCGCTCGCGCCTGCGCGACCGCGTGCTGAACTATGACGAGCGCCTCGCGCAGATGCGCGACCATGGCATCGCCACCAGCAAGTCCGGACTGGTGCTCGACGGTTTCCTGGAGGCCAGCGAGCGGTCGATCGCGAAATTCCGCGAGAAGGTCGACCACGAGGCGATCGACCGGGCCGTCGGCATCCTCGCCGCCGCCGACACGATCTACCTGGTCGGGCTGAGGCGCTCCTTCCCGATCGCCTCCTACATGAGCTACGCGATGGGCAAGCTCGGCGTGCGCAACATCCTCGTCGACGCGGTTGCCGGCATGGGGGCTGAGCAGGCGAGCTTCGTCTCGGCCAGCGACGCCGCATTGGCGATCAGCTTCGCGCCCTATGCCAGCGAGACGGTGGCGCTGACATCGAGTGCGAAATCGCGCGGCGCCAAGATCGTGACGATCACCGATTCCGTCTTCTCGCCGATCGCCTCGCCGGCCGACGTGCTGATCGAGGTCAGCGAGGCGAACTTCGAGGGTTTTCGCTCGATGGCCACCACGATGGCGATCGCCATGACGCTGTGTGTGGCGGTCGCGGCGAGGAGGGGCGAGGGATGAGGTTTTCCTTCTCCCCGTTTACGGGGAGAAGGTGGCGCGAAGCGCCGGATGAGGGGCGGAGCCAGGTTCTGGAAAGTTCGTGCTGCCCCTCATCTGCCTGCCGGCATCTTCTCCCCGTGAACAGGGAGAAGAACGTTACTCCGCCGGCGGCGGGGGCGGGGGCGAATTTCCGGCGCCGCGCACCTGCTGGTCGAAGTCGATGATCGAGCCGGTCATCATGCCGCTTTCGGCGCTCGCCAGATAGGCGACCGCGCGCGACACCTCGTCGACTTCGAGCAGCCGGCCGAAGGGCTTGGTCTTCTCGGCATCTCCGAGCCAGCCGTCCTCGGCGCCGTGATAGGTCTTCATGATGCGGTCTTCGCCGGGCGTGTTCATGTGGCCGATGG
>DATDJN010000500.1:0-16108 GCA_036520515.1 Rhizobiaceae bacterium
GACCAAGGAACAGGACGAGGAGGTGATGAAGAACCTCGTCACCGTCCAGGAGAAATACGCCAGGGCCGGCAAGCTCGGCCCGGTGGCCAGGCTGCTGCCGACCACCGCCGCGACGACGCTGCGCAAGGTCAAGGGCGAGCCGCTGGTGCTGGACGGCCCCTTCGCCGAGACCAAGGAGCAGTTGCTCGGCTTCTACACGCTCGAGGCGGCCAGCCTCGACGAGGTCGTCGCCTTCGCCAGGGAACTCTCCGACGCCAATCCCAGCGGCGGCTCCTACGAGATACGACCGGTCGGCGTCTACAGCCCTGTCGCTCCGACAATATGACCGACATTGCCTGGATACACCCTCTTCTCACCTCGGCAAGACCGCAGGCGGTGGCAGCGTTGCTGCGCTACTTCCGCGATCTCGACATGGCGGAAGAGGCGTTCCAGGAGGCCTGCCTGCGCGCGCTGAAGAACTGGCCCGCCAACGGACCGCCGCGCGACCCGACCGCCTGGCTCATCTTCGTCGGGCGCAATACCGGGATCGACGCGGTGCGCCGCAACGCGAAGAACGACCCGCTGCCGGACGAGCAGGTGCTCTCCGACCTCGGCGACACCGAGGCCGAGATCGCCGAGCGGCTCGACGGGGCGGACTATCGCGACGACATCCTGCGGCTCCTCTTCATCTGCTGCCATCCGGACCTGCCGGCGACGCAGCAGATCGCGCTGGCGCTGCGCATCGTGTCGGGCCTCTCGGTGAAGCAGATCGCGCGCGCCTTCCTGGTCGGCGAGGCGGCGATGGAACAGCGCATCACCCGAGCCAAGGCAAGGATCGCCGACGCTTCCGTGCCCTTCGAGGCGCCGGGGCCGGTGGAGCGCTCGGAACGGCTCGCCGCGGTAGCCGCCATGGTCTATCTCGTCTTCAACGAGGGCTATTCGGCGAGCGGCGGCGACGTGCCGATGCGTATGGCGTTCTGCGACGAGGCCATCCGCCTGGCCCGCCTGCTTCTGCGCATCTTCCCGGCCGAGCCCGAGGTCATGGGGCTGACGGCGCTGCTGCTTCTCCAGCACGCGCGCGCCGAGGCGCGTTTCGACGCCGATGGCATGGTGATCCTGCTGGAAGACCAGGACCGCGAGAGGTGGAACGCCAAGATGATCGCGGAGGGGCTGGCGCTGATCGACAAGGCGGTGCGCCACCGCCAGCCGGGTCCCTACCAGATCCAGGCGGCGATCGCGGCCCTCCACGCACGCGCGGCGAAGCCGGAGGACACCGACTGGCGGCAGATCGAGCTGCTCTACCAGGGGCTGGAGACGCTCCAGCCGTCGCCGGTCGTGACGCTGAACCGCGCCGTCGCCGTGTCGAAGGCGCGCGGGGCGCAGGCGGCGCTCGACATGGTCGAGCCGCTGGCGCCGAAACTCTCCAACTATTTCCACTTCTTCGGCGTCAAGGGCGGGCTGCTGATGCAGCTTGGCCGCCATGCCGAGGCGCGCGCCGCCTTCGACCGCGCCATCTCGCTCGCCAACACGGCGGCCGAGGCTGCCCATATCCGCATGCATCTGGACCGGCTGGCCGCCGCGGCGCCGGGGGGCGCGGACCAGGCCTCCTGACACCCTCCTGAAAAAAACTTCGGGCGCGTGTCGAAACGGGCATGCCCCGTTCGTCATAAGCATGGACCGACAGTTTCCGGAGGGAATGATGAACGTACAAGCCAAAGTCAGCGCCGAATTTCCTGGAGGGCGCGAGCTCGTGCTGGAGCGCATCTTCGACGCGCCGCGCGAGAAGGTGTATCGCGCCTGGACCGAGCCGAAGCTGTTGAAGCAGTGGTTCGCGCCGCTGCCCTGGACGATCTCGGGCGTCGCCATGGACGTCCGGCCGGGCGGCTCGAGCCTCGTCGTGATGCGCGACCCCGACGGCAAGGACTATCCCAACCCCGGCGTCTTCCTGGAGGTGGTGAAGAACGAGCGGCTGGTGATGACCGACGCCTTCACCGAGGCCTGGCAGCCTTCCGAAAAGCCGTTCATGACGGCGATCGTCACCTTCGAGGATCTTGGCGATGGCAAGACCCGCTACACGGCGCGCGTCCGCCACTGGACGGCCGAGGATCGCGAGGCGCACGAGAAGATGGGTTTCCACGAGGGCTGGGGCCAGTGCGCCGACCAGCTCGCCGCGCTTCTGAAGACGATCTGAGAGGAGGAGAGAGAGAATGGCCGAAAGCATAAGGATACCCGGCGTCATCGCCTATTTCACCGTCGGCGACACGAAAGCCGCCACCGCCTTCTACGAGAAGGCGTTCGGCGCCAAGCTGATCGACCGCCGCGAGACGCCGGACGGACGTTCGATGCACGTCCACGTCGAGATCAATGGCGGCGCGATGATGTTCAACGACCCGTTCCCCGAGCACGGCCAACCCTATGAGCCGATGCAGAACGTCGTCCTTCACCTCGTCGTCGATGACGCCGACGCATGGTGGAAGCGCGCCACCGATGCAGGCGCCGAGATGACGATGCCTCTGGAGGTTGCCTTCTGGGGCGACAAATACGGCCAGCTGAAGGACCCGTTCGGCGTACTCTGGGGCATCGTCGGCCCCGCTTGAGGAAAAAGGGGCCGGTGCAGCGCCGGCCCTTTCATTCCCCCCGCGCCAGCACCGGGCCGGGCGCGCTGAGGCTTTGAAGCGAGGCGGCCGGCGCGCCGTCGATCAGCGCGATCACCGAGCGGGCGAGTTCGCGTCCGGCCAGCCTGACGTCCTCGTTGACGACGTAAAGCTCCGGCCGGAAGAGGTGCAAGAGCTTCGCCGACTGCTTCGACACGATGTCGATGTCCGTGCCGACCTTCAGCCCGGCATCCTCGATGCCGGCGACCATCGCGAAGGTGGCGCCGCCGCCGCCGCTGACGATGCCGTCCGGCGGGTTCGGCCGCTGCATGAGCTGCAGCGTGCGGGCACGGATCCGCTCGATCGAGTGATCGACCGTCACCGTGTTGAACGGCACCTCCGCAAGGCCGAACTCCTCCATCGCGTCGAGGAAGCCGTTGCGCATGTGATGGTGATAGGAAAGCGGCGAGGGCGGCGCCAGGAGCGCCAGCCGCTTGCGCCCCAGCCCGGCCAGCTTCTTCACCGCCTCCTGCGCGAAGGCGTGATTGTCGAAGTCGTGATAGGCATGCTCGGTGCCGATTTCGGTGCGGCCATGCGTGGCGAAGGGAAAGCCGTGCTCGAGCATGTAGCGCACGCGCTTGTCGTCGGGCTCGGTGCGCGAGATGATGATGCCGTCGGCAGAGCCCGTCTCCACCACGTAGCGCACCGGCTCCAGCGGATCGTTGTTGCGCGAATAGGGCGTGACGATGAGATGATAGGGCGTCTGCGCCAGATACTCGGAGATGCCGTAGATCATGTCAGACACGAAGCCGCCGATCTGCTCCTCCGTGTTGAGCACCAGGCTGATGACGTTGGTCTTGCCGGTGCGCAAGCGTACGCCGGCGCGGTTCGGCCGGTAGCCGACCTGGCGGGCGACGAGCTGCACGCGGCGGCGCGTCTCGACGCCGATCTCGGGCGCATCCTTCAGCGCGCGCGACACGGTGGTGACGCCCAGCCCCGTCATGAAGGCGATCGTCTTCAGCGTCGGACGCCCGGCGGCTTCGGCCCGGGCGTCTGGTCTCCCGCCCTCCCCGCTGCCACCCCCGCTGGCGCCCGGCCCCTTGCCCGGCCGCGTTTCGCTCGGCCCCTTGTCGCTCGGCTTGTCCATGGTCCCCGCCTACAGATCGCGCGTTCCGGAGGCAACGGCAACCGCGTCATTCTGGCGGGAAATGCGCGCTCTCGCAAGCTGTAACGTTACAGCCCCGCGCCGCCTGCTGACACGGAACAGGCTCCTGGCTCAAGCGCGCAAGCGCGTTGGTCGCCATGCCTGCCGCACTGCGGCACCCTTGAAAATCAGACAATTAGCTTTCCAAATCGCACGATTTTGTTGCGTCGCAGCACGAGTTGACCAGCCGCCCCGGCAGCCGTTACGCCCGACAGAATAAATTCGCCATTCGAAAAAAATCGGCGCTTCGTCCTTAGGAGCATTGCGCATCCCGACCGCCTCCCCTATCCTGCCATCTGTAACGTTTCAGATTTCGGGAGGACTTCCATGCGTTATAAGCTCTTGACCGCCGCCTTTGCCGCGGCCGTCGCCCTGCCATTCGCGGCTCCCGCGGTCGCCACCGACCTCGAGGTCACCCACTGGTGGACATCGGGCGGCGAAGCCGCGGCGGTCGCCGAATTCGCCAAGGCCTTCGACGCCACCGGCAACAAATGGGTCGACGCCGCGATCGCCGGCGGCGGCAACACCGCGCGCCCGGTCTTCGTCAGCCGCATCACCGGCGGCGATCCGATGGGCGCCACCCAGTTCAATCACGGCCGCCAGGCCGAGGAACTCGTCGAGGCCGGCCTGATGAAGGACCTGACGCCGCTCGCCGAGCAGGGCAAATGGAAGGAAGTCATCCAGCCGGCGAACTTGCTCGACGCCTGCACCGTCGACGGGCGCATCTACTGCGTACCGGTGAACATCCACTCCTGGCAGTGGCTGTGGCTCTCCCACAAGGCGTTCGAGGATGCCGGCGTGCCGGTCCCGACCAACTGGGACGAGTATGTCGCCGCCGCTCCGGCGCTGGAGAAGGCCGGCAAGATCCCGCTCGCTCTCGGCGGCCAGCCCTGGCAGAATTCAGGCGCCTTCAACGTCATCCTGGCCTCGGTCGTCGGCAAGGACATCTACATGAAGGTCTACGGCGACAAGGATGAGGCCGTCGCGGCCGGACCCGAGGTCGCCAAGGCCTTCAAGGCCGCCGACGACGCCCGCCGCATGGCGGCGAAGTCCAACGTGCAGGACTGGAACCAGGCGACGAACCTGGTCATCACCGGCCAGGCCGGCGGCCAGATCATGGGCGACTGGGCGCAGGGCGAGTTCCAGGTCGCCGGCCAGGTCGCCGGCAAGGACTACTCCTGCCTTCCGGGCCTCGGCGTCAACCCGATCATGGCGACGGGCGGCGACGCCTTCTACTTCCCCAAGCTCAGTGATCCGGACAAGAGCGCGGCTCAGGACGTGCTGGCTGCGCTGATGCTCGACCCGAAGGTGCAGGTCGCCTTCAACCTCAAGAAGGGCTCGGTGCCGGTGCGGGGAGACGTCGACCTGACGGCAGCCAACGACTGCATGAAGAAGGGCCTCGACATCCTCGCCAAGGGCAACACCATCCCGGACGTCGCCGCGCTGAACACCGAGGACACCAACAACCAGATCAACGATCTGTTCGTGGAGTTCTTCAAGACGCCGTCGCTCAGCCCGGAAGACGCCCAGAAGCGTTACGCCGCGATCATCGCAGCCGCCGACTGAGGCCAGGCCTCCGCGACCCTCCCCTCTCCCGGGGAGGGACCGACGGGCAGGGGCGCGCCTTCGGCAATGGAGGCAGCCCCGCCTGATCCCGATCACCCACGCGAAACGCCGCTGCAAAGCCCTCGATGTCAGAGCCTTCGACAGCCACATCCAAGTCACGCCCATACCCGCACGGGCGAAGGGGACGGCCGCCCAGCCGGCTGTTGCGCAACCTCAACGCCAAGGTCGCATCGATCCCGATGATCCTGACCGCCCTGGTGGTGTTCCTCGGCGGCACGGTCTGGACCATCGTCCACTCCTTCACCAACTCACGGCTGCTGCCCAGGCTGAATTTCGTCGGGCTTGCTCAATATGAGCGGCTGTGGTCGACGCCGCGCTGGCTCGCCTCCATCGAGAACCTGTTGATCTACGGCTCGCTGTCGCTGGTCTTCTCGCTGGTCATCGGCTTCCTGCTCGCCACCCTGCTCGACCAGAAGATCCGCTTCGAGGACACGTTCCGCACCATCTTCCTCTATCCCTTCGCGCTTTCCTTCGTGGTCACCGGCCTGATCTGGCAGTGGCTGCTCAACCCCGACTTCGGCGTCCAGCACCTCGTGCGCAGCCTCGGCTGGGAAAGCTTCACCTTCAACCCGCTCTACGACCAGTCGATCGTCATCTACGGCATCCTGATCGCCGGCCTGTGGCAGGGCACGGGGCTCGTGATGTGCCTGATGCTGGCTGGCTTGCGCGGCATCGACGAGGACATCTGGAAGGCGTCGCGAGTCGACGGCATCCCGATGTGGAAGACCTATCTCTTCATCGTCATCCCGATGATGCGGCCGGTCTTCGTCACCACGCTGGTCATCATCGCGTCGGGCATCGTCCGCCTCTACGACCTCGTGGTGGCGCAGACCAGCGGCGGGCCTGGCCACGCCTCCGAGGTGCCGGCGAAATATGTCTACGACTACATGTTCGCCGCGCAGAATCTCGGCCAGGGCTTCGCCGCCTCGACCATGATGCTCGTCACCGTCGCGATCATCGTCGTTCCGTGGGCCTATCTGGAATTCGGGCGGAGGCGCTGAGCACATGTCCAATCCAGCCACGCTCGCAATCACCGTCGCCGGCGCCTCCGCCATACAGGAAGAACTCAGCGGCCCGCGCGGCCCGAAACCGCGCGTCGCCTTCTCGCGGCGCAACATCTTTATCTACGGCACGCTGACCGTCGCGGCGATCTACTACCTGATCCCGCTCTACGTGATGGTCATGACCTCGCTGAAAGGCATGCCGGAGATCCGCGTCGGCAACATCTTCGCGCCGCCGATGGAGATCACCTTCGAGCCGTGGGTCAAGGCGTGGGCGACAGCCTGCACCGGCCTCAACTGCGACGGTCTCTCCAGGGGCTTCTGGAACTCGGTGCGCATCACCGTGCCGTCGGTGATCGTCTCGATCGCCATCGCCTCGGTCAACGGCTACGCGCTCGCCAACTGGCGCTTCAAGGGCGCCGACACCTTCTTCACGATCCTGATCGTCGGAGCCTTCATCCCCTACCAGGTGATGATCTACCCGATCGTGATCATCCTGCGCGAGATGGGCATCTACGGCACGCTGAAGGGGCTGGTGATCGTTCACTCGATCTTCGGCATGCCGATCCTGACGCTGCTCTTCCGCAACTACTTCGCGGCGTTGCCGGAGGAGCTGTTCAAGGCGGCGCGCGTCGACGGCGCCGGCTTCTGGGGCATCTATCTGCGCATCATGCTGCCGATGAGCCTGCCGATCTTCGTGGTCGCCATCATCCTGCAGGTCACCGGCATCTGGAACGACTTCCTGTTCGGCGTCGTCTACACCAAGCCGGACACCTATCCGATGACGGTGCAGCTCAACAACATCGTCAATTCGGTTCAGGGCGTGAAGGAATACAACGTCAACATGGCCGCCACCCTCATCACCGGGCTGGTGCCGCTGGTCATCTACTTCATCTCCGGAAAACTCTTCGTTCGCGGCATCGCCGCCGGCGCGGTCAAAGGCTAGGAGCACGGATGCCGAGCGTCGCGATCAAGGACCTGTCGTTGAACTTCGGCGCCGTCTCGGTGCTGAGGGATCTCAACCTGGACGTAGAGGAGGGCGAGTTCCTGGTGCTGCTCGGCCCGTCTGGCTGCGGCAAGTCCACGCTCCTCAACTGCATCGCCGGGCTGCTCGACGCCTCGGACGGACAGATCTTCATCAAGGGCAAGAACGTCACCTGGGAGGAGCCCAAGGACCGCGGCATCGGCATGGTGTTCCAGTCCTACGCGCTCTATCCGCAGATGACGGTGAAGGGGAACCTCTCCTTCGGGCTGAAGAATGCCGGCCTGCCCAAGGCCGAGATCGAGAAGCGCATCGCCCGCACCTCCGAGATCCTGCAGATCGGGCCGCTGCTCGACCGGAAGCCCTCGCAGCTCTCGGGCGGGCAGCGCCAGCGCGTCGCCATCGGCCGCGCGCTGGTGCGCGACGTCGACGTGTTCCTCTTCGACGAGCCGCTTTCCAACCTCGACGCCAAGCTGCGCTCCGAACTGCGCGTCGAGATCAAGCGGCTGCACCAGAAACTCGCCAACACGATGATCTACGTCACCCACGACCAGATCGAGGCGATGACGCTCGCCGACCGCATCGCGGTGATGAAGGGCGGGCTGATCCAGCAGCTCGGCCGCCCGCAGGATATCTACAAGCGCCCGGTCAACCGCTTCGTCGCCGGGTTCATCGGATCGCCGGGCATGAATTTCCTCGATGGCGAGGTGAAGGGCGACGGCGGCGCGCCGCGCTTCGTCGCCGAAGGGCTGGACATACCGCTCGCCACCTACCGTTTCGACGGCGCCGCCAGGCAGGGGCCGGCCGTCTTCGGCATCCGCCCCGAGCATGTCGGCGTCAATTCCGGCGAGAGCTGGCCCTTCTCAGCCGATGTTCAGGTCGAGATCGTCGAGCCGATGGGCTCCGACACGGTGGTGTGGACGCGGCTCGGCAAGCAGAACTTCACAATCCGCGTCTCCTCCGAACGCGCGCCTGAAGTCGGCGACACGGTGACGGTGGGCTTCGACCCGATGAACGCCTCGCTGTTCGACGCAGTGTCGGAAGAGCGGCTCTAGGACCGTCCTGGGGAGATCGTGCTCGAACAGGAAGCCGGGCGGCCCAGGCGCCCGCAGGCAGAAAAGGGAATGACATGAACTGGTCCATGCAGCTCTACAGCGCGCGCAACTTCCAGCCCTGGGACAAGGTGCTGAAGGTGGTCGGCGATGCCGGCTACAAGGAGGTGGAAGGTTTCGGCGGCGTCTACGGGGACCCGGCCGGCTTCCGCAAGGAACTCGACAGGAATGGCCTGTCGATGCCGACCGGCCATTTCTCCATCGACACGCTGGAGGGCGACTTCGACGGCGCCAGGAGGATCGCCGATACGCTCGGCATCCGCACGATGATCTGCCCCTACCTCAACGCCGAGGCGCGGCCCGACGCGACCGCCGCCGGCTGGCGCGGCTTCGGCGAGCGGCTGGCCAAAGTCGGCGAGCGCGCGAAGACGGAAGGCTACGGCTTCGCCTGGCATAATCACGACTTCGAGTTCGAGAAGCTCCCCGACGGCTCCGCGCCGCAGGAGCATATTCTCGCGGCCGCCCCCGACGTCGGCTGGGAGATCGACGTCGCCTGGGTGGTGCGCGGCGGAGACGATCCGCTGCCCTGGCTCGACCGCCACGGCAAGCGCATCGTCGCCGTGCACGTCAAGGACATCGCCAGGCCGGGTCAGGGCCTGGACGAGGACGGCTGGTCCGACGTCGGCTACGGCGTCATCGACTGGAAGAGCCTGCTCACGGCTTTGCGGGAAAAGACCGCGGCGAAATACTTCGTCATGGAGCAGGACAACCCGAACGATTTCGAACGCTTCGCGCGGCGCTCGATCGAGTCGGTGAACACGTACTGATCACGCATTCAGGAGCGAACGGAATGGCACGCAAGCTTGGTGTCGGCATCGTTGGATGCGGCAACATATCGACCACCTATTTTTCACTCTCGCCGCAGTTCAAGGGCATCGAGGTCAGGGCCTGCGCCGACATCAACCCGGCGGCGGCCAGGGCCAAGGCCAAGGAATACGGCGTCCGCGCCGAGAGCGTGGCCGATCTCGTCAAGGATGACGACGTCGACATCGTCGTCAACCTGACGATCCCGGCGGTGCATTACGAGGTCTCGCGCACCGCGCTCGACGCCGGCAAGAACGTCTATTCGGAAAAGCCCTTCGTGCTGTCGGTCAAGGAAGGGCTCGACCTCAAGAAGCGCGCGGAGAAGAAGAAGCTGCGCGTCGGCTCTGCGCCCGACACCTTCCTCGGCGGCGCCCATCAGCTCGTGCGCGACCTGATCGACAAGGGCAGGCTCGGCAAGATCGTCGGCGGAACCTGCTACGTGATGAGCCACGGCATGGAGAACTGGCACCCGAACCCGGACTTCTTCTTCCAGCCCGGCGCCGGCCCGGTGCTCGACGTCGGCCCCTACTACATCACCAACCTGATCCAGCTCATCGGCCCGGTCAGCCGCGTAACCGCGCTCGCCGCCACGCCGCAGAAATTCCGCACCATCGGCAACGGGCCGCGCCTCGGCGAGAAGGTGCCTGTCGACACGCCGACCACCATCCATTCGGTGCTCGAGTTCGAGAACGGTGCGGTGGTGACGCTGAACGCCAGCTGGGACGTCTGGGCGCACGGCCACGCGCCGATGGAACTCTATGGCGAGGCGGGCACCGTCTTCGTGCCGGACCCCAACTTCTTCGGCGGCAATGTGCGCTACACCCAGGGCGCCAGGCCCGTGAAGAAGTTGCCCGCCTGGAACCATCCCTTCGGCGTGCCCAACCAGAAGCACAGCCAGGGCATGATGGCGAACTATCGCACGGCTGGCCTGGCCGACATGGCGCTCGCCATCCAGGGCGACCGCCCGCACCGCTGCTCGCTCGAGCTGGCGCTGCATGCGATCGACGTGATGACGGCGATCCTCCAATCCGCAGAGACAGGCAAGTTCGTCGCCATGCGCACGACCTGCGAGCGCCCCGCGGCGCTCGGCCCGAAGGAGGCCAGGGCGCTGCTGGCCAGGTAGGCGACGTTGCGGTTCCTCCCCCGCTTGCGGGGAGGGGAACCACGCGAAGCGTGGTGGAGGGGGCGGATGCGACAGCCCTTCTTGCAGCCTACCCCGCGACCCACCCCTCCACATAGACGACGATCGCCAGGTAGGTCAGGCCGTGCAGGAGCTGGTCGAAGCCGATGGCGTTCCAGAAGCGGGCGCCGACCTTCCAGCCGAGCCGCCGAACGCACTGCTCCTTGCCCCAGTCGATATGGTAGTGGATCACAAACTCGGCGATCAGCACGACGAGGATCGTCGCCGGCGGCGCCATCACCGCGAGCAGCGCGACCAGCGTTCCCGCGACGTGGATGCCCGAATGCACGATGCCGCCGGGGGCGCCGTAGATTCCCTTCTGGGCGATCTGCCAGGGCGTCTGCAGCACGAAATCGCAGACGAAATGCTTGATCAGCAGAAGAGCGAAGAGCGTAATCGCGGCGGTGGTCATCGAGGGTCCAGTTGCAGGCGCGGCGCTCGTTGCCGCGCCGGGCGTCAAACTGCGTGAGCATTGGGTCCAATGTCAATTGCCGCGGCGCTGCCCCTGAGGCAGCTCCCGCCGGATTGCGCAACACGCCCGAAAGCACCATTTTCCGCTCACAATGAGTTCCAGTGAGAATTTCGCCGCCCGGCTCGCCTTCCGCAGCTCGACCGCCGACCAGCCGCCGCTCAGCCAGCAGCTGGCGACGCTCCGGCACCTGAAACGTTTCTTCGCGCAGGTATGGCGCACCAGCGCGCCGCTTATGGTGGCCAGCATCGCGCTCAGGCTGGTCGCCGCGGTGCAGCCGCTGCTCCTGCTCTATGTCGGCAAGCTGATCATCGACGAGGTTGTGCGGCAGACCGGCTTGCCCGCCCCTGGCCCCACCTTTTCCGACTGGCTGGCCAGCGGCCGGCTCGTGCCGGTCGCCGAGCTCCTGGCGCTGGAATTCGCGCTGATCGTCGCCTCCGATCTCCTGTCGCGCGCGATCTCGCTTGTCGACGCGGTGTTGTCCGAGCTGCATTCCAACACGGTCAGCATGGAGCTGATGCGGCATGCGGCGAGCCTCGACCTCCGACACTTCGAATCCAGCGAATACCAGGACCGGCTGGAGCGCGCCCGGCGCCAGGCGGCCGGCCGCAACGCGCTGCTCGCGCAGATCTTCGGCCAGGGGCAGTCCATCGTCACCATCGTCTCGCTGGCCGCCGGCCTTTTGGTCTACGCGCCATGGCTGATCCTGCTGCTCCTCGTCTCCTTCGTCCCCTCGGTGCTCAGCGAGGCGAAGTTCAACACGCGCTCCTACTATCTCAACAGGATGCGCTCGCCCGAGCGGCGCGAGCTCGAATATCTGCGCTACATCGGCGCCAGCGCCGAGACCGCCAAGGAGATCAAGCTGTTCGGGCTCGGCCCCTTCATCGTCGGCCGGTTCAAGCGGCTGGCCGACACGATCATGCAGGACAACCGGCGCCTCGCCACGCAGCGCGCCATCTGGGGCGGGCTGTTCTCGGCGCTCTCCAGCATGGCCTATTACAGCGCCTACGCCTACATCGTCTGGCGCACGGTCGAGGGCCAGTTCTCGCTCGGCGACCTCGCCTTCCTCTCCGGCTCGTTCCTGCGCCTGAACGCCCTGTTCGGCCAGATGCTGATCGGCGTCACCAACATCGCGGGGCAGTCGCTCTATCTCGACGACCTGTTCTCCTTCTTCGACATCGAGCCGACCATCCAGCTGTCGCCGAACCCCAAGCCCTTCCCGCAGCCGATCCGCGAGGGCATCGTCTTCGAGAATGTCGGCTTCCGCTATCCCGACACAGAACATTGGGCAGTGCGCGGCCTCAACTTCACGCTCAAGGCCGGCGAGGCGCTGGCGCTGGTCGGTGAGAACGGCGCCGGCAAGACCACCATCGTCAAGCTGCTCACCCGCCTCTACGATCCCGACGAGGGGCGCATCCTGGTCGACGGCATCGACCTCAGGGACATCGACATACTCGACCTCAGGACGCATATCGGCGTCATCTTCCAGGACTTCATCCGCTATTCCTTCAAGGCGGCGGAAAACATCGGCGTCGGCCGCATCGAGGCCGGCGTCGAGCGCGAGCGCATCAGGTCGGCCGCCGAGCAGAGCCTGGCGGCTGATGTCATCGAGAAGCTGCCGCTCGGCTACGACCAGCCGCTGGGAAAACTCTTCGCCAACGGCCGCGACCTTTCCGGCGGCGAATGGCAGAAGGTGGCGATCGCGCGCGCCTATATGCGCGACGCCGAGCTGATCATCCTCGACGAGCCCACCGCCGCCCTCGACGCCAAGGCCGAAGCGGAAGTCTTCCAACGCTTCAAGGGACTGGCCAGGGGCAAGACGGCGGTGCTGATCTCGCACCGCTTCTCCACCGTGCGCATGGCCGACCGCATCCTCGTGCTATCGGGCGGCCGCATCATCGAAAGCGGCTCGCATGACGAGCTGATTGCTGAGCGCGGCGTCTATGCCGACCTGTTCGAGCTGCAGGCGGCGGGTTACCGCTAACCCGTCCGCCGCGCTTGCCGCTTGGCGGTCAGGACACGACCTTCAGCCCGACGATGCCGGCCACGATCAGCCCGATGCAGACGAGCCTGCCCGCTGTCGCGGGCTCGCCGAGCAGGTAGACGCCGAGGATCGCGGTGCCGACCGCGCCGACGCCGGTCCACACCGCATATGCGGTGCCGACAGGCAGCGTCTTCAGCGCCAGTCCGAGCAGGCCAAGCGAGACCGCCATGCTGATCGCCGTCAGCACGGTCGGCACGAGGCGCGTGAAACCGTTGGTGTATTTGAGGCCGATGGCCCAGCCGATCTCGAACAGGCCGGCGATGAAAAGATAGACCCAGCTCATGGAAGAACTCCTCTGCGCCCAGAGTCTTTCGACTCCCAAGAAGGGTCGTCCCTTCGTCTTCGAAAGCAATGCGCCCGAGGTCGTCCTCAGGCCCCTACCTAGGACAAACGGTCGGCAGGGTGAAGCACCGCCCGGTCATGGCTGCCATGCCCGCGCGGCATCGATGGTGATGCCGTATTCCGCGCCGGAATCCAGCAGCGTGTGCCACAGGCTCTCGGCGAATGTCGCGAAGATGAGCAGGTGGAAGACGGCCTCGCCGGAAGGCCCCTCGCCGCGCCAGAGATTGACCGACGTGTGGTCGATCGAGGTCGCAGCCGCCGCGCCGACCGGGAACGCATCGGGATGCAGGTCGAGCGAGCAGACCTTTGCCAGCATGTCGCGCGCGCGTGCGCCGGAAATGCTGATCAGCGAGCGCGCGTCCGACTGCTCCGACAGCGAGGCCATGCCGGCGAAGGCAAGCCTCGCCCGCTCCATCGCCGAGCCCGACCCACGCGTCGACAGCGCCAGGAACTGGTCCGGCGCCGACCAGACGAGCAGCGCGCCCTCCGCGCTCACGGCCTGCGGCTTCGCCGGAGGCGCCTTGCCGTAGGCTTCCGTGCAGGCCTGCGCGACCGCGTCCGACTGGCCGCGCCGCGCCATCACCTGCACCAGCTCGAAATCGGTGTGCTCGGCCAGTGTCAGGCCGGCGTCGCCCTCTTTCACGCCGTGGCGGCCGGCGGCATAGATGCGCGACAGCGGCGTGGTGGCGACCCAGTTGAGCTCAACCACGCTGGCGTCCTCCTTCCGGGTCGTAGAAGACAGGATTGCAGATCTCGACCTCATAGTCCTCGCCGCGCAGCGGGTCGTGCGCGACGGCGATCTCGCCGATGCGTTCGCGCCCCTGCGAGACCAGGCCGAGGCCCAGCCACTGGTCGAAGGTAGGCGAGAAGCAGACCGAGGTGACGTAGCCGCCGTCGGTGGCCGGCGCCGGCACCTCGCCCTTCCTGATGATGTGCGCGCCAGAACGCAACCGGCGCGTCTCGTCGACCGGCCTGATGCCGACCACGACCTGCCGGTCCGGCGCGACGAGCGCCTCGCGGCCGGCCATGACGCGGCCGATGAAATCCTTCTTGGTCGACATCATCTTGCCGAGGCCCAGATCGGCGGCGGTCGTCGTGCCGTTGAGCTCGGGGCCGGCGACGTGGCCCTTCTCGACGCGCATGACGCCCAGCGCCTCGGTGCCGTAGGGCGTGACGCCGAACGGCTCGCCCGCCGCCATCAGATTGCGCACCAGCGCATCGCCGAAGCGCGCCGGCACCGAAATCTCGAAGGCCATTTCGCCGGAGAAGGAGATCCGGAAGAGCCTCGCCTTCACGCCGCCGCGAAGCTGCACTTCCCGCACGCCCATGAAGGGGAAACCCTCGTTGGAGAGGTCTTCGGAGGGATCGACGATCTCCGTCAGCAGGTCGCGCGTCTTCGGCCCGGCGATCGAGAACTGCGCCCACTGGTCGGACACCGACGTGAGCTGCACGTCGAGTTCGGGGAACAGGACCTGCCGGCAGAATTCGAGATGCTGCATCACCGGCCCGGCCTTGGCCGTGGTGGTGGTCAGGAAATAGTGGTCCTCGGCGAGCCTGGACGTCGTGCCGTCGTCATAGACCAGCCCGTCCTCGCGCAGCATCAGCCCGTAGCGCGCCTTGCCGACCGCAAGGCTGGAGAAGGTGTTTATGTAGACGCGGTCGAGGAAGGTCCCCGCATCCTTGCCGTGAACGTCGATCTTGCCGAGGGTCGAGACGTCGCAGAAGCCGACGCCGCTCCTCACCGCCTTCACCTCGCGCGTGACCGATTCCAGCCAGTCCTTCTCGCCCTTCTTCGGATACCACTGCGCGCGCTTCCAGAGCCCGGTGTCGACGAAGACGGCGCCCTGCTCCGCCGCCCAGTGATGCGACGGCGTCAGCCGGACGCTGTGAAAATTCTCGTCGCGGTGGTGGCCGGCCAGCGCGCCGACCGCCACCGGTACATAGGGCGGCCGGTAGATCGTCGTGCCCGTCTGGGGGATCGAACGGCCGGTCAGCTCGGCCATGATGGCAAGGCCCTGCACGTTCGAGGTCTTGCCCTGGTCGGTCGCCATGCCGAGCGTCGTGTAGCGCTTCAGGTGCTCCACCGACTGGAAGCCTTCGAGCGCCGCGAGCGCAATGTCCGACGCGGTCACGTCGTTCTGGAAATCGACGAAGGCCTTTTTCTTGCCCTTCACATGCCAGAGCGGCTTCAGTGAATAGGCCGCGACATCGTCCGAGGCAGGTGCCTCGCCCGCGCCCTTGCCGAAGCCGAGATCGGCGGCGGCTGCCGCGCCTGCCGCATGACCTTCGCTCAGGCAATCGGTAAGCGAAAACGCACCATTGGCCGCGCCTGCAGAGATCATCCCGGCCGGTGCTCCGTCCGGCACGAAGGCGGCGATGTCGTCGCGCCATTTGGGCCGGCCGCGATGCTGCGAGGTGAGGCCCACGGCCGGGTTCCAGCCGCCAGACACGGCGAGGCCGTCGGCTTCGAGCGTGGCGCGGGCGCCGCCGGCCAGCGCCACCGCGATCCTGTCGATGCCCTTCCTGCCTCCGTCGACATGGTCGACCACGCCGTTCAGCACCGCGAAGCCGTGCTTCGCCGCCAGCGCGCGCTGCTTTGCCGACACTTCGGCGCGTGAATCGACCACGCCCGATATCGTCAGCCCGGCGGCGAGTGCGGCCTCGGCCGTCTTCCAGCCGTCGTCATTGTTGGTGAAGAGCGCCAGGCGCCTCGCCGGCGCCGCCGCATAGCGGTTGATGTAGGTGCGCATCGCCGACGCCAGCATGACGCC
>DATDJN010000501.1:0-30710 GCA_036520515.1 Rhizobiaceae bacterium
ACCAGCGCCCTTGACGTGGAGACGGAGGCGCGGGTCAAGGAAGCGATCGACCGCCTGCGCGCGGGCCGCACCACCTTCATCATTGCCCACAGGCTGACGACGGTTCGAGACGCCGACCTCGTCGTTTTTCTCGACAATGGCCGCATCGTCGAGATGGGGGGGTTCGACGAGCTTTCGACAAGGAACGGTCGCTTCGCCGCGTTGCTGCGCACCGGTGGCCTGCTCACAGACGACAAGGTGCGGCGGCTTTCCCGCATCGCCGTGGAGGAAGCCGCCTGAAAGCGTCACTCCCGCTCGCGGGGAGATTGACGCTTCGAAGGGCCGGGCGGAAACCCCGGCCGTTTTTGCTTGAGGCGCCGCAGCCGCTGCGGCGCCTGGTGCGATTGCCGCAGAGGCCCCGCAAGGTTATGTAATCGGCCATGAGCGACACGAGCCAGAGCACACTTCGTCTTTCCGACCTCGCCAATCCAACGCGGTTCCTCGCGCTGGCCGGCAGCCTGCTGCCGTGGCTCGCGGGGCTGAGCTTCGTCGTGCTCGCCGCTGGGCTCTATCTCTGCTTTGCCGCGCCTGAGGATTACCAGCAGGGCAGCACGGTCAGGATCATGTATGTCCACGTGCCGTTCGCATGGCTTTCCATGCTCTGCTATTCGCTGATGGCGCTGTCGGCCATCGGCACGCTGGTCTGGCGGCATCCGCTGGCCGACGTGGCGCTGAAGGCGGCCGCGCCGATCGGCGCGGTGTTCGCCGCGCTGACGCTCGCCACCGGCTCGATCTGGGGCAAGCCGATGTGGGGCACCTGGTGGGTGTGGGATGCCCGGCTGACCTCGGTCTTCGTGCTGTTCCTGATGTATCTCGGCATACTGGCGCTGTCCCGCGCCATCGACGATCCCTCGAAATCGGCGCGCGCCGCCGCCATCATCACGCTGGTCGGCTTCATCAACATCCCGATCATCAAATTCTCGGTCGACTGGTGGAACACGTTGCACCAGCCGGCCTCGGTGTTCCGGCTCGACGGGCCGACCATCGACACCTCGATGCTCGTGCCGCTGATGGTGATGGCCGTCGGTTTCACGCTACTGTTCCTGACGCTGCACTTGGCGGCGATGAGGACCGAGATCTACCGGCGGCGCGTCATGGCCATGCGCCAGATCGCGGCAAGGCGGGCAGACCGGCAGAGTTGAGGCTACGGCGTGATCCCGTAGGCCTCGCGCATCAAGGCTATTTCGGCGAGCTTGGCGTGGAGGGCCGACCAGTGGTCGCTGTCGGCTATCGGCGCCCACAGCGCCTCGACCTCCTCGATCAGCATGGTGCAGGGTTTTTCCCGCGCGAAATAGGCGTGGTCGAGGCGGGAGCCGGGCGCAGTTCCATGCGCGGCGATGGTGGCGAAGACAGGTTCGAAGGTTTCCGCCGCGTAGAATTCGGCTGAAGGGCTCGCCGCGGCGCGCTGCTCGCTCGCCCGGCCGCCATACCAGTCGAAGAAGAACTGCTCGAACGGCATTTTCGAGTCGATCAGGAATTTCCATACCGAGCGCACCAGCGCGGTGCCCGCTTCCTCGCCGGCCGTCGCAAGGCCGAGCCGTCGCAGCATCGCGGCGTTGAAGGCGCGGTGGAAATGCGGCTCGAAGCCGCGCAGCACGTCTTCCAGTTTCGATTTGTCGGCCAGCGGAAGCAGGCATTCGGCTAGCCTTGTCAGGTTCCAGAGCAACGTGTCCGGCTGGCGGCCGTACGCGTAGAGGCCGGTCTGGTCGAAATAGGCTGCTGTGAAGGCCGGATCGAGCACCGGCAGGAAGCGCCATGGCCCGTAGTCGAAGCTTTCGCCCGTCACGTTGATGTTGTCGGTGTTGAGTACGCCGTGCACGAAGCCGGCGAGCATCCAGTTCGCGCCTGTCAGCGCCACGCGGCGGCAGACCTCCGAGAAGAAGGCCAGTGCGCGCTCGCCGGCATCCTCGCGCCAGAGGTCCGGCATGTAGGTGCGGATCGAGTAGTCGAGCAGCTTTGCGATGTTCTCATGCTCGTCGAGGTAGAGCAGGCGCTGGAAGCTGCCGATGCGGATGTGCGAATGGCTGAGCCGCACGAGTACGGAAGAGCGCGTCGGAGAGGGTTCGTCGCCGCGGACAAGTTCTTCGCCGGTCTCGATCAGGCTGAACGTCTTCGACGTATCGACGCCCAGGGCTTCCAGCATCTCGGTGGCGAGGATTTCGCGTACGCCGCCCTTCAGCGTCAGCCGGCCATCGGCGGTGCGTGACCAGGGCGTGCGCCCGCTGCCCTTGGTGGCGAGGTCGAGGAGCCGTCCATCTTCCAGATCGTGCATCTGCGCGAACAGGAAGCCGCGGCCGTCGCCGAGGTCCGGGTTGTACACGCGGAACTGGTGGCCGTGATAGCGCAGCGCCAGCGGGATCGGATAGCCGCCGGGCAGCGGCGTGAAGCGGGCGAAGTGGTCCACCCATTCGGCGTCGCTGAGCGAACCCAGGCCGACGCGCTCCGCCCAGCGCTGGTTGCGGTAGCGCAGGACATGCCCGGGAAATTTCGCCGGTTCCACCTCGTCGAAGAAGTCGCCACCGAGGGCGGCGTGGGCGAGGGAAGGGCGGAAATTTTCTGAAGCGGGCATGCGATCACTCCGGCCGAGAACGCCGGCGCTGCCCCTCACATAACATCCGCCGGGGGTGCGGCCATAGCCTTCGGCTTCAAGCTGCGGCGGGAAACACCCTGTAGCGGCGCGGGCGAAACGCGACGCGGCTCTGCTGCGTCGCGGCATGGCCGACCGGCAGCTCGATCTCGACGCGCTGGCGCTCGCCGCCAACCTCGAGTTCGACGCGGCGCGTTCCGGCGACGCGGCGCGTGGCCGCGACCGTTCCGGCGATGCAGCCGCCGCAGCCGTCGAGCAGTTCGACGTCCTGCGGGCGGAAGAACAGCGTGGCATCGCCGTTCGGCGTATCGGGTGCGGCAAGACCGATGGTGCGGTCGGCGATCCACAATTCGCCGTTGTCGACCTTGACCGGCAGCGAACTCGACTCGCCGATGAAGCCATAGACGAAGGGCGAGTTCGGCGTATCGTAGATGTCGTCGGCGGTGCCGATCTGCTCGATCTGGCCCTGGCTCATGACGACGACTCGGTCGGCAAGCTCCAGCGCCTCTTCCTGGTCGTGGGTGACGAAGACGGTGGTGTGGCCGGTGGCGTTGTGGATGTCGCGCAGCCAGCGCCGAAGCTCGCGGCGGACCTGCGCATCGAGGGCGCCGAAGGGCTCGTCGAGGAGCAGCACCCTGGGCTCGATGGCGAGCGCTCGGGCGAGCGCGACGCGCTGGCGCTGGCCGCCGGAAAGCTGCGCCGGGTAGCGTTTCTCGAGGCCCGAAAGCTGCACGAGGTCGAGCAGCTCCGACGCCCTGCGGTCGATCTCGGCCCTGGAGGGGCGCGTGGCGCCAGGCCTCACCTTGAGGCCGAAGCCGATATTGTCGGCGACGGTCATGTGACGGAACAGCGCGTAATGCTGGAAGACGAAGCCGACATTGCGCTCCTGCACGGTCTTGTGCGAGGCATCCTCGTCGCCGAAGAAGATTGCGCCCTGGGTCGGCCGTTCGAGGCCGGCAATCAGCCTGAGCAGCGTGGTCTTGCCGGAGCCGGAGGGACCGAGCAGGGCGATGAGCTCGCCCGACCTGATGTCGAGCGAGACGTCGCGCAGAGCAGCGAAGCGGTCGAAATCCTTGCGCACGCGGCGGATGGAAACTTCCATGGATCGGAACCCTAATGTTTCTTGGTCGCGGCGATCTCGTCGCCGTACCGGTATTCGAGGAAGGATTTAAGCACCAACGTGACCAGTGCCAGGCCTGCGAGCAGGGTGGAGACGGCGAAGGCGGCGACGAAATTGTATTCGTTGTAGAGGATTTCGACGTGCAGCGGCATCGTGTTGGTGAAGCCTCGTATGTGACCCGACACGACCGATACCGCGCCGAACTCGCCCATGGCGCGCGCGTTGCACAGGAGCACGCCGTAGAGCAGGCCCCATTTTATGTTGGGCAGCGTCACGTACCAGAAGGTCTGCCAGCCGCTGGCGCCGAGCGAAAGCGCCGCCTCCTCGTCGCCGGTGCCCTGGTCCTGCATCAGCGGGATCAGTTCGCGCGCGACGAAGGGAAAGGTGACGAATATCGTGGCGAGCACGATGCCGGGCACCGCGAACAGGATCTCGATACCGTGGCTCTTCAGCCAGGGACCGAGCACGCTGCCGGCGCCGAAGAGGAGCACGTAGACCAGTCCCGAGATCACCGGCGAGACCGAGAAGGGCAGGTCTATCAAGGTGGTCAGGAAGGCCTTGCCCTTGAACTCGAACTTGGCGATCGCCCAGGCGGCGGCGATGCCGAAGACCATGTTGAGCGGCACGGCGATCGCCGCGACCAGCAGCGTCAGGCGCACAGCGGCCAGCGTGTCGGGATCGCCGAAGCTGGCGAAGAACTCGCCGGTTCCCTTGCGCAGCGCCTCGACGAAGACCGCGGCGAGCGGCAAGATCAGGAACAGCGCCAGGAAGAGCAGGGCGACGGTGATGAGCACCATCTTGGTCGCCGGGCCTTCGGTCGTCGCGTTGATGTAGCGGCCCTTCCTCATGCCGGCCAGCCTAGCGGAGGAGGAGGGCTTCGGCAAAGTGGCTTCAAGCGCCATAACCGTATCTCCTCCGGCTCCAGGCCTGAACTAGGTTGATGACGAACAGCATCAGGAAAGAGATGAGCAGCATGATCGCCGCGATCGCGGTCGCGCCAGCGTAGTTGAACTCTTCCAGCCTGATGATGATGAGCAGCGGGGCGATCTCCGACACGTAGGGGATGTTGCCGGCGATGAAGATGACGGAGCCGTATTCGCCGACGGCCCGTGCGAAGGCGAGCGCAAAGCCGGTGAGCACGGCCGGTGCGAGACCGGGCAGGATAACGCGGGTGACCGTCTGGAAGCGGTTGGCGCCGAGCGTGGCGGCGACCTCCTCGACCTCGCGGTCGATCTCCTCCATGACCGGCTGCACGGTGCGCACGACGAACGGCAGGCCGATGAAGATCAGCGCGACCGTGATGCCGAGCGGCGTGAAGGCGACCTTGATGCCAAGCGGCGCCAGAAGCTGGCCGATCCAGCCGTTGGGCGCATAGATGGCGGCGAGCGATATGCCCGCGACAGCGGTCGGCAGCGCAAACGGCAGGTCGACGGTGGCATCGACGATGCGCCGGCCGGGGAAGCGATAGCGCACCAGAACCCAGGCGACGACCAGTCCGAACACGACGTTGACGACCGCCGCGATCAGCGAGGCGCCGAAGGAGACTTGGAGCGCCTTCACGGTGCGCTCGTCGGTGGCGATCGCCCAGAACTCGGGCCAGCCGAGGCCGGCCGAGCGCCATACGACGCCCGAAAGCGGGATGAGGATGATCAGCGTCAGGTAGGCAATCGTGAAGCCGAGCGTCAGTCCGAAACCCGGAATGACGCTCGGCCTCCTGAAATGCCACCCCGGCGCAAGGGCAGCGGTGCTCATGATCAGTTCGTGGGTTTGTAGATCTGGTCGAACACGCCGCCGTCGGCGAAGTGGTAAGGCTGCGCCTTTGCCCAGCCGCCGAAGATCGGATCGTCGATCGAGACCAGTTCGAGCTTGGGCAGCTTCTGCAGGATGTCGGCCGGAACCACGTCCGGGTTCGACGGACGGTAGAAGTGCTTGGCCGCGATCTGCTGGCCCTCGTCCGAATAGAGATAGTTGAGATAGGCCTCGGCCTGCTTGCGGGTGCCCTTGGCGTCGACATTGGCGTCGACCACAGCGACGGGCGGCTCGGCCAGGATCGAGGACGGCGGCACCACGATATCGAAGGCGTCGGCGCCGAATTCCTCGCCGGCCAGCGCCGCCTCGTTTTCCCAGGCCAGCAGGACATCGCCGATCTGGCGCTGCGCGAAGGTGGTGAGCGAGCCGCGCGCGCCGGAATCGAGCACCGGAGCCCGCTTGAAGAGCTCGGCGATATAGTCCCTTATCTTCGCCTCGTCACCGCCGAACTGCTTGTAGGCCCAGGCCCAGGCGGCGAGATAGTTCCAGCGGGCTCCGCCGGAGGTCTTCGGGTTCGGCGTTACGATCTGGATGTCGCCCTTCACCAGATCGCCCCAGTCATGGATGCCCTTCGGATTGCCCTTGCGGACCAGGAAGACGATCGTCGAGGTGTAGGGCGCGGAATTGTGGGGCAGGCGCGTGCGCCAGTCTGCATTGATCTTGCCGCTGTTCTGGACGATCGCGTTGATGTCGCTTTCGAGGGCCAGGGTGACGACATCGGCCTCGAGGCCGTCGATCACCGCCCGGGCCTGTTTGCCCGAGCCGCCATGAGACTGCTGGATGGAAACGGTTTCGCCCGTATCGGCCTTCCACTTGGCGGCGAAGGCCTTGTTGAATTCCTTGTAGAGTTCGCGGGTCGGGTCGTAGGAAACGTTCAGCAACGTCGTGTCGGCGAACGCGAAGCCGAGAGCGCCAAGCTGGACTGCGCCGGCCAGGAGGCCTGCGAGGAGAGAGCGGGATGCGAAGCTTGTCATTGTTTGCCTCCGTTGTTCGCACTCAAACTCTATCAAAATTGTAGATTTAAGATCGTGCCCGCCGTTTCGTTTTTGCCGTGATCCGCGCAAAATTCATGTCGGATTCCTTGCGAGGCGAAAATTTCTTCCAAGCGACTTCGGCCAGCGCCGAGGTTAAGGACCAAAACGCGCATCACGGCGGTCGGTTCCACCTCCCGTGAGCGAAGGGCGGTAGGCGGCGCGGTTGGTGTGCGGGGGCGAACATGGCCGGCAGGCCAGAGGGGGCGTGAAAGAACGCTGCCCTTTGGCGACAGCAAGCCAGCGAAAACGCCTCATTCGACGAACACTTTTACGCTTGCCGCTCTGCCGGCGGCGTCGATGACGGTGAGCGTGGAATAGCCGGCCCCGTCTGGTCGCCACGTCGCCTCGCGGCGGCGCTGGATGTCGGCGAGCGGCTTGCCGTTGGCGAGCCAGCGGAAGGGCGCGCGGCCGCCCTGCAGCTTCAGCACGAGCGGGGTCGCGTCGGCGGTGGCGGCGCCCAGCTCCACGCGCGCGCCGTCGGGCGGGAAGACGATGCGCGGCGCGGGTTCGGCGACGGCTTTCGCGGCGGGCAGATCGGTGCTCGCGGACAGGAAGCGCTCCAGCGTCACCGGCAGGTCGCCATGGGCGGAGCGGAAGGCGCCGGCCGGCGGACGCCGGAGCGGCGTCGCCGCGAGGCCGGAGCGGACAAAACCCTCGAAGAGGATCGGCGCGGCGGATTCATAGCCGGAGATGCCGGGCACCGAGCCGGAATCCGGCCGCCCGACCCAGACGCCCAGCACATGACGGCCGTTATAGCCGACCGACCAGGCATCGCGGTGGCCGTAGGAGGTGCCGGTCTTGTAGGCGATGCCGCGCGGGGAGGCGCCGATCGGCGGGCGCATGCCGGCGAGGATGTCGTTGACCTGCCAGGCGGCGTTCTGTTCGAGCACCATGCCGTTGGCGAGCGGCGCCGGCGCAGCCGTCTCCGAGCCGTCGCGCAGGGCCTTCGCCTTGCCGCCATTGGAAAGGCCCGTATAGAGCTGGACCAGGTCGCGCAGCGAAATGCCGACGCCGCCGAGCCCGATGGCCAGTCCCGGCGCCTCGCCGTCGGGCAAGGTCGGCGTCACCCCCGCCTGGCGGAAGCGCGAGACGAGGCGCTGCGGGCCGACGGCGTCGAGCAGGCGGATCGCCGGCACGTTGAGCGAAAGCTGCAGCGCCTGGCGGATGGTCACGTCGCCCTGGTAGGTCATGTCGAAATTCTTCGGACGGTAGCCGCCAAAGTCGGCCGGCCGGTCCTCGATCAGCGTCTCCTGCGCGACAAGGCCTTCCTCCATGGCGAGCCCGTAGATGAAAGGCTTCAACGTAGAACCCGGCGAACGCAGGGTGCGCGTCATGTCGATCCAGCCGGAGCGGGTGGGATCGAAATAGTTGGCCGAGCCGACCTCGCCGAGAATCTCGCCGGTCATCGCGTCAGCCAGCACCATGGCGACCGAGACGCGCGGGCCGACGCGGCGCGCGGCTTCGAGGGCGACCGCTTCCAGCCCCTCCTGTACGCTCTTCTTGATGGTGAGCTGGTGGCGGGACTCGGCCGGCCGGCCGCGCAGGGCGGCGTCCGCCGCGTGCGCGGCGAGCGCGGGCAGCGCGCGGCGCACGCTCGCGACCTGGTTGAGCGCAGCGCGGGCGGCTTCTGCCTCTTCGAGCAGGCCGGCGCCCACCATGCGCTGAAGAACGCGGTCGCGCGCGGCCTGCGCGCCCGCCGGGTTGCGGTCGGGGCGGCGACGCTCGGGCAATTGCGGCAGCGCCACCAGCAAGGCGGCCTCCGAAACGCCAAGGCGCTTCGGTTCCTTGCCGAACCATGCGAGCGAGGCGGCGCGCACGCCTTCCAGATTGCCGCCATAGGGCGCCAGCGTCAGATAGCGTTCGAGGATCTCCTGCTTCGACAGTCGCCGCTCGATCTGGACGGCGCGGAAGATCTGGCGGAACTTCTGGCCAAGACTGCGGTTTTCGCGGGCCTCGATGAGGCGCGCGAGTTGCATCGACAGCGTCGAGCCTCCCGACACGATGCGGCCATTGGCGGCGAACTGCGTCGCCGCGCGGATGAGCGCGATAACGTCGACGCCTGCATGGTCGAAGAAGCGCTTGTCCTCATAGGCGACCAGCATCTTCACGAATTGCCGGTCGACCTGGTCGAGCGTGACTGCCAGCCGCCATCGCCCGTCCGGCGTCGCGTAGGCGCGCAGGAGCTGTCCGTCGCGGTCGGCGACTTCCGAGGAGACGGCGAGCTTTGCCGGCAGCGGCGGCGGGAAGGCGCGGTCGGCGGCCTCGAAGGCGGCCCAGGCGGCGACGACGATGGTGACAAGCGAGGCGGCGGTGATGGCGCTGCGGCGGAGCCATTTGTTCACACGCATGGCGCTGCCTCTCTCTCCTTATCCTCTCCTTGTCCTTCACGGGGAGAGGATTGAGGCAGGCAGGCGAGGGGCAAGGCCAGCGTCATTTCGTTATCCGGCGCCTCACGGCGCCCTGACCTCCATCACGCCGGTCGCGGTGCGGGCCGAATATTGCGGCCGGTACATGTCCTCGACGCCGGCGGCCGGATGCAGGAAGACGCCCGGCGTCACCGCGCGCACCACATAGGCAAGCGTGATGTTGCGGTCGCTGCCCCCCTCGCGACTGAAGGCCGCGATGAAGCGGTCGTCGCGGAACTCCAGATGCGCCGCGTCGGTTCGCTGCAGCCAGCCGAAGTTTGCAAGGTCCGCACTGGAGACGAGGCGCGGATTGTCGATCTCGAAGCCGGCGGGCAACAAGTCGTTGACCAGCACGCGCGAGGCCCAGTCGTTGCTCTCGGTGATGCGCAGCACGACCACGAACCGCTCGTTCTGGCTGACCTCGGTGACGTTCGCCTCGCTGCCGTCCATGCGGTAATAGGCGCGCGAGATGGTGAAGCCGTCGCCGCCGGCCGGCAGCGGCTGCGCGGGTGCTGCCACCGTCGTTACCACGGCCTGGATCGGCGTGGTGCCGGCGTTGCCGAGCACGATCGGCTCGGCCAGGAGTTCCTCGCCCGTCACCGTCCTGGAGAACGCTCCGGTGTAGGGGGCGCCGTTTACGGTGAGATGCAGTGACGCGTTGCCTGCCTGCAGCGCGCGCGCCGCAAGCAGCATCCAGGCGTCGTCCTGCGTGCTCGTCCAGCGCGTCGCTGCGCGTTCGGCCGCAACGATCTCGATTAACTCGGGGACGATCGACGGCATCGGCCGGCTTTCGGCGGCGAGCGCCAGGATGGCGGCGCCGTCGCGCAGCCTGGAGCCGTAGTCGGAGCGGTACCAGTTGTAGTCAGGCGTGTTCCTGGCAAGCTGGAGCGCTGCCGTGAACGCCGCTTCCGAACGCTGCGCATCGCCATAGAGGGCGAGGCTGGCGGCAAGCTGCGCCACTGCCATCGGGCTCGAGAAAGCCTCGAGCTGCGTGTCGGAATAATAGCGGAGATCGCCGACCGAGGCCCGCTTGTTTCGGGCGAGCACGTAGAGCGCGTAGGCGATCTCCGAGCCGCGGTCCTCCAGGTCGATGTCGTAGGCGAGCGAGTTCTGCAGGTTGCTCAGCGCCTGGCTCATCGCCTGGTCGGGCACCTTGTAGCCCTTCTCGCGCGCCCGGGTCAGGAAGTCCGAGACGTAGGCGTCGAGCCAGAGATCGCCCGAACCCGGCCCCCAGAGGCCGAAGCTGCCCGACGAGGACTGGTAGTTCAGCACCCGCCAGATTGCGTCCTGGATGCGCTCCTTGAGCTCGGGCTCGTCCTTCAGGCCTGAGCCCGCGGCGAGCTCGCTGACATAGAGCAGCGGCAGCGCGCGGCTGGTCGTCTGCTCGGCGCAGCCGTAGGGGTCGCGGTCGAGCGTCATAAGCATGGCAGGCACGTCGAAGGCCGCCGACTGCGAGACGCCGACGCTGACGGTCGCTCCTTCCAGCAGGCTTGCGGCCAAAAGCTCGCGGTCGACGCGCAGCGACGAGCCGTTGGGGCCGAGATCGACGACCAGACGGGTGGTGACCGGCATCGCTGCCGGACGCACGGGCAGCGAGAGCGCCTGCTCGACGGCAAGGCCGTCGGGGTGCGTGAGCCTTACGGTGATGCCGGCGGCGCCCACCTTCTGCGCGATCAGCGGGACGGTCATGGTGACGCGCTTGCCGCCGACCAGCGAGAGCTTGTCGGGAAGCGCTGCGCTGCCGGTCGACACGTCGCCCGTCGTCTCGATGGCGAGCGCATAGTCGCCGTCGGGGCCGTCCGTGTTGGCGACGTCGAGCCGCATGACGGCGGCGTCGCCGGGTGCGAGGAAGCGGGGCAGGGCCGCGGTGACGACGACGGGGTCGCGCACGATCACGTCCTGCTCGGCATGGCCGACGGCCTGCTTCGTCCAGGCAACGGTCATGATGCGCACCGTGCCGTTGAACTGCGGGATGTCGAAATTGACAGTCGCCTTGCCGTCCATGTCGAGGCGGACCGAACCGGAGAAGAAGGCGACCAGCTTTTCGACCGGCGGGCTGCCGTTCGCGACAAGTCCGCCCCCGTCGCCGCCGGTGCGGATGCGCCCGGTGGCGCCGAGCGAGCCGTCGATCAGGCGACCGTAGAGGTCGCGCAGCTCCAGCCCCAGCCGGCGCTGGCCGAAGAACCAGTCCTCGGGGTCCGGGGTCTTGTATTTCGTCAGGTTGAGGATGCCGACGTCGACGGCAGCGACCATGACATAGGCGTCGCTGCCGGGTTCAGCTCCGGTCACCGAGACGGGTATCGACAGCGTCGAGCGCGGCGTTGATTTCTCTGGCGCTGTGGTCGCAACGGTGAGCTTGCGCTGACCGGGATCGACCTTCAGCCATTTCACGCCGATGGCGCGGGCTGGCATGCGCGTTTCCTGGGTGTCGCCCGGCCGGAACAAGGTGGCCGTGACATAGGCGCCGGCGCCCCAATTGGCGCCAACAGGGATGTCGACGGTCGCGCCGCCCTCCGGCACGGTGGCCGAGATGGTGGTGATCAGCTTCTCGGCGCCGATGGCGACCAGCAGCTCTCCGGCGAAGCGCGGCGAGATCTTCAGCCTGGCGACCTCTCCCGGCGCATAGCTTTCCTTGTCGAGCGCGATTTCGAGCCCGTCGGGCGTTTCTGTCGAGCTTGCTGTGACGAACCAGCCGGCGTCGAACTCGTAGCTGGTGGCGGGACCTGCCGGATCGGGTGTCTCGATCTCGAGCCGGTAGCGGCCCCAGTCGACGGCCTGCGAAATCGTCACCTCGCTGTCGGCGGCGATGTCGATCGTGCCGGAGGCTACGGCCTCGGTGAAGGTCACCGGCTCATAGTTCCAGTAGTTGCCGGAGCGGTACCACTGATAGTTCCGCTCGATCTTGACGAGCTTCCAGAGCGCGCCTGGGATCGCCTTGCGCTGGCCCGAGGAATCCGAGGCTATCAGCGAGAACCTGGCAGTGCCGCCTTGCGGCACCTCGCCGCCGGCGAAATCCGGGCGGATGCCGATCATGTCGGAGCCAGGCCTGACGGCGATGTCGAGCGAGCGCTCGACGGCGCGGCCGCCGGCCTCGCGCATGCGCAGCGTGACTGCGGCGTTGACCAGGCGCGTGGTGGAAGGAACCTGGTCGACGGTGACCGGGAAGTTGGCCTTGCCGTCGTCGCCGATGAAAGGCAGGCCGGTCAGCGGCGTGCGGTTGGCCTCGACGTCCTGCTCGTCGGCGAGGCCGAACCAGTAGCCCTTGAAAGCGTCCCACTGGCGCTTGGTGCTGAGCACGAGCTCGCCTTCCAGCGCAAGGCCGGCAGCCGGCGCGCCATAGAGGAAACGGCCGTCGACGGTGATGTTGGCAGTCTCGCCGGGCGCGATCTCCGGCTTGTCGGAGGTCATGTCGAACTCGATGCGGTCCGGAACGAAGTCCTCGACCAGGAAAGCCTGGCTGGCGACAGCCGGCTCCTTCGGGTCGGTGTGGATCGCCACCGTCCAGGTCCCGCGCATGGCGGCACTGGACAGGCCGAGGTCGACGGCGTGGCCACCTGCCGACGCGCCGTCGGAGACGATGCGGCGGTCCTCGACGCCGTCAGGGCGCGTGAAGATGAAGGTGAGCGGCAGGTTCTCGACCGCGTCGGCCGCGTCGTCGCGGGCAAGGGCTGCCACATGGACCGTCTCCCCGGCGCGGTAGATGCCGCGCTCCGTCCAGGCGTAGACGTCCAGAGCGCCGGGTGCTTCGCGTCCCGCCACGCCGCGGTCGGACAGGTCGAAGCCCGCCTTGGTCATGTCGAGGAAGACGAAATCCTCGTCACCGTTCGACGCCATCAGCACGGCCGGCGCCATCCCGCCTTCGCCGCGGTTGAGGCCGGGGTTGAATGTGGCGCGGCCCTCGGCGTCCGTCCTCGCCGTGCCGAGGATCTCGTTGTTCCGGGCAAGCAGGGTGAGGTCGGCGTTGGCGATGGGCCTTGCGGTGTTCAGCGAGCGGGCGAAGACGTTGAGCCCGTCCTGGCCGGTATAGGTGGAAAGCCCGATATCGGAGACGACGAACCACTGCGTGGCCCGTGGAATCCAGGAATCGGTGCGGTCGTCCTTCGGCTGGGCGGTCAGGACGTAGACGCCCGGCTTGCGGTTCGGCAGCGCCTCGTCAACCGGGAAGCTGGTTGTGACCTCCTTGTTGAGCTCGTTGGCGATGACCAGTTCGCCTTCCCAGACCGGCGCGCCGAGCTGGGTGGAGACGCTGTCCAGGTCGTAATTGTCGAGCTGGCGCAGGAACTGGTAGCCGGAGAGAAGCTGGGCCAACGAACGGTCGCCGACGCGGAAGAGCTTCATCTCGGCGACGTCCATGTTGACGCTGACCACCGGAATGCCGCGCCGCGCGCTGGAGGGCAGCACGAAGGCGTCGCCGGTGAAGCGGGCGGTCGGGGCGCGGTCCTGGATGTAGATCGACAGTACGACCGGGCCTTCCAGCACCTCGCCGATCGCCGACGGCAGGCCGGGGCGGAAGGCGATGCGGTAATTGTGGCCGTGCTCCAGGCCTTCGACGCAGATCTGGCGGCCCTCGGCCTCGACGCTCTTCGGCTCGCCCTCGTTGACTGTCACGAAGGGCATGTAGTCGACACCTGCCTTGACCAGGTCTTCGGAGAACTGGGCGCAGACGCGCGGCGAGGCGCTGTCGGCCTCGACCTTGTGCTCGACAACGCGAAAACCTTTCCGAGCCTTGAGATCCTCATAGTCCGCGCGGACCGAGGCGGAGCTCACCAGCGCGAGGCTCGCTTCGTAGGCCTGCAGCGACGGACGGAAGAGATCGCGGTTGTCGAGCGACGTGGCGAGCGCTGCCAGCGCCTCGGCGCGGGCAGGAGCCGTACGGGAGAGAAGATAGGCGTTGTAGACGGCGGAAGTGGCGTCGCTCTTCAGCGAAGCCGTTTCCTGGCTGTTGATCGGCTGGACGCTCCGGATGGCGCGGGCAAGCTTAAGCCAGAGTGCGCTGTCGCCTGGCGACGTCGCAACCGCGGTGGTGAAGCGCTGCACGGCCGTGCGGGGATCGCCGGTCAACAGCGCCGAGTCGCCGGCGTGCGTCAGCGCGGCAAGGCCCTGCTCGCCGACCGCGATGCTGCCATTGGTCAGCCGCGTGCGCATCCGGGCGGCTTCGTCGGCCATCCAGGCCGGAAAGAAGGAAAGGGCGGGTGGGGCGCCGATGTCGGGATCGCCGCTGATCGGCACGACCTTGCCGGCGATGGCGCCGCTGAAGGGCTTCGTCGTGGCGAAATCGGACTTGAGGAAACACCATTTCGCCCGGGTGTTGTAGGTGAAGGCCCGGCACTGGCCGTCGCCAAGGCACGAGGTCTTGCACTGGTCGAGCGTGACGTTCTGCTCGGAGCGCAGGTCGAAGCCGAAATAGTCGGAATTGTCCGATGTGACGACCTGACGGGCCTCGACGGCCCACGCCGCGTTGACGAAAACAAAGGAAAGAAGCGCAACAACCGAAACAATACGCGCGTGCATCGTCGCATCTCCCCCAAAACGATCTGCATTGCCGCGGCGCAGCCAGATCCGCTTGAAACGCGCCATGTGGGACAGGAAACCGCCTGTCACGGCATTGGTTTGCGCATGCCGCCCAGCATGCTATGTCGCCTGCTCTCGCACGTCGAGAAAACAACGATTTAACAGCGGCGAGAAGCTGGTTGCAATTTCTGATACGTCGATTGTGGCCCCTTTACGAGCGCTTCAGAACTTCATTCCAATTTTAGTTTTGACGGTTAGTCTGTGAGGAGATGGCAGGAAAGGGTACCTCGAGTACAGGGCGGCTGACTGCGGGACGCGGAGCGCGTATCCTGCTCTGTGCCCTGTTGTCCGGCGCTGCCGCGGTGACCCACACGCCTCCTGCCAATGCCTTCGAACTCTTCGGTTTCAGGCTGTTCGGCGCCGACGAGGAGGAAGAGGATATCGTCGATCCGCTGCATTATACCGTCACGCTGACGGTCGAAGGCGGCGACGAGGAGCTCAAGGAAGCGCTCGACAAGGCCTCCTCGCTCGTCCAGGACGTCAAGCGTCCGGTTTCCGGGTCGCTCGGCCTTCTCGCAAGGGCCCGTTCCGACCGCGAGCAGCTGGTGGCGGCGCTTTATGCCAAGGCCCGCTACGACGGCGTCGTCAACATTGCCATCGACGGGACATTGCTCGACGACTTGCCGCCGGACGCCGATTTCGGCGCCGGACCCGTGCCGGTGACCATCACCGTCGATCCGGGCGCGGTCTTCACACTGGGCGAGATACGGCTCAAGGGCGACGCCGCTAACCTGGTGCCTGCCAATTTCGGCCTCCTTCCCGGCGGCGACGCGGGTTCGGCCGCGATCCTCCGGGCGGAGGCCCAGATCGTGCGACGGCTGAAGGAGGAGGGTAGGCCGCTGGCCGAGATCACCGGACGCGACGTCGTCGCCGATCACGACACCGCCACGCTCGACGTGACGCTCGCCGTCGACGCCGGGCCGGTCGCGGGCTACGGACCGACCACGGTGACCGGCACCGAGACCATGGATCCGGCCTTCACCGCCTATGTCGCGGGGCTGAAGCAAGGCAGGCGATTTTCGCCTGAGGAAGTGGACGACGCGCGCGACCGCCTGCTCGCGCTCGGCGTCTTTTCCAGCGTGACGGTGAAGGAAGCGACGGAGCTCGACGCCAGCGGCCAGATCCCGATCGAAATCCAGGTCAGCGAGCGCAAGCTTCGCTACTACGGCGTCGGCGCCACGGTATCGAGCACGGAAGGGCTGGGCGTCGAAGGCTATTGGGGCCACCGCAACCTCTTCGGGCGCGGCGAGACGCTGCGCATCGAGGGCTCGATCGGAAGCATCGGCGACAGCGCCGTCGATGACCTCGGCAGGCTGGACTACAGCGCCGCCATACTATTCGAGAAACCCGCCGTCGTCGGACCTGATTCGAAATTCTTCTCGCGCTTCCGCACCGTCTACGAGCACCCGGACGCCTATGACCGCTTCTCGACGGAAATCGCGGCGGGTCTGTCCTACCAGTTCACCAGGGAGCAGAGCGCCTCGGTCGAGGCCTCGCTGGAATATGAGGACGTCAGCGACTTCTTCCATCCGGATGGGCAGCGTCATCTTATCGCCAGCTTGCCGACCCAGTATGTCTTCGACAGCCGTGACGACAAGCTCAACCCCAAGCGCGGATTCCGCGCGCTGGCCTTCGCGGAGCCGGCGCACGATTTCCTGACCGGAGCGACCTTCGTGAAGTTCCGCGGCGAACTCTCCGCCTACAGGGCGATCGACGACGCCCAGCGCTTCGTCCTGGCGGGGCGCGTGGCGACGGGCTCGATCGTCGGCGCCTCGCTTGAGGACATCCCGGCTGACCGGCGCTTCTATGCGGGTGGCGGCGGTTCGGTGCGCGGCTACGAATACCAGGGCGTCGGCCCGAAGGACCCAGAAGGCAATCCGATCGGCGGCCTCTCCTACATGGAGCTGTCCAGCGAATTGCGCGTGCAAGTGACGGAGACGATTGGCGTCGTGCCGTTCGTCGACGCTGGCATGGTCTCGGAGGACGAGTTTCTGGGCTCGGCCCGTTTCAAGGTGGGCGCCGGCGTCGGCCTGCGGTATCTCACGCCGTTCGGGCCGCTCAGGATCGACGGGGCGGTGCCGCTCAACCGCGACCCGGGCGATCCGAGCTTTGCCATCTATGCCGGCGTCGGCCAGGCTTTCTGAGCGATGAGGTATTTCAAGGCCATAGCCCGCATTTTCCGCTACGCGATCTATGCGACGCTCGCCTTCGTCATCGGCGCCGTTGCGGTGCTGACGCTGACCGAGCGCGGCCGGGACAATCTCGCCGGCATCATATCGGATCTCGCCTCGTCGCCGGGGCAAGTGGTCAAGATATCGGGCATCGACGGCATATGGTCCGGCAATCTTACGCTGAAGAGCCTGGTGCTGGAGGACGCGGACGGACCGTGGCTGGTGGCGCGCAACATCGCTCTCGACTGGTCGCCGATCAGGCTCATCACCAAGACGTTCCAGGCCGACCGCATCTACGCCGAGCGGATCGAGATGTCGCGCGCGCCCAAGCCTGCCAGCAAACCGAAGGAGGAGGCCGGCTCCTTCTCGCTGCCGGTTTCCATCGACATCAGGCAGATCGACCTGCCCGACATCGCGCTGGGGCCGCAGCTTGCGGGCGGCGTCGCCTCGGTCGCCGCGACAGGCTCCGCGCAGGCGGAAACCTCGCCTCTCAAGATCGTGTCGCAGCTCAACATCGCGCGCAGCGACGGGCGCGCCGGCAACATCGACGCCAAGATCGACTTCGCGCCGGCCGACAACCGGCTGAACATCGAAGTCCGCGCCTCGGAGCCCCAAGGCGGCATCCTCGCCAATCTGCTGGGGTTGCCGGGCGACCCGCCCGTCGAGATCAACGTCTCGGGCAGCGGTCCGGCCGCCGACTGGTCGGGCAGCGGCACCTTCGCCGTCGACGGCGCGGTGGTCACCCGCGTCGAGGGGCGGCACCTGCTAACCAGCGATGGCAGCCTCATCGAGGCGAAGGGGGACGGCGATTTCGAGCGCTTCATGCCCGAGGATCTGCGCCCGCTGCTCACAGGAAACTCGCGCTTCGACTTTGCCGGTACGCTGACCAGCGCCGGCGGCATCGCCATCCAGCGCGCGACGATCGAGAGCAATGCGGTGAAGGGCACGGCGTCGGGTACGCTCGATCCCGAGGGCGCCAGCGATTTCGCGCTGCAGCTCGAGGCGACGGGCGAGGGCGTGCCGCTCTCCTTCGGCACCGACGATGCGCCGATCGACATGATCGTAAAGATGGCCTCCATCCGCGCCATGGGCGACGGGCGGGAGCCGAACCTCGACATCGCGGCGACGCTGTCGAAGGTCGCGACCAACGACGCCGAGCTCAACGAGCTGGCGATCGCGCTCCATTCGGACGCCTTCAACATACGCTCCCGCACCGGCCCGGTGAGCGGAACCGCCACGGCCGCCGCGCTGATCATCGACAATCCGACGATTGCGCCGCTTGTTGCCGGCAAGATCAGCGCCGGGCTCGCCGGCACGCTGACGACGGAATCGCTCACCGTGACCGACGGCAATCTCGCCAGCGACGCCATCGCTGGCAAGTTCACCGGCGACGTATCGCTGGTCGACGGTTCGGTGACGCTGAAGCTCGACGCCGACGTGGCGTCCTCGGCGTTGCCGGCCTCGGTGCGGCCGGCGCTCGCCGAGCGCGTCCAGCTCGACGCCGACATTTCCCGCGACCACGAAGGCATGGTGTCTGCCGATCCCTTCTCGATCTCGTCGGGGCAACTTTCCGCCTCCGGCCGCGTGCGCGCCGCAAACCAGGAGATCGATGCCGAAATTTCCGGCCGCCTCGGCAATGTGGGGCTATTGGCGCAAGGCGCCACCGGCGCCGTCGATCTTGCCGTGACGGCGCAGGGCGCGCTGGCGATGCCGGATGTATCGCTGACGCTCACCAGCGACCGGATCGAGGCCGCGGGCCGCGAGATCGCGGGGCTGAGGCTGGTGGCGACCGGCAGGGCCGACATGGCAAATCCTCAGGCCGACGTGTCGCTGACCGGCACGGTGGGCGGCGAGCCGCTCGACGGCAAGGCCAATCTTTCGACGTCAGGCGGCCGGCGCGAAATAAAGGGGCTGACGCTGTCGCTCGGCCAGAACCGCATCGCCGGCGATCTGGTGCTGGACGAAAAGTTCCTGCCGCTCGGCACCGTCGACTTCCAGCTTCCGGATGTCGGTGCGCTGGCGGCGCTGGCGCTGGAAACGGTGAAGGGCGATCTCAACGGCACGATCACTTTCACCGACAACCAGGGCAAGCCGGAACTCGCGGTCAACGCCACGACGAAGTCGCTGGCGCGCGGCGACGTGACGGCCGCCGACGTCGCGATCAATGCAACGGTCAGCGACTATGTCGCGGCACCCGCGGTCTCCGGCCGCGTGCAGGCGGCGACCGTCACCTCCGGCAAGACGGTGGCGAAGGACATCGACGTCACGCTGACCCAGCAATCCGGCTGGACCGGGTTCGACGGCGGCGCGACTGTGGCCGACGTCCCGGCCCGCGCATCGGGCCGCGTGCAGGTGGCGAATGGCCGGACGGTGATCGAACTCGCGGCCGGGGAAGCCACCGTGCGCGGGCTCCGGGCCAGGCTGGCGCGCGCTTCGCGTATCGAGATCGCCAACGGCACGACGACGCTCGCCAACGTCGCGCTCGACATCGGCGGCGGCAACGTCACCTTGTCGGGAACCGCCGGAACGAACCTCAACCTCGATGCGACGCTGGCCGCCGTGCCGGCCTCGTTGGTGAACAACTTCGCTCCCGGCCTCGACGCAGCCGGCACAATCTCCGGCACCGCGAAGATCACGGGCGCGGCCGCCAATCCTTCGGTCGGCTATTCGCTCGACTGGAGGGGCGCGCAGACGGCGCAGACGCGCAGTGCCGGGCTGGGCGCGATCGCCGTCACCTCGACCGGCGACTTCGCCGGCGGCAGGCTGAGGTTCCAGGCAAATGCTTCCGAAGGATCGGGCATGGCGATCCGCGGCGGCGGCACCGTCGACACCAGCTCGCGCGCGCTGTCGCTCGATTTCTCGGGCGGGGTGCCCTTCGCCATCCTGAACCAGCGGCTGACAGCCTCGGGCTTTTCGCTGACCGGCTCGTCGAACGTCGACCTCCAGGTGCGCGGCACGACCAGTTCGCCATCGATCGGCGGCTCGCTGTCGACCTCGGGCGCACGTTTCGTCGCGGCGGCCTCCGGCATCGCCATCAACGACATACGCGCCGAGATCGCCATTGCGAACAATACGGCCACCATCCGCACGCTGACCGGAAACCTGTCGACCGGCGGCAGCATTTCGGGCTCGGGTACGATCGGCATCGCCGGCGGCAGCGGCTTTCCGGCCGACATAAGGCTGCGGATCGTCGACGGCCGCTACACCGACGGCCGCGTCGTCACCACGACCATGAACGGCGACCTGACGATCAAGGGACCGCTGGTGTCGAGGGCGGTGCTGGCAGGCACGGTCAATCTCGGACGCACCGTCATCACCGTGCCGGACCGGCTGCCTAGCTCGCTCTCCGCCCTAGACGTCAGGCACAAGAACGCGTCGCCGGCCGTCAGGGCCCAGGAGGAGGCGCTGGCGCCGTCGACGGCCGCGGGCGGCGGTTCGGGCGCGCTGATGCTCGACCTCGCCATCAACGCCAACAACCAGATATTCGTCACCGGGCGCGGGCTCGACGCCGAGCTCGGCGGCAGCCTGAAGCTTACCGGGTCGACGGCCGCGCCGCAGGCGGTGGGCGAGTTCACGCTGCGGCGCGGGCGGCTGTCCCTCCTCGGCAGGCGGCTCACCTTCACGCGCGGCAGGATCAACTTCGCCGGTTCGCTGGTGCCGAACCTCGACTTCGCGGCCGACTCGGACGTCGGCGACACCAGGGTGACGGTGACGGTGTCCGGTCCTGCCAACAACCCACGCTTCGATTTCACCTCGATGCCGGCCCTCCCGCAGGACGAGGTGCTGGCGCGGCTGATCTTCGGACGCTCGCTCAACAACCTGTCGCCGCTGCAGATCGCGCAACTGGCCGACGCGGCCGCCTCGCTCGCCGGCGCGGGCGGCAGCACGTCGCTGCTGCAGTCGCTGCGAAGCCAGATCGGCGTCGACGATCTCGACATTCGCACCAACGATGACGGCAGCACCTCGGTCTCGGCCGGCAAGTACCTCAACGACCGCACATACTTCTCCCTGGAGAAGGGCGACAAGGCCGGCTCCGGCAAGGCGAGGATCGATCTCGATGTCGGCCGGGGCGTCAAGCTCCGTGGCGAAGCCAACGACGGCGGCGAGGCCAAGGGCGGCATCTTCTTCGAGCGCGAGTATTGAGGCGGCCCTGGCGTAGCCGAAGCGCGACCCCTGGCCTTACCTGAGCCTACGTCTGGCGCTGTCCTGAGCGGCGCGATAGTATCATGGTAGCCGCGTCGGCGGCTTGGCGCGAATTCACGAGCGTTAACGATTTTGCGTCAAGTGTGTCGCAATCGCGCATACCGGCTTCCGGGCAAAGTTGCACACTCCCAACAGGTTCCTATTTTCGTCTGCTTTGACAACGCGGGCGGGATGCGGAATTGTAATAGGCAAAAAGCCAACAATGGGAGTTCGTCATGACATTCTACAAGAGTAATGGTGACCGCGTCCCGGACCATGTCCGCAAGGTTGCCGACGACGTGAAAGCCGGCAAGGTCGACCGGCGTGAATTCCTGGCGATGGCCAGCGTCTTCGGTGCAACGACGGCCATGGCGTACGGCATGATCGGTCTGGCCGCGCCCAGCAAGGCACTCGCGCAGGAACCCAAGAAGGGCGGCGTGATCCGCGTGTCCATGTTCGTCAAGGAACAGAAGGATCCGCGTTCCTACGACTGGCCGGAGATGGCGAACGTCACCCGTCAGTTCCTCGAGCCGCTGGTCAAATACACTAGCGAATTCACCTTCGAGCCCGCGCTGCTCGAGAAATGGGACGTCAACGACGACGGCACCGAATACACTCTTTACGTGCGCCAGGGCGTCACCTGGAACAACGGCGACGCGTTCAACGCCGACGACGTGATGTTCAACCTGGTGCGCTGGTGCGATGCGGCCGCGGAAGGCAACTCGATGGCGGCGCGCATGGGCGCGCTCGTCGATCCCGCGACCAAGAAGGCTGCCGAAGGCGCCATCACCAAGGTCGACGACTTCACGATCAAGGTGAAGTTCCCGTCGCCCGACATCACCTTCATCCCCGGCATCTCCGACTATCCGGGCATCGTCGTCCACCGCGACTTCGAGAAGAACGGATCGAACCTGCTGACCCATCCGATCGGTACGGGTCCGTTCGAGCTGGTTTCCTACGACGTTGGCCAGAAGGCCGTCCTGAAGCGTCGCGAGAATGGCAAGTGGTGGGGCGGCGAGGCCTATCTCGACGGTATCGAGTTCATCGACTACGGCCCGGATCCGTCTGCGGCAGTCAGCGCTTTCGAAGCCGGCGAAGTGGACACCAACTACGAAACCGTGTCCGACTACGTCGACATCCTCGACGGGCTCGGCCTGGTGAAGTCGGAGGTCAACACGGCCGCCACGATCGTGGCGCGCATGAACGTCGACAACAAGCCTTACGACGACCAGAAGGTGCGCAACGCGCTCCAGATGGCGGTCGACAACGCCACGGTCCTGCAACTCGGCTACGGCAACCGCGGCACGGTGGCGGAGAACCATCACGTTTCGCCGATCCATCCCGAGTACTACGAGCTTCCCAAGAAGTCCCGCGACGCGGCGGGCGCCAAGAAGCTGATGGACGAGTCCGGCCATGGCGACCACGAGCACGACCTGATCACGACCGACGAGGACTGGCACAAGAACACCGGCGACGCGATCGCCGCCCAGATCCGCGACGCGGGCATCAAGGTCAAGCGCACCGTCATGCCAGGCTCGACCTTCTGGAACGACTGGACGAAGTATCCCTTCTCCATGACGACCTGGAACATGCGCCCGCTCGGCGTCCAGATCCTCGTGCTGGGCTACAGGTCCGGCGAGGCCTGGAACGAGTCCGCTTATTCCAACCCGGAATTCGACGCGAAGCTGGCGGAGGCTACCGCCCAGCCCGACGTCGAGAAGCGCCGAGAGATCATGAAGGACCTGGAGCAGATCCTCCAGGATTCGGGCATCCTGATCCAGTCCTACTGGCGCTCGATCTACAATCACTCGCAGCCCTACGTGAAGAACTTCGGCATGCATCCGACGTACGAGCACGACTTCTACAGGGTCTGGATCGACAAGGACGCTTGAGCCGTCCACTGTTGACGGGGAGGGGCTCGGCCCCTCCCTCCGTTCGCCCGGCGTAGCCGTCATCTGGCGGAGCGCCTGATCCGGAGCCCAACCCGACAGGCAGGGGGCCGACAGTGCTCACTTTCACGTTGAGGCGTATCGGCCTCATCCTGCTGACGATGCTGGCGCTGACGCTTGTCGTCTTCTTCCTGGTCAACCTCGAGCCGAACCTGAAGAAGCTGGCGATCAGCCAGACGGAGATGCGGGCCACCTCCGAGCAGCTTGAAGGCTGGCTCCAGAGGAACGGCTACCGCGACAACTTCTTCGCACGCTACGGGCGGTGGCTTGGCGTGTTGCCGAAACAGCCCAATGTCGATCCGGCTACCGGTGCGGCGACGGCGCGATTCGCCTTCTGCAACGAGCCGACCGTGCCGACCTTCTCCGGCGTCCTGCAGGGCGATTTCGGCTGCTCTACCAAATACAAGGTCCCCGTATCGAAGAAACTCTTCCCCGCGATGGCCGCGACCGGCAAACTCATGTTCTGGGTGATGGTCACCATGGTGCCCATCGCGCTCCTGATCGGCATTCTGGCCGGCATGCGGGAGGGATCCCGCACCGATCGCACGCTATCGGTCGCCTCGATCGCCACCACGGCTACGCCCGAATATGTGTCGGGCGTGATCTTCACGGTCATCTTCGCCTCCTGGCTTGGCTGGCTGAACGGATCGGCTGCTTCGGCAACCGGGCAGGGCATCACCTTCTACAACTTCACCCTGCCGGTGATGACCATGGCGATCTATGGCATCGGCTACATCGCCCGCATGACGCGCGCCTCAATGGTCGAGGTGATGACGCAGCAATACATACGCACGGCGCGGCTGAAGGGCCTGTCCTTCTCCTCGGTGGTCATCAAGCACGCGCTGCGCAACGCGCTGATCGCGCCGTTCACGGTCATCATGCTGCAGTTCCCCTGGCTGCTGACCGGCGTCGTCATCGTCGAGACGATGTTCCGCTACCAGGGCTTCGGATTCACGCTGGTTGAAGCTGCGGGAAACAACGACATCGACCTGCTGCTCGGCTGCTCGCTCGCGTCGGTGTTCGTCGTGCTGGTCACCCAACTCATCTCCGACGTCGGCTACGCCTACCTCAATCCGCGCATCAGGGTGCAATAGGAGACGCCGGACATGGAATATATCGGCGTCCCACAGATCGTCCTTGGCGTGATCGCCAGCTTCTGGCCGGTGTGGCTGGCGCTTGCCATCGTGCTCGGCGCGAGCATCGTCTACAAGAAGCGGCTCGGCCTCTACGGCCAGCTCTTCGACAGCGGCGTAGGCATCACAGGCGTCGCGATCTGCTTCTTCTGGCTATTCACCGCGATCTTCGCATCGACCGTTGCGCACTTCGATCCGCTGGCGCAGGTGCCGGTCATGAAGGATGCGCTGCCGGGCGCGATCGTGCCGGATGGACGCGGGGTCTATCTTTTCGGCGGCGACAAGCTCGCCCGCGACGTGTTCAGCCGCATGGTCTATGGCAGCCAGATCGTGCTCATCATCGCACCGGCTGCCACGGCGTTTGCGCTGATGGTCGGCATCACGCTCGGCCTGCCTGCCGGCTACTACGGCGGCCGCATCGACGCGGTGCTTTCATTCCTCGCCAACCTGGTGCTGGCGTTCCCGGTCATCCTTCTCTTCTATCTGCTGGTGACGCCGGGAATCATGGATACGGCGATCCCCTACGGGCTCGCCGGAGTTTTCTTCCTGTTCCCGATCATCTTCTTCCTGACGCTGTTCTACACGCGCTTCAAGGGGCGGCCCGACCGTGCCTACCTGCTTCTCGGACTGACGATCCTGATCGGCGGGTGGATCTATGCGGGCCTGGTCTTCAGCGCCGATCCGCTCGGCATCGTCTCGATCTCCCCCAACCAGCTCAACATCTTCGTGGCGGTGGTGTTCGCTTCCAGCCCTGGCGTGTTCCGCATCGTCCGCGGCCTGGTCATGGACATCAAGACGCGCGACTACGTGGCGGCGGCGCAGACGCGCGGCGAGACGCCCTGGTACATCATGCTGTGGGAAATCCTGCCAAACGCGCGCGGGCCGCTCATCGTCGATGCATGCCTGCGCATCGGCTACACGACGATCCTGCTCGGCACGCTCGGTTATTTCGGCCTTGGCCTGGCGCCGGAAAGCCCCGACTGGGGCACCGCGATCAAGGACGCCAGCCGCCTTCTGCGTTCCTTTATCCACCCGGCGCTGCCGCCGACGATCGCGCTGATGAGCTTCGTGCTCGGGCTGAACCTGCTCGCAGATGCTCTACGCGAGCAATCGATGAAAGACTGACACGCATGGCCCCGGGGAGTGGCTGCCGGTAAGGCCATGTGACAGGAGAGCTTACGATGAACGAAGCCGTCAAAGCCGCGAACGTCACCGGCGCCGAACCGATCATCGACATCGAGCACCTGTCGATCTCCTTCTTCACGCGCCGCGGAGAGATCCCCGCCGTGATGGATTTCTCCTGCAAGGTGATGCCCGGCGAGGCGATGGGCATTGTCGGCGAGTCGGGTTGCGGCAAGTCGACCGTGTCGCTCGGCATCATGCGCGACCTCTCCAATGTCGGGAAAATCGTCGGCGGCCGCATAAAGTTCAAAGGCAAGGACATGGGCGAACTGACCGAGGAGGAGCTGCGCTCCATCCGCGGCAACGAGATCGCCATGATCTACCAGGAACCGATGGCGTCGCTCAACCCGGCCATGAAGATCGGCCAGCAGCTCATGGAGGTGCCGATCCTGCACGACAAGGTGTCGAAGGAGGAGGCCTACAGACGCGCGCTGGAGACGGTGCACGCCGTCAAGCTGCCCGACCCCGAGCGCATGATGCGCTCCTACCCGCACCAGCTCTCCGGCGGCCAGCAGCAGCGCATCGTCATTGCGATGGCGCTTCTGTCGAAGCCGGCGCTGCTCTTGCTCGACGAGCCGACCACCGCGCTCGACGTGACGGTCGAGGCCGGCATTGTCCAGCTCGTGAAAGGCCTCGGCAAGGAACTCGGCACGTCGATGATCTTCGTGTCGCATAACCTCGGCCTCATCCTCGAGACTTGCGACCGCATCACGGTGATGTATTCCGGCGAGGCGGTCGAGACCGGCAACATCAAGGACGTGTTCGACCGGATGCGGCACCCCTATACGCAAGGGCTGTTCCGCTCGATCCCGCTGCCCGGCGCCGACAAGAACTCGCGGCCGCTGATCGCTATCCCCGGCCAGCTGCCGCTGCCGCACGAGCGGCCGAAGGGATGCAATTTCGGCCCTCGCTGCCACCACTTCGTCGAAGGCGTCTGCAACGCGGACGAGATTCCGATGATCCCGGTCGAGGGCCACGAGAACCATTTCTCGCGCTGCGTGCGCTTCAACGAGATCGACTGGAACGCACTTCCTGAAGGCGCCAAGGAGAAGAAGGAGCCGGTGAGGCCAGGCGCGCCGATGCTCAAGGTCGCCGACCTCAGGAAATACTACAAGGTCGCCGCCAACGAGATATTCGGCGGGGCCGAGCCGCGCACGGTGAAGGCCAACGAGACGATCAGCTTCATCGCGCACGAGAGCGAGACCATCGCCATCGTCGGCGAATCCGGCTGCGGAAAGTCGACGCTGGCGAAGGTTCTGCTCGGGCTGGAGACGGCATCCTCGGGCACCGTCACGCTCGGCAACAAGGAGATCCAGTCGACCGGCATCGAGGATCGCGACGTCGAGACCGTGTCGTCGATCCAGATGGTGTTCCAGAACCCGTTCGATACGCTGAACCCGAGCCATTCGGTAGGCTCTCAGATCATCCGCACGCTGGAGAAGTTCAACGTCGGCAAGACGGTCGCCGAGCGGCGCCAGCGCATGCTGGAACTGCTCGACCTGGTGAAGCTGCCCAGGGCTTTCGCGGAGCGCATGCCGCGCCAGCTTTCCGGCGGCCAGAAGCAGCGCATCGGCGTGGCTCGCGCCTTCGCGGGAAATGCAAAGGTCGTGGTTGCGGACGAGCCGGTGTCGGCGCTCGACGTGTCGGTGCAGGCAGCCGTCACCGAACTCCTGATGGACATCCAGCGCAAGAACAAGACGACGATGCTGTTCATCAGCCACGACCTGTCCGTGGTGCGCTACATCGCCGACCGCGTGGTGGTCATGTATCTGGGCTACATCGTCGAGCAGGGCACGACCGACCAGATATTTTCGCCGCCCTATCATCCCTATACGGAGGCGCTGCTCTCGGCGATCCCGATCGCGGATACGTCCGTCGTCAAGAAGCACATCGTGCTCGACGGCGACATTCCCTCGGCGATGAACCCGCCGAGCGGCTGTCCGTTCCAGACGCGCTGCCGCTACAAGCATCTGGTGCCCGACAATCTCTGCGAGACGCAGGTGCCGCCGGTGAAGGAACTGGGCGGCGGGCACAAGAGCCTCTGCTGGCTCTCCGACGACGTGCTGGCGAAGATGGAGCCGGTGATCCGCTTCGACGCCAACCACGTCGCGCAGGAGGGCGTTCCGGACGACGCCCCGCATGGCGCAGGTCCCGGTTTCGCCGGCGAGCCGCCGCAGCGCCCGCACGGCAAGAACGCGTCCGCTCCGGCCGGCGAGTTCGGCGAGCATGCCGAGGAGGTTGAGGCGACGATACGCGCGAGCGGTCACGAGCACCGCGACGAGACGTCAGAGCCACATGCGGCGGACGATCATTCGCACGTCGCGCCGTTCAGGGAACAGGAGGTGGGCGACGGCCGCCAGGCCGTCGACCCCGACGTGCCGTCAGCCTTCGAGCCTACCGAGGAAGAGAACGAGGAAGACGCGAAGAAGAAATGAAATGGGGGGCGTTTTTTCTTCGTTGGTTTTGCAGCCTCGAGGGCGTCCTACATTCGCGGCGTCCCTTCGCTGCCGCCGTAGACCTCTCGGCTATCCATGGCCGCCCATATCCGGGTCGACCGGAGTATGCGCTCGTTCCAGAATAATAGAGGAAAGTAACCAAGGATTTACTGCATTTGGCAAGAGAATAACGGTTTTCGCGAACCCTTAACAGCTTGCCTTGCAGTTGTGCGCTCATGGCGAAGTCCGAGCTCAACCACTGGCGCTCACCGCATGATCGGTCTGCTCTGACGCTCACTGCGGGCGTGGCGGTCGCGTTGCTGTTCACGGTAATCGGCCGCTTCTGGACGGCTCTTGGTCTCGATCTTCGCGGCAGCCTCTCGTTCCTTTCGGTGGCGATGCTTCTAATCGTTGCGATAGCTTACGGCCGTTACAGGCAAATGCGGGAATGCCAGCCGGTCCTCGAGGTAACGCTCCTGTTTCTATCGCTTACCTTCGCACTCCTTCCCATCTCGTACATCGCCGTCCGGTTCAACCTTCCCATCGCCGATCCATGGCTGGCGCAAATGGACGCCATGCTCGGCTTTTCGTGGAAGGGATATGTCGATTTCGTCGATCGGTTCCCGCTGATTGCGCATGGGCTCCTGCTCGCTTACACCTCCTTTGGACTGCAGCTTTTCGGTCTGCCGATATATTTTGCCCTGGCGGGGAACGCCTCGCGCGCGTTCGCAATGGTCTTTGCGTACGGAGCGATCGTTGTCGTCGCCGCCTTTGTCAGCATCTGGTTCCCGTCACATGGGGCGTTGCATCACTATGGGTACGGTCAAGCCGACTTCCTGAACGTGAATACGCATTTTGCGACGTCATTCCTTGAGCAATTCCACCTGACGCGGTCGTCCGAGCGCATGACCATGGTTTTCGAGGACGCGGAAGGCCTGCTGACGTTCCCGTCTGTGCACGCGGCGGTAGCGGTGCTCTGCGCTTGGGCCGCTTGGGGCTCGCGTTACCTGCGGTATCCATTTCTCGTGCTGAACGTTGCGATGGCGGCGTCCGCAATAAGTCATGGCGGCCATTACGCCATCGACGTTCCGGCCGGCATCCTGCTTGCCGTTCTGGCAATCATCCTCGTCAAGGCGCTGTTCAAGGATTTGGACACACGGTTCAGTCTCGCCAACGAACGAGACTATTTCGTTCGGCTGACGCGGCCCGCCATGCGAGCGGCTCCAATCACGGCGAAGCCGTAGATCGCGGCGCGCGACGGTGCGAGGTCGCCGCCGGCGAAAGAAGGAGCACTGGCTGAAGATTCGGAGCGAAGCCGGCAGCGGTTTCCGAAAAAATCCGATGCGTGAACAAAGAGCCAGAGCAGCAACGGCGATTCCGTTTGAGCGTTCGCTGCTGTGCCCGCGACCGTCACCTGCATTCCTGCAGTTGCTCGGCGTAGTCGCGCGCCATCGTGTCGGTCTCCTCGGCGTAGCGCTGCAGGCCCGGCTTTTCTTTCCAGTCGCCCCGCCCGTAGCCCGTCCAGCCGAAATAATAGGCGAGATAGAGGTTGTAGGCGTCGTGCCGTGCGACGCCGAACCGGTCGGCGGTCTTTGAGTGATACCAGCCGACGAAATCGACCGCGTCGGAAAAGTTGCTGCGCTTGGCGGAGCCTTTGCCCGCTTCCTTCTGGTATTGCGCCCAAGTGCCGTCGAGCGCCTGCGAATAGCCGTAGGCGGAGGAGGCGCGCTTCCACGGGATGAAGCCCAACAGCATGGTGCGCGGGGGCTTGGCGTTGTGCTGGAAGCCGGACTCCTTGCGCAGCGTCGCCATCAGCACCGGCACGGGCACGCCATATTTGCGCTCGGCGGCGTAGGCGTCGTGGCGCCAGTTCTCGAACCAGCCGTTTTTCTGGTCGAAGACGCGGCACACATTGTTGATGTGGCTCGGCGCCGACGCGCAGGCCGACAGCGCAAGCACCAATGCGGAAAACGCCACAAGTTTACTCAAAGTCGAACGAACCATTAACCGATCAATAGATTTAAAAGCTGAAAGGATCCTTGCACCAACTGTTAACCCTGCATACCGGCGTAGTAGGTGCATTTCAGTCAGGTGCAAAGCACTTTCGGCAGCAGGGTTAACATCGCCAGAGCGGGAAGACGGGGGATGCGGCCTATTTGTTCGGAATGTCGACGCCTTGCCCGCCGCTGGCGCGCGCGGGCAATCCCGTCACTGTCGCGATCTCATCCGCCTGGCTTCGGGGGCGCTTCGTCGCACTCCACATCGCGGTGACCTGGGGTCTTCCGCAAAGTAAAGTTGAGCGAGAATGTCATATTTTTTTGCTATGGATTCAAAGGCTTATCCAAAATTTGACCGATTGATAAAAACCCAAAACGTGCTAGCCTTCGGAAAAATAATAATGGGGAATTCTGCATGCCCGAGGGCCAGTTCAAGGAAGGCATAGCCGGCGGACGTTTGGCGCCGTCCCAATACGCCGATAATTTCGCCGACCTGCACCCGCCCCTGGACCGCCACGAAGCGCTGGTCGAGGCCGATCGGTGCTATTTCTGCTATGACGCGCCGTGCATGATCGCGTGCCCGACCTCGATCGACATCCCGCTGTTCATCCGCGAGATCGCGACCGGCAATCCGATCGGCGCCGCCAAGACCATATTCGACCAGAACATTCTCGGCGGCATGTGCGCCCGCGTCTGCCCGACCGAGACATTGTGCGAGGAAGCCTGCGTGCGCGAGGCCGCCGAGGGCAAGCCGGTGCGGATCGGCCTCTTGCAGCGCTACGCCACCGATACGGCGATGGCGGCGGGCAAGCAGTTCTACAACAGGGCGGCATCGACCGGCAGGAAGATTGCAGTTGTCGGCGCGGGTCCGGCGGGCCTTGCTGCCGCGCATCGGCTCGCCCGCTACGGCCACGACGTGACTGTCTTCGAGGCGAAGGAGAAGGCCGGCGGCCTAAACGAATACGGCATCGCCGCCTACAAGAGCACCGATGATTTCGCGCAGGCCGAGGTCGACTACGTGACGGCTATCGGCGGCATCACCATCGAGCACGGGCGCGCGCTTGGCCGCGACGTGCAGCTCGCCGACCTCACCGCC
>DATDJN010000502.1:0-3640 GCA_036520515.1 Rhizobiaceae bacterium
TCCAGCCCGATGATCGCCGCCATGGCGCCGACGCCGGCCGGCACGGCGGCCTGCATGGCGTTGCCGCGGATGCGCAGAAGCCTGGCCGCATCGCCGACCGAGAACATGCCGGCGGCGGCGAGCGCGGAATATTCGCCGAGCGAATGGCCGGCGACCCAGGCCACCTTGTCCTTGAGCACGAAGCCGCGCGCCTCCAGCGCGCGTATCGCCGCCATCGAGACCGCCATCAGCGCCGGCTGGGCGTTGGCGGTCAGCGTCAGCGTCTCTTCGGGACCTTCCCAGATCAGCCTGGACAGGTTTTCCCCAAGCGCGTCGTCGACCTCCTCGAACACGCGGCGGGCTTGCGGAAACGCCTCGGCGAGTTCCTTGCCCATGCCGACGGCCTGGCTGCCCTGCCCCGGAAAGGTAAACGCGATCGCCATTCTGAAAGTCCCGGTTTGGTTGTGGAGACTGCCTCTGAAACAAGCAGCTTGGCCAAGTCAAGGGCAGCGAAATACCGCGCCGCGCCAAGCATGCCGAAACGCGGCGGAAAAAATCTGCGCCGGCTTCTCATTTCCGACACAGGGACTGGCTTTTTGTGACGGAACCATGACAGAGCAACGTCGTTCTACGCGTACCCGAGGACTTTGAGTTGGCAGAGCAGAATTCGGTCATATCGCCGGCGGCAGGGGGACCCGCAAGCCGGCGACGGAGGCGGTGGCGCGAGCGGCGGACGCTCGAATGCGCCGGATCCCTGTTCATCTCCGTCCTGCTTTCTGCAGCACTCGTCTTCCTGATCGAGCTCATCGCGCGCGGCTCGCTGCAACAGACGATCGACTTCTTCCAGCAGCCCTTCCGCCCCAGCTGGACGACGGTCATCCTGTTCACGCTGCTTTTGCTCGGCTTCGACGCGCTGTTCGGGCGCCGGCACAACGGCTTGTTGTTCGTCGCGCCCCTGGCGCTGCTGCTCGCCGCGATCGGCCACCAGAAATCGCTCTATCTCGGCGATCCGCTCTACCCGACCGACTTTCTCTATTCGCGCCAGATCGTCGAGCTGACGCCGCTGCTGGTGAAGGAGCGGCCGATTGCCGCCGTCATCATCGCGGTCGGCGGCGCAGCAGCGGCGTTCCTGCTCGTCGCGCTCTGGCGCCACTGGCGCCGGCGCTTCCCGCCGATCCGCTGGCGGATGCGCATGGCGAGGCTGGCCGTCGTGCTGCCGGCGCTGGCCTTCTTCGTCTCCATCATGGACTTCGCCACCTTCTCGTGGACGCGCGACCGGCTGCAGATCATCCCGATCATGTGGGACCAGAAGGAGAACTACGCCTCCAACGGCTTCGCCATAGCGTTTGCGCTCAACGTGCCGATGGCCAAGGTGAAGGCGCCGCCGAGCTACGAGAACGACGTGCTCGACGAGATCAGGCCCGGGCCGATCGGCATATCGATGCCGGAGGAGAAGCCGGACGTCATCGTGGTGATGAGCGAATCCTTCTGGGATCCGACGCTGCTGCCCGGCACGACGATCACGCCCGATCCGATGCCCACCGTGCGCGCCACGCGCTCCGGCTCGATGTTCTCGCCGGAATTCGGCGGCATGACCGCCAATGTCGAATTCGAGGCGCTCACCGGCTTCTCCAACGCCTTCCTGCCCTATGGCAGCATCCCCTATCAGCAATATGTGCGCGGGCCGGTGCCGTCGCTGGCCAACTTCTTCCGCTCGGAGGGATACGAGACGACCGCGATCCACCCGTTCGAGGGCTGGTTCTGGAACCGCGAGCAGGTCTACAACGCCTTCGGCTTCGACCGCTTCCTCAGCGTTGAGAAGCTGCCGCCTTTGGCCTGGCGCGGGCCGCTGGTCTCCGACGCGGCGCTGACGGACGAGATCATCAAGCGCGCCGACGCGACGACCCGCCCCTTCTTCACCTTCGCGGTCAGCCTGCAGGGGCATGGCCCCTACGAGCCGAATCGCTACCGCGATGCGACGCTCGAGGTCGATTCGGTGGCGAGCTACAGGACGCGCCAGTCGATCCGCTCCTACGCCGAGGGCGTCGCCGACGCCGACCGCAGCCTGAAGCGGCTGATGGACTGGGCCGAGAAGCGCGACCGCCACACGGTGATCGTGTTCTTCGGAGACCACCTGCCGCCGCTCAACCAGGGCTATACGGAAACGGGATTCCTCAGGGAGCCGGTGCCGGATCGCCGCGAGGCCCCGGAGGCGCTGGCCATGCACCGCGAGACGCCGCTGGTGGTGTGGTCGAACAGGAATGGCCCGATGAAGGATGTCGGCTCCATCAGCCCGTCGCTCATTCCGCTGAAACTGTTCCAGGCGGCCGGCATCGAGCATCCCTACTACACCGGCTTTCTCGGCCGGGTGGACGCCAAATACGACGTCGTCGACCGCCACGTGCTGATCTCGCCGAGCGGAGACGCCACGCAGGACTGGTCGCAGGAGAAGCTGGTCGACCCCCTGATCAACGACTTCCGGCTGCTGCAATACGACGCGCTGTTCGGCAAGCAGAGGACGGTCAAGCGCTTCTTCCCCAATTTGCCGAAGCCGGCGGGGGTTTAGGGGGGAACACGCGCAGCCGCTCGCGCTGCGCGGGAGGCCTGGATGCCCGGCCGGGGCATCCGGGTTCCTAGGCCGTAGCGGTGATAACGTGCGCCTGGATTTTCGCGGCGACTGCGCCGCTGCCGTGCCGGGCGGCGATCGCGGAAGCGGCGTGCTCGGTGGCGGCCTGCAATTTTTCGGCGTCCCTCGCCTCGATTTCGGTGCGAAGGATGGTTCCCTGACAATAAGCCGTTGCGGGAATGAGCGGCGAGGACGCGCGGCTTTGCTCCGCCCGCGTCTCGATCTCGACGCCGGAGAAGCCGACCGCCTCGAGTTCGCTGCGGATCAGCGCGGTGTCGTGGCAGCCATGCGGCGTGCGGGCCAGAAAGCGCGGCGGGTCGTCGGGGAAAAGCTCGGCCAATGCAGTCGTTATCTGATCGGCGAACACATTCTCCTCGATATGGTCCCAGACGTTGAAGATAAAATGGCCTCCCGGTTCAAGGACGCGCTTCGCCTCGCGGTAGCCGGCCGTCCGGTCGGGAAAGAACATGACGCCGAACTGGCAACAGACGAGATCGAAGGTCTTGTCGGCGAAGGGCAACGCCAGGGCGTCGGCGCGGCGCCATTCGATCCCGGTGCCGGCGGGCTGGCGCGATGCAGCGTAGTCGAGCATCGGCTGGTTGAGATCGGTCGAGACGTAGCGCGCTCCGGACGACAACAGGGGCGCCAGCGCACGGGTGACGACGCCCGTGCCCGCTGCGGTCTCCAGAACGGCATTCGGCGAGAAGGCTGCGGCTCGCCGCGCGAGATCGGCGGCGTAGGGCTCGAAAATCAGCGGCACCATGTAGCGGTCGTAATTTTCCGGGATCGAGTCGGCGAAAAGCTTGTCAGCTTCCAACATCGCGATCACCCCCTCAACGGGCTGCCACGGACATGATATGGTCGCGGCATGGCAATTTTCCGGCGGCCGGCGCCAGGCAGGCCGCGCCGCCAGGCTCGCGGGATCCGGAACGCCCGGGGTTGCCATTTCACCCCTCCCCCTGTATAGGCCGCCGCAATCTGCCGGTCCTGCTGGGGGCTGAACGGAGGGTTGGGGGTCGTCCCCCTTGATGAAAC
>DATDJN010000503.1:0-5604 GCA_036520515.1 Rhizobiaceae bacterium
GCGAAGGCGAGGTTCCTGGCGTCCGACAGGATGATCTCCTTGCGGCGCTCGGCATCGACCACGACCTTGGCCGCCTCGAGCTTGGCCGCATAGTCGTCGAAGCGCCGGACCGCGATGGCGCCGGGCGCATGGAAGCGATGACCATAGGTGACGTTGCCGGAACGGATGCCGTCGATCTCGAAATCGACGACGACCGGGTCTTCCGTCTCGGGTCCGAACATGCAGACGATCGACTGCAGCGGGCGCACCCAGCGCAACGATCCTGGCTTTGCCGAGGCCGGCCCCCAGCGCATCGACTTCGGCCAGGGGAAGGCGCGGATGACGGCCGGCACGAGCCCGGCGATGATTTCTTCCGCCGCCCTGCCCGGCCTGGAGATGTGGGCGAGGTAGAAATCGCCCTTCTTCGGATCGGAATGGACATGCGCCTCGGAGACATCCGACAGGCCGGCCTTGCGCAGGAAGCCTTCGACGGCCTGCGGCGGCGCCTTGGTCGACGGGCCCTTGATCTCCTCGTGCACATCCTTCGACCGCGCGGTGACGCCGCGCAGGTCCAGGGTCAGGCGCCGGGGCGTCCAGTATTCGCGCGCGGCCTCATAGGTCAGGCCGGCCTCGACCAGGCCGTCGGTGACCATCTTTTTCAGGTCGCCAGCCGCCTTGCGCTGCATGCGGGCGGGGATTTCCTCGGAGCGGAGTTCGAGCAGAAGATCGGGCATGGCAATTTCCGTGATGCGCGCCCGCCCTATCAAGCCTCGCGGTCCTTGTCACGTCCCGCTTGGCTTGAGCAGGTCGCCCGCAGATGATATATAATGCCGATATCAGATATGGATTTGGCGATGCGTGCACTTGTCGACATCGAGGAACAGCAGATCGAGCGGCTGGATGAACTCGCGCGGCGGCAAAAGAAATCCCGTGCCGCACTCATTCGTGTCGCGGTGCGCGAATATTTGGCTGCACGCAATGCCGAAGACGCCGGAGACGCATTCGGCCTCTGGGGCAAACGCGCGGTCGACGGCCTGGAGTATCAGGAGCGCGTCAGAAGCGAATGGTGAAAGCCCTCTTCGACACCAACATCCTGATCGACTTCCTGAACGGCATCCCGCAGGCCCGCGACGAGATCGCACGCTATAGCGGGAAATCGATCAGCATCATAAGCTGGATGGAAGTTCTGGTCGGCGCGGACGAGGATGTCGCAACGCGCACGCGCGACTACCTCAACTCGTTCGACATCATCCCTCTGGACGACAAGGTCGCCGACCGCGCCGTGAAGCTTCGGCGCGAACATGGCGTCCGGCTGCCCGACGCCATCGTCTGGGCTTCGGCCGAGATACACGCGGCGCTTCTGGTAACCCGCAACACCAAAGACTTCGGCCGCGACACTCCGGGGATCAGGGTGCCTTACGCCTTGTAGTGCGGTTCGCTACGAAACTCCGCCTTTCCTGTCTTTAGAGGCGCCTCGACCCAGATTTTGCGGTGCTTGCGCTGGAACCAAATCGACCGCCGGCGCGACCAAGGATATCGTATTCCGGGCACGCGCAAGGCAATGCAGACGCTGCAAGTGTTCACCAACGCTAGACTACCCTCCCCTTGAGGGGGAGGGTCGGCGCTTCAGCGCCGGGGTGGGGTATCGCCCAGCGCATGCTTCTGGTTTTCGATCGCCAATCCGATAGCGCTCAGCACCGAGTTCATGTCGGTCGTGACATCGTGGTTGGAGAAGCGAATGACGCGATACCCTTCACTCTCCAGCCAATGATCCCGGCGAAGGTCTCGCTCCTTCTGCTCGGGCTCTTGATGGATCGGCCCGTCGATCTCGATGAGCAGCTTTAATCGCAGCGAACCAAAATCGGCGCGATAAGGCCCAATCTCGACCTGCCTGCGGAAGTGAGTACCTTCCAAAGGTATGCGATAAAGGTTTTCCCACAGCATGTGCTCGGCATCGGTTTCCGTTCGACCGTCGCGTCCGCCTCGGCGCTTGAAACGGTCGAGCCTGGACATCAAACCGTTGCGCCCACACCCCCACCCGCCGCTTCGCGGCGACCTCCCCCCTCCAGGGGGAGGTGACCGAAGCCGCCCGCTTCGGTCTGCAAGAACGCCTCGCCGCAGGCCTTGGCGAGGTTGCGGACGCGCAGGATGTAGCTTTGCCGCTCGGTCACCGAGATGACGCCGCGCGCGTCGAGCAGGTTGAAGACGTGGCTGGCCTTGATCGCCTGGTCGTAGGCCGGCAGCACCATCTTGTGCGCACCACCCTCGCCGGCCCTGGCACCGGCCGCGAGCAGCGCCTTGCACTCCTTCTCGGCGTCGTCGAAGTGGCGCAGCAGCATGGCCGTGTCGGCATGCTCGAAATTATAGCGCGAATATTCCTGCTCGGCCTGCAGGAAGACCTCGCCATAGGTCACCTTGTCGGCGCCTTCCAGCCCGTTGAAGTTCAGGTCATAGACGTTGTCGACGCCCTGCACATACATGGCGAGGCGCTCGAGACCGTAGGTCAGCTCGCCCGCGACCGGCGCGCATTCGATGCCGCAGACCTGCTGGAAATAGGTGAACTGGCTGACTTCCATGCCGTCGCACCAGCATTCCCAGCCGAGGCCCCAGGCGCCCAGCGTCGGGCTCTCCCAGTCGTCCTCGACGAAACGGATGTCATGCACCAGCGGGTCGAGGCCGATCGCCGACAGCGAGCCGAGATAGAGCTCCTGCAGGTTCGGCGGGTTGGGCTTCAGGATCACCTGGTACTGGTAATAATGCTGGAGACGGTTGGGGTTCTCGCCGTAGCGGCCGTCCTTGGGCCGGCGCGACGGCTGCACATAGGCGGCGTTCCAGCGGCGAGGTCCGAGCGCGCGCAGCGTGGTGGCCGGGTGGAAGGTGCCGGCGCCGACCTCCATGTCGTAAGGCTGCAGGATGATGCAGCCCTTGTCGGCCCAATAGTTGTGCAGCGTCAGGATCAGCCCCTGGAAGGAGCGTTTCGGGCTCATGTGATCGGTGGTTTCGGCGGACAAAGCGGGCCTCGGAGGTAGGCAAAAGGAGGCTCGTCCTACCGCATGAGGTCCGAAATCGAAATCAAATTTTTCAAGGAAACCGGCTCAGGCGGCGTTCGGGACAGTTGCCTGCTACACCGGCTGGCCGTCAACGCCGACGAAGGGGAAGGCCGCCGCACCCGCAACCGCCCGCGGCCGTTGGCGCGGGCGGTTCTTAGAGGCCGGTTAGTTGCCGGCGGCCGGCAGGGTGAGTTCCTGGCCGGGCATCAGCCGGCCGGGATCGCCCTGGAGCTGCGGGTTGAGGTTCAGGATCTCGATATAGCGGCTGCCGTTGCCGAGCTGGTCGGCGGCGATCGACCACAGCGACTGGCCCGGCGTCACCTTATAGGCGGCTGGCTTGGCCGCCGCCCCCGTCTCGACCTCGGTGCGCTGGTCGGCAGGCGCGGCCGCAGGCGGCTCGGCGGCGGGCGCCGGCTTGGAGGAGGCCTTGGGCTCTCCGGCCACCGCCTTGTCCTCGACAGGCGGCAGGCCTTCCTTCAGCTTCTTCTCGACACCGGCGAGCACGGCCGGCTCCGGCTTCATGTCGCGGGCGTGGCTCCACTGGAAGGTCGCTTCCAGCCGGCGGCCGACGCGCCAGTAGGCGTCGCCGAGATGATCGTTGAGCACCGGATCGTCCGGCTTCAGCGAGACCGCCCGCTCCAGTTCGCGAACCGCATCCTCGTATTCGCCCAGGCGGTAATGCGCCCATCCCAGCGAATCGACGATGTAGCCGTCGCTCGGGCGCAGCTCGACCGCCTTGCGGATCAGCTCCATGCCCTCTTCGAGGTTCATGTTCATGTCGATCCACGAATAGCCGAGATAGTTCATCACCTGCGGCTGGTTCGGGAACAGCTCCAGCGCCTTGCGGAAGTTCGGCTCCGCCTTCGGCCACTGCTTCAGCCGCTCATAGGCGATGCCGCGCTGGTAGTAGATGTTCCAGTTGGCCGCCAGGCGCGGGTCCTTCGGCATCTGGAACTTCTTCGCCTCGAGCCGCTCGACGGCCTTGTCGTAGACCTTCGCGGCCCCGGCAAAATCCTCCTTGGAGGCGTAGACGCCGCCAAGCGCCAGGTAGCCGCGCATATCCTCCGGATTTTCGTCGACCAGCGCCTGCAACTGGCGGATCGCCTCGTCGCGGCGGTCGAGGTCGGCGAGGTTCAGGCCGAGCTGCAACTGCGAGACGCGTCTCAGCGGCGAGCTATCGGGGATACGGCGGTAGAGTTCGATCGCGCCCTCGGCGTCCTGCTGCTGCTCGGCCACGGCGGCGAGTTGCACGAGCACCTGATCGCTGTCGGGCCTCAGCGCCAGCGCGTATCGCAGATAGAGGCGCACGAAGGATTCACCGCCGCCTCGGTTGAGAGCGCTGGCAAGAACCAGAAGCAGCTCGCTGGCGCCTTCGGACGGGTTGGCGACGAGCGGGGCTACCGTCTCGCCCTTCATGATCTTGTCGCGCAGGTCGAGCAATGGCAGCCGCCCGGAGGCGAACTCGTCGGCCTTCTCCAGCACGGCGAGTGCCGCGTCCTTCTTGCCCTGGCGGGCGAGGAAGCCGGCATAGGCCTCGGCCGCGCGCAGCCAGGCGTCGGGAGCGGCGCCGCCGGCGGCGACGTCGTCGATGGCCGCCTGGTAGGCAGCGTCGGCCTCCGCATTCTGCCCGGCCTGCTCGGCGACCAGCCCCTTGCTGTAGGAGACGAACAGGCCGTACCAGTCCGGCCCCTCAAGCTCGTCGAGGGTCGCGACGGCCCCATCCTTGTCGCCGGCGCCGAGCTTCGCCCATGATGTCATGACCTTGGCGATCAGGCCGTCGAGGTCGGACTCCTCGGTGAAGGTCAACAGGGTCTCGGCGTTGCGGAAATCCTTCTTGTGGAAGGCGTCGATGGCCAGCGCCAGCCGCGACAGGCGCTCGATCTCGGGCACGTTCTTCAGCTTGTCGGCATAGGGCAGCGCCTCGTCGAAACGCCCCTCGGAGATCAGCGCCAGCATCAGGCTCTGCTGCAGCGGGCGGTTCTCGGGATCGAAGGCGAGGGCCTTCTCGTAGTAGACGATGGCGCCATCGAGATCGTTGTCGACCTCGGCGACGCGCGCCGCGAGATAGGCGCCTGAGAAGGAGTTGACCTCGACCGGGGCGGATTTGGCGGATTGGGCGGCCAGAACGGCCTGCGCCGATACGGAAACGATGAGCCCCGTCGCCGCCGCCAGCCCGACCAGCCAGCGTCCATTTTTTAGCCGCATCGTCTTCCTTCCTGGGCGCCGCGCCGCAGCCGTCATCCCGGGCGTACCGGATTCCTGCCGAATTCAGCCGCCAATTGTCATCAAAGCATGGCCTTTTTGGGGTCGGTGTTCAATCCGCCCCGTTTCACAAAACGTTCACCGTCGCAACAGCGTGTCAGGCTACGCGGCTGATGCAGAAATCGATGACGTCGAGGAGCGCGGCCTTCTGCGGCGTCTCGTCGAGCGGCGCCAGCGCGTCGCGGGCGATGCCGCCGAAATGGCCGGCGCGGCCGATCGTGTCGGCGATGGCGCCGTGCCTGGTCATCAGGCCGATCGCCTTCTCGAGCGCTCCGTCGTCCGCCTGGTTCTCCTCGATCGCCGCCTTCCAGAA
>DATDJN010000504.1:0-3983 GCA_036520515.1 Rhizobiaceae bacterium
AGCTTCGTCTCGGCCAGCGACGCCGCACTGGCGATCAGCTTCGCGCCCTATGCCAGCGAGACGGTGGCGCTGACATCGAGTGCGAAATCGCGCGGCGCCAAGATCGTGACGGTCACCGATTCCGTCTTCTCGCCGATAGCCTCGCCAGCCGACGTGATGATCGAGGTCAGCGAAGCGAACTTCGAGGGTTTTCGCTCGATGGCGACCACCATGGCGATCGCCATGACGCTGTGCGTGGCGGTGGCGGCGAGGAGAGGCGAGGGATGAGGTTTCCTTCTCCCCGTTTACGGGGAGAAGGTGGCGCGAAGCGCCGGGTGAGGGGCGGAGCCAGGTTCTGGAAAGTTCGTGCTTCCCCTCATCTGCCTGCCGGCATCTTCTCACCGTGAACAGGGAGAAGAACGTCACTCCGCCGGCGGCGGGGGAGGCGGCGAATTGCCGGCGCCGCGCACCTGCTGGTCGAAGTCGATGATCGAGCCGGTCATCATGCCGCTCTCGGCGCTCGCCAGATAGGCGACCGCGCGCGAGACTTCGTCGACCTCCAGCAGCCGGCCGAATGGCTTGGTCTTCTCGGCATCTCCGAGCCAGCCGTCCTCGGCGCCGTGATAGGTCTTCATGATGCGGTCTTCGCCGGGCGTGTTCATGTGGCCGATGGTCAGGCCGTTGACGCGGATGCGGTGGTTCATCACCGAATAGGCGACGTTGCGCGTCAGCGTGATCAGCGCGCCCTTGGAGGCGCTGTAGGCGGTGATGAAGCTCTGACCGCCATGGCCCGACATCGAGATGATGTTGACGATCGAGCCCTCGATCTTCTCGCGCTTCATGATGGCGAGCGAGTCCTGCATCAGGAAGAAGGGCGCGCGCACGTTGACCGCGAACATCGCGTCGAAGAGTTCCGGGCTGGTGTCCCAGATCGAGCCGCGGTCGGTGATCCCGGCCGAATTCACCAGCACGTCGACGCGGCGGAACGCCCTGTCGGCCTCCGCCACGACCTTGCGCGTATCGTCCATCGAGGCGAGGTCGGCCTGGACGAAGATCGTCTTCACGCCCTTGCCTTCGAGGTCGGCCCTGACCTTCGCGCCGCGCGCCGCGTTGCGGCCGGTGATGACGAGGCCGGTTATGCCGCGCTCGGCGAAGAGGTGGGCGACGCCCTCGCCCAGCCCCTGCGTGGAGCCCGTGACGATGGCGACCTTGCCCTCCAGCGAGGAGTTCCTCAGCGAATTGACGTCGAACATTCTTCCCTCCCTCAGCCGATCTTTACCGGCTTGCCGGTTTCCCGCGACTTGGTGGCGGCGTCGGCCATCAGCTGCGCCTTCAGCCCGTCGGCGCCGTCGGGCTTCGGCTTCTTGCCCTTGACGATCGCCTCGATGAAAGCCTCGATCTCGTTCCTGTAGGCCGCGGTGTAGCGTTCGAGGAAGAAGTTCTGCACGGGGTCGGCGCTGATGCCTTTTTCGCCGGCGAACTGAACGGTGGTCTCGAGCACGTTGCCGGCCGACAGCAGACCCTTGGAGCCGTGCACCTCGATACGCTGGTCGTAGCCATAGGTGGCGCGGCGCGAATTGGAGATCTGGCAGATCTTGCCGCTGGCGGTCTTCAGCACGACGGCCGCCGTGTCGACGTCGCCGGCCATGCCGATCGCCGGATCGACCAGAGACGAGCCGAGCGCGAACACCTCGACCGCATCCTCGCCGAGCAGGAAGCGCGCCATGTCGAAGTCGTGGATCATCATGTCGCGGAAGAGGCCGCCCGATCGCTCGATATAGGAGATGGGCGGCGGGCCGGGGTCGCGCGACAGGATGGTGACGAGCTCGACATTGCCGGCAACGCCGTCGGCCAGCCGCTTCTGCAGCGCGGCGAAATTCGGGTCGAAGCGGCGGTTGAAGCCGACCATCAGCGGGATGCCCGCCTTGTCGACACGCTCCAGCGTCTTCCTGATGCGGGCGGAATTGAGGTCGACCGGCTTTTCGCAGAACACCGCCTTGCCGGATTTCGCCGCCCGGTCGATGAAGTCGGCATGCGTGTCGGTCGGCGTGCCGATCAGGATGGCGTCGATACTCTTGTCGGAGAGGATTTCCTCTGATGTCTTCACCGGCGCGCCCGTCACCGCCGACAGCGCCTTGGCGCCCTCCGGCATCGGGTCGGCGATGGCTGCAAGCCTGGCGCGCGGCGACGCCGCGATGTTGCGGCCGTGAATCTGGCCGATGCGGCCCGCTCCAAGCAGCCCGATCGAAATCATGTGGTTTCCTTCCCCGAAATCTCCAGGATTTTGCAAATAGAATAAATATTCCACATTGACTGTCAAATGGAATTTGTGTTTCAATTCAGGGATTCCAGCAGTCAGAAAAAGCATGTCGAAGCGGTGGAGGATGTCGTGACCAGGGGAGCGAAGAACGGCCCGCTCGACGTCATCGCGATCGGCCGCGCCTCGGTCGATCTCTATGGCCAGCAGATCGGCTCGCGGCTGGAGGACATCGCCTCCTTCACCAAGGCCGTGGGAGGCTGCCCCACCAACATCTCGGTCGGCACGGCGCGGCTCGGCCTGCGCTCGGCCCTGCTCACCCGCGTCGGCGACGAGCAGATGGGCCGCTTCATCAGGGAGCAGCTGGTGCGCGAGGGCGTCTCGGTCGAAGGCATCACCACCGACAGGGAGCGGCTGACGGCGCTGGTGCTGCTTTCGGTCGAGGACGAGGGCGTCTCGCCGATGATCTTCGTGCGCACCGATTGCGCCGACATGGCGCTGTCGGAGGAGGATGTCGACGAGGCCTTCGTCGCCTCGGCGCGCGCCGTCGTCGTCACCGGCACGCATTTCTCGCGGGAGAACACCGAGGCCGCGCAGCTCAAGGCGATCCGCATCGCGAGAAAGCACGGCCGGAAAATCGTCTTCGACGTCGACTACCGGCCGAACCTCTGGGGCCTCGCCGGCCACGCCGAGGGCTTCGAGCGCTATGTGAAATCGGATTTCGTCTCGGCCAAGATGCAGCAAATTCTGCCCGACTGCGACCTGATCGTCGGCACCGAGGAAGAGATCATGATCGCGTCGGGCGCCGACGACGTGCTTGGCGCGCTGAAGGCGATCCGCGCCGTGTCGAAGGCGGCGATCGTGCTGAAGCGCGGCGCCAAGGGCTGCATCGTCTATGACGGGCCGATCTCCGACGACCTGGAAGACGGCATCGTCGGCGACGGCTTTCCGATCGAGATCTACAATGTTCTGGGCGCCGGCGACGCCTTCATGTCCGGCCTGTTGCGGGGATGGCTGGGCGGAGAAAGTTTCGAGACCGCCGCGACCTGGGCGAATGCCTGCGGCGCCTTCGCGGTGTCGCGCCTGCTCTGCGCGCCGGAATACCCGACTTTCGAGGAACTGCAGTTCTTCCTGAAGAACGGCAGCAAGCACCACGCGCTGCGCAAGGACGAGGCGATCAACCACATCCACTGGGCGACGACGCGCCGCAGCGACGTGCCCTCGCTGATGGCGTTTGCCTGCGACCACCGTGCGCAGCTCGAGGACATAGCCAAGCGGGCCGGCGCGGACGCGAAGCGGATCGAGGCGTTCAAGGTGCTGGCGGTGAAAGCGGCGGCGAAGGTCGCGCGCGGGCGCGACGGCTACGGCATGCTGCTCGACGAACGATACGGCCGTAGCGCCATGTTCGAATTCGCCAGGCACGGCTTCTCCTGGCTCGGCCGGCCGGTGGAGCAGCCGGGATCGCGGCCCTTGCGCTTCGAGTTCAGCCAGGACATCGGCTCGCAGCTCGTCGAATGGCCGGTCGACCACTGCATCAAGTGCCTGTGTTTCTACCACCCGGACGACCCGCCCGCGCTGAAGCAGGAGCAGCAGGAGAAGCTGCGCGCGCTGTTCGATGCGGCGCGCAAGGTCGGCCGCGAACTTCTCATCGAGATCATCACCGGCAAGCACGGCAGGCTCGACGACCAGACCGTGCCGCGCGCGCTGGAAGAGCTTTATGCGCTCGGCATCAAGCCCGACTGGTGGA
>DATDJN010000505.1:0-40216 GCA_036520515.1 Rhizobiaceae bacterium
AAGCTGTTCGGAGGCGAGTTCGTCGAGATCAGGCTGTTCGGCGACTTCTTCGACGAGTGCTACCGCGCCTCGCTGGAATTCGCCGAGAAGAGCGGCGCGCATATGGTGCCGCCCTTCGACCACAAGGATATCATCGAGGGACAGGCGACGGTCGCCTGGGAGATCGCCGAGCAGATGCCGGGCGGGCGCGGGCCAGACATCATGATGTTGCCGGTCGGCGGCGGCGGCCTGTCGGCCGGCGTGACCCACTTCTTCCGCGAGACCGACCGCGACATGCGCTTCCTGTTCTGCGAGCCGGCGGGCGCCCCGAGCCTGGCGCAAAGCCTCTCGGCGGGACGACGGACGAAGCTCGACGCCGTCGACAATTTCGTCGACGGCGCAGCGGTGGCCGAGATCGGCCGCGAGCCGTTCCGGTACCTGAAGGGGTTTCCGGCGGACTCAGTCCGGCTCGTGCCCGAGAACCGGCTCTGCGCGACGATGATCGAGATGCTGAACGTCGAGGGCGTGGTGCTGGAGCCGGCGGGCGCGCTGGCGATCGACGCGCTCAAGGATTTTTCGCGCAAGGACATTCGCGGCAAGACGATCGTCTGCGTGGTATCGGGCGGCAATTTCGACTTCGAGCGGCTGCCGGACGTCAAGGAGCGCGCGCTGCGCTTCGAGGGTTTGAAGAAATATTTCGTATTCCGCTTCCCGCAGAGGCCGGGCGCGCTTCGCGATTTCCTCGATCTGCTAGGACCGGACGACGACATCGCCCGCTTCGAATATCTGAAGAAGTCGGCGCGCAATTTCGGCTCGGTCCTGATCGGCATCGAGACGAAGGACCGCAGAAATTTCGACGTGCTCCAAAAGCGGTTTCACGAGGCAGGCTGGGCCCACCAGGACATCACCGACAACGAGACGATCGCGGGGCTGGTCATATGACGGTCTACATCGTCCTCTTCCGGGGCGTCGGCGGCGCGACGCAGCTGCCGACGAAACCGTTGCGCGAGGCGCTGACGGCGGCAGGCTTCGGCGACGTCGCCACCTACATCAACAGCGGCAACGCGGTGCTGTCGTCGCGCAAGGGCGCAGCCGGCGTGACGGCCGATATCGCTGACATCGCGAAGAGGGAATTCGGCTTCGACAAGGCGATCCATACCGTGACGCGAGAGGAATGGGCCGAGCTGATCGCGAACAACCCGTTTCCCGGGGCAGTCGATGCGCCCAGGTTCCTGCATGCGGCAGTGCTTGCGGCGGTGCCGGAAAATGCCAAGGTCGAGGCGCTCAGGACCTATGCGAAGGCCGGCGAGCGCGTCGAGGTGGTCGGCAAGGTCGCGTACCTGCACACGCCCGGCGGCTTCGGCACCTCAAAGCTGGCGGAGAAATTCGACAAGGGGATCGGCGTTCCCAATACGGCGCGCAACTGGAACACGGTGATGGCGCTGGCAAAAATGGCGGACGCGATCAAATGAAGCGCAAGCACAAAGTCCGCCGGGCGGCGGACTTTTCTGCCGGTTCGATGAAGGCCCTACATCGCCTTGAGCGAATTGCAGAGCGGGTTGTACCTGTTGTCCTTGTTGCCCATGCAGGCCTGGCGAAGGTTGGAGCGATCCTGTTCGGACATCGCCTCCCAGGTGGTCCTGACCTCGGCTTCCGGACGCAGCTCCGTCATCGAATCGTCCTGGTAGAAACGATGGATGTTCGGGCCAGTCAGGTAGTTTGAGGGATCGGTATCGGCGCCGCTTGTGCTGCCTGTGGTCGAGTTGTCCTGGGCGAAAGCCATGCCGGCGGAGAGAAGGATGGCGGCCGCTGCCGCTGCAAAGAATCTCATGGGTTTCCTTTCCTGTCTGGCGAGTCTGGTCCTCAAACAGCTCGGGTTTCCAACCCCATGAAGCCGAAAACGTTCCCAACAAATCAAACACCCGCCGGCTAGGGCGGGCGCTTGAGCTGCTACCGTTCAGGTGTTTGAGTCGGCCGCGACGTCACCAGGTACCGGTGTTCGCCATCGACAGCCAGGGCTCGGCCTTTTCGAGCGCGTCGCCTTTCTGCAGGAGCTCGATGGAGATGCCGTCAGGCGACTTGATGAACGCCATGTTTCCGTCGCGCGGCGGACGGTTGATGACGACGCCGGCATCCTGCAGGCGCCTGCAGGTCTCGTATATATTGTCGACCTCGTAGGCCAGGTGGCCGAAATTCCGACCACCATCATAGTCCTCCGGGTCCCAGTTGTAGGTGAGTTCGAGGAGCGGCGCCTTCTGGTTGATGCCGTTCTGCTCGTCCTCTGGTGCCGCCAGGAAAATCAGCGTGTAGCGGCCCTGCTGGTTCTCCATGCGGCGGACCTCCTTCAGACCGAGCTTCTTGACGTAGAAGTCGAGTGCCGCGTCCACGTCCTTGACGCGGACCATTGTGTGCAGATAGCGCATGTCTCTTCCTCGGATTTTCAGCGGTGCCGGAACATAGGGCGGGGCACCTCGGTCGGCAACCCGCGCCCGCCAGCTTTACTGGCGCGATTTACCATGAGGTCTCCAAATCTTGGTGCATATGTGAAAAAAGCCAGAGCAGGCCTTGCACATAAGCTTACGCGGGGTGTTAATCTTCACTCTAGAATCAGCTTTACCAGTCCATGACAGGGGGCGTTCTGATGGGGGAAAAAGCCTCTATCACGAGGCATGAAGAGGCCAGAGGCGAAGCCTTTGTCGGCACCGAAGACAGCGATGCGGGGGTCATCGAGGTTTCCGGCGCCATCAAATGGTTCGACGTCGCGAAGGGCTATGGTTTTATCCTGCCCGACGGCGACGAACTCGGCGATGTTCTGATCCACGTGACATGTCTCAGGCGCGACGGCTTCCATACCGCACTCGAAGGTTCGCGCGTCGTTTGCCTGGTCAAAAACGGCGAACGCGGCCTTCAGGCCTTCCGCGTCGTTTCCATGGACAGTTCGACTGCGGTGCATCCGGCCGAAATGCAGGAGCAGCGCACGCATGTCGTGGTCACGCCCGAGAGCGGGCTGGAGCGGGCGCTGGTGAAGTGGTTCAACCGCACCAAGGGATTCGGCTTCCTGACGCGTGGCGAGAACACGGAAGACATCTTCGTGCATATGGAGACGCTCCGTCGCTACGGATTGACCGAACTCAGGCCGGGGCAGGTGGTGCTGGTGCGTTACGGCCGCGGCGACAAGGGCCTTATGGCCGCCGAAATTCACCCCGATATCGGGACCCTGCCGGTCGCGCACTGACCTCCCGCCGCGGCCTCGGACCGCTCTGGGGACCGCCTGAATGATTCGCAAGACACTGCTGGCCATAGCGGCGATCGTCCTCGTCGTCGGCGCGCTCGGCTTCTATCTGGGCATGCCGCAGTCGGTAGCCGACCAGGCCATGCGGCTGCCGCTCGATCCGGCGCCGCTGATCACCGAGACCGCAGTCGGCGAGAGCTCCTTCACCATCGAGGTGGCGGACGACGAGAGCGAACGCTCCGCTGGACTTATGTTCCGCGAGACGATGGACGACGACCACGGCATGCTGTTCGTCTTCCCCGAATCGAGGCCGGTCGGCTTCTGGATGAAGAACACGCCGATGCCGCTCGACCTCGTCTTCATCGGCGAGGACGGCAAGGTGATCGACGTCCTGCCTGGCGAGCCGTTTTCCGAAGCGCTGATCTCTCCCGGCGCGACGCCGGTCCGCTATGTGCTTGAGCTGAAGCGCGGGATCGCGGAAAGGGCGGGCATCGCCGACGGCAGCGCGATCCGTCATCCGGTGATTGCGCGAACGGCCGGCGACGGTTAGGCCGCAGACCTATATTCGATGGTCTCTAATCCTGAAGGGGATTGCCGGCGCGATGCAGTTCTTCAACCATGACGGCTTCGACCTTGCTTTCATCGACCAGCAGCCGGCGCCGCACGCCGAGCCGGTGCTGATGATACATGGCTTTGCCTCGAGCTATACGGTCAACTGGGTGTCGACGGGGTGGGTGAAGACGCTCAACGACGCCGGCTATCGCGCGATTGCCTTCGACAACCGCGGCCACGGCGCGTCCACGAAGAGCTATGCCGCCGCCGACTACACACCCGAAAAGATGGCGGGAGACGCAGCCGCCTTGCTCGTACATCTCGGCATCTCGCGGGCGCATGTCATGGGCTATTCGATGGGCGCGCGCATCGCCGCCTTCCTGGCCCTCGCCGAGCCGCAACTGGTCGCGACGCTGATCTTCGGCGGGCTGGGCAGCGGTATGGTCGACGGGGTCGGGGACTGGGACCCGATCGCGTCGGCGCTGCTCGCCGAGGATCCGGAGAGCGTCGCCCATCCGCGCGGCAGGACATTCCGCAGATTCGCCGACCAGACGAGAAGCGACCGGCGGGCGCTCGCCGCCTGCATCGCCACCTCTCGCACGGAGCTTACCGAGGCGGAGGTAGCCCGCATCACGCAGCCGACCCTGGTGGCCGTCGGCACCAAGGACGACATAGCGGGCTCTCCCGACGAACTCGCCGGCATGATGCCCAACGCCGAGAGCTTTTCCATCGAGGGGCGTGACCACATGCTCGCCACAGGCGACCGCACCTTCAAGCAGCGCGCCGTAGAGTTCCTCAGGCAGCACGCGTTAAGCGCCTCGTGACGTTGGACAAATCATGAAATGCGGCCAGCCGACCCCCGCGGCATGCCGCCGACGCCGCGGCATAGGGGGAAACGTCTTCCATCGCCGTGCTGACGCTTGACGCCCAATGCTCTTAAACCTATTGAACCGGTGCGCCCGAAGCGGCGAGGCCTCGTGGCGGAGTGGTTACGCAGAGGACTGCAAATCCTTGCACCCCGGTTCGATTCCGGGCGAGGCCTCCACTTCGCGGCGCCAGGTCCAGGCGAACGTTCGCCCGGAGCGCCAAATTGAGGAGCGCGCGCCGCGCGCATGGTTCAGGCCAGACGATGATGACTGCTGATTTTCCCGAACTTCGCGTCAAGATGGTCGATGGTCAGGTACGCACCACCGACGTGACCAGCCTGCCTCTGCTGACCGCAATGCTGAGCGTTCCGCGCGAAGACTTCGTGCCAGAGGGCCGCAAGGCGCTTGCCTATGTCGACGAGAACACGCTGATCTCGGAGAAGGCGGGGCCAGGCGCGCGCTACCTGATGAAGGCGTCGCCCTTCGCCAAACTGGTCCAGCTTGCCGAAATAGGCCCCAACGACACCGTGCTCGACGTCGGCGCCGGCACCGGATATTCGGCTGCCGTGCTGTCGCGGCTCGCGAAAAAAGTAGTGGCGCTGGAAAGCGACGGCGCGCTCGCCGACAAGGCCGAATCGACGCTCGCCGGCCTGGGCTACGACAACGTCTCGTTCGTGCGCGGCGACCTGAAGGCCGGGCACAAGGCCGGCGCGCCCTATGACGCCATCGTGGTCGAAGGCAGCGTCGACGAGCTTCCCGAAGCGCTGACCGCGCAGCTTGCCGAGGGTGGCCGGCTGGTCGTGGTCGAAGGGCACGGTGCGGCCGGAGTCGCCTTGATCTACCTGAAATCCAACGGCGTTGCGACAGGTCGGCGCGTTTTCAATGCGGCAGTAAAGCCACTACCGGGATTCGAACGTACGCCTGCGTTCGAATTCTGAGAGCTTGGCTCTTGCACGAGCCGTCGAGCCATGATGCTTTACGCGCGGACCGTTAACGCCGGGCCGGCGCGGGTTATATTGCGGCGCGGGATTGGCCGGAAACCAGGGGCCGGGATACCGGCCAACAGCCGAGCACGCCGAATCAATCGGTAGGCCCGGCGAACGGATGAGGGTTATGTGTCGTTGGTAACTAGAAAATTTCTCGCCGCCGCACTGCTTGCCGCGACGGCGTTGTCCTCGACAGCGGCGTCTGCCGAGACGCTGTTCGGCGCGCTCGCAAAAGCCTACCAGCTCAACTCGACGCTGAATTCCCAACGTGCCGGCGCGCGCGTCACCGATGAGAATGTGCCGATCGCAAAGTCGGGCTGGCGTCCGACCATCGCAGGCAGCGGCACTATCGACTACACCAGCAGTGATCGGAGGTTGGGGTCCGTCCGCCTGACCACAGGTTCCTTCGGCGTTCAGATCAATCAGACGCTGTTCGACGGCTTCCAGACCACTAACAACGTGCGGGCCGCCGAGGCGCAGGTGAGGGCCTCCTTCGAGAGCTTGCGCAACGAGGAACAGAACACGCTGTTCGATGCGGCCAGTTCCTACATGGACGTCATCCGCGACCGAAAGATCGCGGTGCTGACCGAGCAGAACCTGCAGTTCCTGACCGAACAGGCGCGTGCCGCGCGCTCGCGGTTCGAAGTCGGCGAGGGTACCCGGACGGACGTCGCCCAGGCCGATGCGAGCCGCTCTGCCGCCATCGCGCAGCTGGCTGCGGCGCGAGCGCAGGCCGAGGCGAGCGAGGCCGCCTACCGGCAGGTCATAGGCGACCAGCCAGGCCGGCTTCAGGCAGGACAGCCTCTGGCCAAGATGCTGCCCAAGAGCCTGGACCAGGCGATCGCGATCGCCGCCGGCGATCATCCGGCTATCCTCTCGACCGAGCATCTCGTCGATGCGGCCGCCTTCTCAGTGAAATCCACCGAAGGAGCGCTGCTGCCTCAAGTGTCGGCATCGGCTGGTGTACAGCGTAGCTACCAGAACACGGATGGTCTGCCCGGCGTCTCAACCAACGATGGAACGTTCAACTCGGCGACCGTCGGGGCGACGCTGACCATTCCGATCTATACAGGTGGCCGCGTGTCGGCGCTGGTTCGCCAGTCGAAGGAATCGCTCGGCCAGGCGCGCATCCAGGTCGATGTCAGCCGTGACCAGGTCCGGCAGGCGGTGGTTTCGGCCTGGACCCAGTATGTTGCCGCACGCGAGAGCGTGACGGCCAACCGTGCGCAGGTCGAGGCCCAGCAACTTGCGCTTAACGGCGTGATCGAGGAACGCAACGTCGGCCAGCGCACGACGCTTGATGTGCTCGATGCGCAGGCCGACGTCATCACCGCGCAGATCAATCTGGCGAGCGCCGAGCGCGACGTGGTGGTGGCGAGCTACGCCATCGTGTCGGCAATCGGTGCGCTGTCGGCACAGCGCCTCGGGCTCGACGTGGCAGTGCACCTCCCTCAGGAGCATTACGACGCGGTCAAGAACAAATGGGGCGGGTTGAAGACGCCCGACGGCCGCTGAGCGGCCGTCGCCGCTCCAACACTTCGTTGAACTGGCAATCCTGTTGAAATCCCCGGCTCCCCGAGTTTGGGGATTCTCGTAAGCCCGTCAGTCCGCTACGCTTTCATCGATGATTCGGATCAGCCGCGAGGGCTGCAGCCGTACTGGTCATAGGGGCGGGCGGACGTGACGATGGCACAAGCAAGCAACGCACAGCGCGAACCTTCCATGGAAGAGATTCTCGCCTCGATCCGGCGGATCATAGAGGACAATGACGCCGGCCGCCGGCAGGGCGGCGAACCCGAGCAGGGCCAAGCCCGCGCCGCGGCCCCGGCTGCCGCGACGGCTGAGCGGACTGTGATCGAGGTCGACGCCTTCCGCAACGAGCTGCGGGCGGTGGAGGCAAGCGCGCCGGTGCCGCGCGAGGCGCCTCTGCAGAAGAAGCCGGTTACGCTCGCCGAGGTGCAGGCGCAGATCACGGCGGAGGCAGCCGCCATGCCTTCGCGCTGGATGGACCCGGAACCTGAGAAGCTGGCTGTCGTGGAGCGGCCGGTATCGGAGAAGAAGCCGGTACCTGAAAGGCTTTCGGTCGATCGTGCGATCGCGGAGCGGCCGCTTTACGAGCGGTCGCCGGACGACATCAAGAAGGCCATCGAGAATTCGCGCGCGGCCCGAGAGGACGTCCGTGCGCTGCTCGGCGTACCCGAGGCGGCAAACACCGCCCGTCCGCCCGAGACGCAGAGGAGCGAGCCGGCACCCATCCAGGCGGGACAAGCCGAGGAGCAGCCCGCCATCGAGACGCAGAGCCATCTGGCGCCGGCCGAAAGCCTCGCCGCCAAGCCGGCATTGTTGTCCGAACGCGTCGAACGACAGGTGGCGGCATCCTTCGGCGAACTTTCGGAAGCCTTTGCAGCCCGCAGTCAGAAGCGCTTTGACGAGATGGCGGCGGAGATGATCGAACCGCTGCTGCGGGACTGGATGGAGAACAACCTGCCGACTCTCGTCGAGCGCCTGGTGCGTGAGGAGATCGAGCGGGTGGCGCGCGGCGCGCAGTAGTTTCGCCCGATTGGCTCCAAGCGACGCCGCCTTCGGGCGGCGTTTTCGTTGGCGGCAGCGGGCGCGCTGCCGGCCTTGGGGCGGCTGTGGTTGACTTGCCGTCGCCCTTCGGATTTACCGGTCGCGAAAAATCCGGACATCGCCCCCATGCTTGAGAAGACCTACGACGCCAAGACCGTCGAGCCGAAGATCGCGAAAATCTGGGAAGAGGCGGACGCCTTCGCGGCGGGCGCCGGCGCGCAGCCGGACGCCGAGCCGTTCACCATCGTCATCCCGCCGCCCAACGTCACCGGCTCGCTGCATATGGGCCATGCGCTCAACAACACGCTGCAGGACATTCTCGTTCGCTTCGAGCGGATGCGCGGCAAGAACGTTCTCTGGCAGCCCGGCATGGATCATGCCGGCATCGCCACCCAGATGGTGGTCGAGCGGCGGTTGATGGAGCAGCAGATCCGCCGCCGGGACCTGACGCGAGAGCAGTTCGTCGAAAAGGTCTGGGAATGGAAGGACGAATCCGGCGGTACTATCCTCAACCAGCTGAAGCGGCTCGGTGCATCGGCCGACTGGAGCAGGGAGCGCTTCACGATGGACGAGGGCCTGTCGAAGGCCGTGCTAGAAGTGTTCGTCACGCTCTACAAACAAGGCTTGATCTATAAGGACAAGCGGCTGGTCAACTGGGACCCGAAGCTGCTCACGGCCATCTCCGACCTCGAGGTGGAACAGGTCGAGCTCAACGGCAATCTCTGGCATTTCCGCTATCCGGTCGACGGCGTCGCCTACGATCCGGAAAACCCGGCGACCTACATCACGGTCGCGACGACCCGGCCCGAAACGATGCTGGGCGACACGGGCGTGGCTGTCCATCCCGACGACGAGCGCTACAAGGACCTTGTCGGCAAGAAGGTCGTGCTGCCCATCGTTGGGCGCAAGATCCCTGTCGTTGCAGACGAATATTCCGATCCGGAGAAGGGCACCGGTGCGGTCAAGATCACGCCGGCCCACGACTTCAACGACTTCGAGGTGGGCAAGCGCCACAAGCTGCCTGCAATCAATATCCTCACCATCGAGGCGAAGGTAAACATCAACGAAAACGATGATTTCCTCGAAGGTCTTGAAGTGACGCCGACGCGCCAGAGCGCCTGGGACCAGTTGAGCGGCCTGGACCGGTTCGAGGCCCGCAAGCTGATCGTCACGATGATGGAGGAGGGCGGCTTCCTGGAAAAGGTCGAACCGCACCGCCACGCCGTGCCGCATGGCGACCGCGGCGGCGTGCCGATCGAGCCGTTCCTGACCGACCAGTGGTACGTCAACGCTGCGGAACTGGCCAAGCCAGCCATCGCTTCGGTGCGCGAAGGCCGCACCGAGTTCGTGCCGAAGAACTGGGAAAAGACCTATTTCGACTGGATGGAGAACATCCAGCCGTGGTGCATTTCGCGCCAACTCTGGTGGGGGCACCGGATACCGGCATGGTACGGGCCGGACGGGCATGTCTTCGTCGAGAAGACAGAGCAGGAGGCGCTCGACGCCGCGGTCGAATACTACCTGGCGCTCGAAGGGCCGTGGAAAGCCTGGGTCGAGGACAAGCTCGAGAATTTTGCGCCCGGCGACATCCTGACCCGCGACGAGGATGTGCTCGACACCTGGTTCTCGTCGGCGCTGTGGCCCTTCTCGACGCTCGGCTGGCCAGACCAGACGCCCGAGCTGAAGACCTACTACCCGACCAACGTGCTGGTCACGGGCTTTGACATCATCTTCTTCTGGGTCGCCCGCATGATGATGATGGGGCTGCATTTCATGGACAAGGAGCCGTTCCACACGGTCTATGTGCACGCGCTCGTCCGCGACAAGAGCGGCGCGAAGATGTCGAAGTCGAAGGGCAACGTCATCGATCCGCTGGAATTGATCGACGAATACGGAGCTGACGCGCTGCGCTTCACGCTGACCATCATGGCGGCGCAGGGCAGGGACGTGAAGCTCGACCCGGCGCGCATCGCAGGCTACCGCAACTTCGGCACGAAGCTCTGGAACGCGACGCGCTTCGCCGAGATGAACGGCGTGGCGCGCAACGACGAGTTCTGGCTGAACGACGCCAAGCTGACCGTCAATCGCTGGATCCTGACCGAGCTCACGCGCGCGGCGAAGGAGATCACCGACGGCATCGCTTCCTACAGGTTCAACGAGGCGGGTGCGGCGGCCTACCGCTTCGTCTGGAACTATTTCTGCGACTGGTATGTCGAGCTCCTGAAGCCGGTCTTTATGGGCGACGACGAGGCGGCCAAGGCCGAGAGCCGGGCCACCATGGCCTTCGTGCTGGACGAGATCTACAAACTGCTCCACCCGATGATGCCGTTCATGACGGAGGAGCTGTGGTCCGAGACCGCCGGCGAAGGCCGCGAGCGGCCGACGCTGCTCTGCCACGCCGCCTGGCCGCAGCCGGACTTCGAGGACCATGGCTCCGCCGCGGAGATAAACTGGCTGATCGATCTGGTCTCCGGCGTGCGGTCGGTGCGCTCGGAAATGAACGTGCCGCCGGCGGCCATCGCGCCGCTGGTCCTGCTGGACGCCAATGCCGATACCAGGGAGCGGCTGGCGCGCCATGAGGCGGCAATCAAGCGGCTGGCGCGCGTCGGCGAGATCAGCCACGCCGACACGGCGCCTCCCGCGTCGGCCCAGTTCGTCATCGGCGAGGCGACGGCCTGCCTGCCGCTCGGCACGCTGATCGACCTGAAGGCCGAGGCGGCGCGGCTGCAGAAGGAGATCGCCAAGGTCACAGAGGAGATCGCCCGCCTGCACAAGAAGCTGTCGAACGAGAAGTTCGTCGCCAATGCGCCGGAAGATGTGGTGGCCGCCGAGCGCGAGAAGCTCGAGGAATACCGTGAGGCGCGTTCCAAGCTCGACACGGCCCTCTCGCGCGTGCGCAGCGAAGACTGAGCCGACAAACATGCCGCTGCGGCACCAGTCGTTCAGGACGACATGCCGCAGCGCGATCTGCCCCTGAAGGACCATTTTTTTACCGCGCTGTTGCCATAATGTGACAGCAGCGGGAATTACGTGCGATTTCTTGCCCAAAGCCCGGAATTATCAGGCCTTTCGTCATCCGAGGCCGGCAAGATCGTTCGGAATGGATCGTTCTTTCGCCACTTGCGCCAACCTTCAAGTCGCGATGCCCCATCCCGCTAAGGCTAGACGCGGCGGCCCTTGCATTTGGCAGTTGCGCAGAATCAACGAAATCAATTTAGCTTCAGCCGGGCCATTCGGGAGGGATCATGAAAAGGCAGCATGTGACGGCGCTTCTTGCAGGATGCGCGACGCTGGCCGCCGCCATGGGGCAGGCCGGAGCGGGCGGCTATAGCCGCGGCACGGCTGACACGGACCTCATCTTCGAGGAAGGCAACTTCAACATGCGGTCGAGCATGACGGTCGTCATGCCGCGGCGTGGGTACGAGACGCTGACGGCCCCCACTCCAGGCGGCGCGCTCGGAGGACTGGTACCGGGCCAAGTCTACGCAAGCACGGACGGCGATTATACGCAGACCTATGCCATCCCCAGCATGGCGGTTAAGTTCAACATTTCCGATGATTTCCGGTGTGCCGGAACGTATACGCAGCCGTTTGGCGCAGATTCGGAATACGGCCCTCAAGCCGTCCTTTTTGGCTCGCTGGCCGACGGAACCGGCACGATAAGCGAACGGTTCGACAACGATGAATTCGGCGCGACCTGCGGCTACAAGTTCGATCTTGCCAAAGGCCGGGCATGGTTGATTGGGGGCGGTTTCCTTCAGGATTTTACCTATAGCCAGACCGTTCTTTTCAACGGCCAGGTCGTTGCAGCGGGCCTGATCGCGGCAGAGCAACTAGATCCCGCGGACGCGGCCCAATTTATTGCGGCCATTGACGGAACTGAGGCTACGCTGCGATTCAACGGCGACTATGTGCCGGGTTGGCGTCTTGGCGTTGCGTACGAGATTCCCGAGATCGCCCTGCGGGCGCAACTCATGTACCGCTCGGAAGTTCATCATACGCCTGACGGTACCTTCACCACCGCGTTCAACACCCAGGCAGGCCCGTTTCCCGTCGTTGCTCCCGTGGTTGGCGACGGCACACTTCCCCAATCCCTCGAGTTGAAACTGCAGTCAGGCATTGCGCCCGGCTGGCTCGCCTTTGGTTCGATCAGATGGACTGACTGGAGTGTGCTCGACACGCTCGACTATACGATCCTCGGCGGTCCGCTGCCTGGCGCCAGGGAACTTGAGTATTTCTACAGGGACGGTTGGACTGTTACGGGTGGCGTTGGCCACGTATTCTCCGAATCCATCTCGGGCGTCGTAGGGCTCACTTGGGATCGCGGCGTTTCGACGACGGAAGATACGCTTAGCGACAGCTATACGGCAGCAGCCGGCGTTTCGATCAAGGACAAGATTGGTGGCGAAGTTCGGTTTGGCGGCGCGATCAGCTATCTGACCTCTGCCAGTGTCTTAGCCGAGGCGCAACCGTCGGGCGTGGGCAACCCGGACTACGGTTCGAGTTTCGCGTTTTCCGTCGGAGGCGACTGGGTCTACGCGCTCTCCGCCGGCTACAGGATACAGTGGTAGGCTGACACCCACTCCATGAAAAGCCCGGAATTCCGGGCTTTTTTCTTTGGCAGCATAACGGTGTTGCGCGCGCGCTACGCCTACGTCGCATCCATGATTTGTGACGATTCGGCAACACTATCTCAAGAAGCAATGCAGTATGGTTGGGGCCGGGAAATTTGCCCCGTTCCCGCCATAAACCGGGCGCACCCGGAAGCTCCTTTCGGAACGGCGCCGCAAGCCGAGACGCAGACGACGGGAACGTGCCGTGTGTTGGGCGGCAAGGAAAACGATGGACGCCAAAGTCATTTCGACCGCCGAGTCGCCGATCCGCCTGGGTACCAAAAGCCGGGCTTGTTCAGGTCGCACTTTGGCCGAAAAGGCAGCTCATATTTTTCGCCGGAACAAGAGAGACATCATCATCAGGCTTGATGTCGCGTGCTGCACCGTCGGAGCGACGCTGCCGCGTATGGAACCGGCGGAACGGGCAAAAGATTGGAGGCCGCGAAGGATCGTTCGGTCGGCCGCGGCAGGAAAGCGTGTGCATGTCCTTGATGCGGTCGTCCATCACGAAGCCTTCGGCCGATCCGGCGCGAAAGAAGCACAGTGCCATGCGTATAATTGAATTGGTCAGGGTTTGCGCGGTAGGCAGCGCGGTGGCTGTTGCTTCGGCCGCCGGCACCGGCAGCGCGCTGGCATTCGACGACAAGGTGTTCGACGAGGGCGGCGGCGTGAAGGCCGAATCCAATCCCTGGGCGGTCTTCCAGTTCGGCTATTCGGCCTACAAGAGCGGGCATAAGGACCAGGCCGCAGAGGCCTATCGTTACGCCGCCGAGAACGGACAGATCGGCGCGACGTGGAAGCTGGCGCGCATGTATGCCGCCGGTGACGGCGTGGCGCGCAACGACTACGAGGCGTTCAAGTTCTTCTCCGAGATCGTCGAGCAGGACGTCGCGCCCGGCAGCCGCGAGGAGAGCTACGTGTCTGACGCCCTGGTGGCGCTCGGCGGCTATCTGAAGACCGGCATACCGGGCTCTCCCGTGCAAGCCGATGCGGTGGCCGCCCAGGAATATTACATGCGGGCCGCTGCCAACTACCGCAACCCGAGCGCCCAGTTCGAAATGGGCAACATGTTCCTGAAAGGCGAGGGCGGCGTGAAGGCCTCCGTTCGCCAGGCGGGCCGCTGGTTCCAGCTGGCCGCCGAGAAGGGCCATGCCGGGGCGCAGGCCACCTTGGGCAACCTGCTGTTCCAGAGCGGCAGGGTCGTGCGCGGTCTTGCGATGATGACCGCGGCGCTCGAACGCGCTTCGCCGGCCGACCAGCCGTGGATCCGCGGCATGCAGGAAGAGGCTTTCTCGCTGGCCGCCGAGGCGGACCGCCGCACGGCGATCGCTCTGGCGCAGGATATCCTCGGCAAGGGCGGCACTTCCGCAAGCAACCAGTAAGCTCGTCGCCACACGTCGCACGCCCTTCAATTGGCTGTGCCCAATCGCCATTTCTTCTCGACCTGACGCCGCCATTCCGGAACAATGACGGCAGCATCCATTTGAGTCTTGAGAATTGGCAGACATGAGCAGCGAGCGACCGCCGCGCGATCCCCTCCTGCGTGAAGCGATGACGAAGGCGGCAGCGCCGTCGCCGTCGGCCCGGCCATTCGTGCACCTGCGGGTGCATTCGGCCTACTCGCTGCTTGAAGGTGCGCTGCCGATCAAGAAGATCGTCGCCCATGCAGTGGCGGACGCAACTCCAGCGATTGCGATCACCGACACCAATAATCTCTTCGGTGCGCTCGAGTTTTCGCAATACGCGACCAAGGACGGGATCCAGCCGCTGGTCGGCTGCCAGCTCGACGTCGCCTTCGGCGACGAGAGCCAGGACGCCAGCCGCGGCCACCAGAGGCGGCAAGGGCCGGAAGTGTTTCCCCTGGTCCTGATCGCCGCCACCGAGGCCGGCTACGGCAATCTCGTGCGTCTGGTCAGCCGCTCCTATCTGGAGAACGCGCCGGGGGACCCGGCCCATGCTCCCCTTGAATGGGTCGAAGCACTCGCCGAGGGGCTGATCTGCCTGACCGGCGGCCCGCGCGGTGCGATCGGCACTGCGCTGAAGAGGGATCACGCGCAACTCGCCGAGGACCGGCTGCTTTCGCTGAAACGCATCTTCGGCAACCGGCTCTATGTCGAACTGGAGCGCGCCGAGGGTTACGACCGCGTGGTCGAGGCGAAGACGATCGACCTCGCCTATGGGCACGAGCTGCCGCTGGTTGCCACCAACGAGGCCTTCTTCCCGACCCGTGACGACTACGAGGCGCACGATGCCCTCATCGCCATCGCCGAGGGCTCGGTCATCGCAGTCGACGACCGGCGCCGGCTGGCACCCGACAATTTTCTGAAGAGCCAGGCGGAGATGTCGGCGCTGTTTGCCGATCTGCCGGAGGCGATCGACAACACGATCGAGATCGCGCGCCGCTGCTCCTACTATCCCAGGAACCGTGCGCCGATCCTGCCTCGCTTTACCGGCGCGGACGCATCCGACGCCGAAGCCGCGCTTGCCGCAGAGGCGGATGAACTCGCCCGACAGGCACGCGAAGGCTTGAAAAAGCGGCTTGAGGCTCACGGACCGACGCCGGGCTACAGCGTCGAGGATTATGAAACGCGGCTTGAATTCGAGATCGGCATCATCACCCGGATGAAGTTCCCGGGCTACTTCCTGATCGTCTCGGACTTCATCAAATGGGCGAAGGCGCACGACATTCCGGTCGGGCCGGGGCGCGGCTCGGGCGCCGGCTCGCTGGTCGCCTATGCGCTGACCATCACCGACATCGATCCGCTGCGTTTCTCGCTGCTGTTCGAGCGCTTCCTCAATCCGGACCGCGTCTCGATGCCGGACTTCGACATCGACTTCTGCCAGGACCGCCGGGAGGAGGTGATCCGCTACGTGCAGGAGAAATACGGGCGCGACCAGGTCGGGCAGATCATCACCTTCGGTACGCTGCAGGCCCGCGCCGTGCTGCGCGACGTCGGCCGCGTGCTGCAGATGCCCTACGGCCAGGTCGACCGGTTATGCAAGATGGTGCCGGCCAACCCGGCCAACCCCGTCAAGCTCAAGGATGCGATAGAGGCCGAGCCCCGCTTCGCCGAGGAGGCGGAAAGGGAACCCGCCGTCCAGACGCTGCTCGACATGGCGCAAAAGCTTGAAGGACTGTACCGGCACGCTTCCACGCACGCCGCCGGCATCGTGATCGGCGACCGGCCGCTGTCGGAGCTGGTGCCGATGTATCGCGACCCGCGCTCCGACATGCCGGTCACGCAGTTCAATATGAAGTTCGTCGAGCAGGCCGGGCTGGTGAAGTTCGATTTCCTCGGCCTGAAGACGCTGACCACGCTGGACCGCGCGGTGAAGCTGATCCGCCGGCGCGGCGTCGATATCGACCTCGCGAATATCCCGCTCGACGACCCCGAGACCTACGCCATGCTGTCGCGCGGCGAGGTGGTCGGCATCTTCCAGGTTGAAAGTGCGGGCATGCGCAAGGCGCTGGTCGGCATGAAGCCGGATCGCGTCGAGGACATCATCGCGCTGGTTGCGCTCTACCGTCCCGGTCCGATGGAGAACATCCCGACCTACAACGCCCGCAAGCATGGCGAGGAGGAGATCGCCTCGATCCACCCGAAGATCGATCACCTGGTGAAGGAGACGCAGGGCGTCATCGTCTACCAGGAGCAGGTGATGCAGATCGCGCAGGAGCTGTCGGGCTATTCGCTTGGCGAAGCGGACCTTCTGCGCCGCGCGATGGGCAAGAAGATCCGCGCCGAGATGGATGCGCAGCGCGTGCGCTTCGTCGAGGGCGCATTGAGGAATGGCCTCAACAAGCCGCAGGCCAACATGATCTTCGACCTTCTGGCGAAGTTCGCCGACTACGGCTTCAACAAGTCGCACGCCGCGGCGTACGCAGTCGTCTCCTACCAGACGGCCTATCTCAAGGCGCACTATCCGGTGGAGTTCTTGGCGGCGTCGATGACGCTGGACATGGGCAACACCGACAAGCTGGCCGACTTCCGCCAGGACGCGATGCGGCTCGGCATCGAGGTGGTGCCGCCCTCGGTGAAGGCCAGCTTCCGCGACTTCGAGGTCGGCGAGAACAAGATATTCTATTCGCTGGCGGCGCTGAAGGGCGTCGGCGACGCGGCGGTCGAGCATATCGTCGCCAAGCGCAAGGAAAAGCCGTTCACGAGCCTCGAGGACTTCTGCGAGCGCGTCGATCCCAAGATCGTCGGCAAGCGCGTGCTGGAAACGCTCATCATGGCCGGCGCGCTGGACTGCTTCGGGCACGAACGCGCTGCCATGATGGCGGGTCTCGACCGCATGATGGGGCTGGCGTCGCGTGCATATGAGGATGCGGCGCTCGGCATCACCGACATGTTCGGCGGATCGGCGGCCAGCCAGCAGAAGCTGCATCTGCCCGCTGCCGAGGCCTGGCTGCCGGCAGACCGGCTGCACCGTGAATTCCAGGTCGTCGGCTTCTACCTGTCGGCGCATCCGCTGGACGAATATCGCACGGCGCTGAAGAAGATGCGTGTGCAGAGCTGGGCGGAGTTCTCCGCGGCCGTCAAGCAGGGCGCCACCGCCGGCCGTCTGGCGGGCACTGTGACCTCAAAGCAGGAGCGAAAGACGCGCACCGGCAACAAGATGGGCGTGGTCACCTTCTCGGACACCTCGGGCCAGTACGAGGCCGTGCTCTTCTCGGAAGGTCTGGAACAATACCGCGACATGCTGGAGCCCGGCAAATCCCTGGTGATCACCGTTTCGGCGGAGGACCGCCCGGAGGGCGTCAACATGCGCATCCAGACGGTTCAGTCGCTGGAGAACATGGCGAGCCAGGTGCAGAAGTCGCTGCGCATCTACCTGCGCGATCCGAGCCCTGTCGGCACGCTGGCCAGCCAGCTTTCGGCCAGGGGCGAGGGGCAGGTGAGCTTCATCGTCATCAAGGACAATGCGGCGGGCGAAGTCGAGATCGAGCTGCCCGACCGCTACCGGATATCGCCGCAGGTGGCGTCGGCCATGCGTGCCGTGCCAGGTGTGGTCGAGGTGGAGCTGGTCTAGCCGGCAACGCACCGCCGGCCCGGTCGTTATCGTCCGCCGCTTGTTTCGGCGGTGCTGGAGGGGCCTTAACCCGTGACGACGCCCACCAACGGCGACGAACAACCCCTGACCGGGATCGCGAAGCTGCGCGATATTCTGCGGAGGCTCTACCATGGCCGCACGCCGGCGGCCGTGCGCTTCCAGATGGCCGTCATCCTCATCGATCTCGCCATCATCGCGTTCTTCATCGCGACGCCGGTGCTGTCGGAGACGCGCTCCTTCCTGTGGATCGATTATTCGGTCGCCGCAGTCGTCGCGGCCGACATGATCGCAAGGCTCCTTGCCTCGACCGACATGCTGCGGCTGCTGCGTCAGCCGACCTCCTGGGTCGACATCTTCATTCTCGCCACGCTGCTCTTCCCGCAGGCGCTCGCCAATCTCGGCTTCCTTCGAATCCTCAGGCTGTGGTCCTTGGCGCACAGCCGCGCCCTGCTCACGCCGCTCGAGGAGCGCGGACTGCAGAAGTGGCGCGAGCCGATCGTGGCAGTGGTCAATCTGGTGACGTTTCTCTTCATCGTCACCGGCTTCGTCTACACATTCTTCTTCATCGACGGAGCCGGCATCGAAGGCTATGTCGACGCGCTGTATTTCACCGTCACCACCATCACCACCACTGGCTACGGCGACATCACGCTGCCTGGCATCGCAGGGAAACTGACGTCGATCGTCACGATGATCGTGGGCATCTCGCTGTTCGTGAGGCTGGCGCAGGCCGTGTTCCGCCCCGCCAAGGTGTATTTCGAGTGTCCCGATTGCGGGCTGCGGCGTCACGACCCGGATGCCGTCCACTGCAAGGCGTGCGGCCACCTGCTGAAGATTCCGGACGAAGGCGAATAGCCTTCAGGACGTCGCCATCTCCGGTTCGCGCGCCCGGCGCTGGACGTTGAAGACGTTGCCGGCGAGGATCAGCGTAGCCCCGATCGCGGTGAAAAGGTCGATCTGCTCGCTATAGAGCAGGAAGCCGATCAGCGCCGACAGCGGCAGCCGCAGAAAGTCCATCGGCATGACGACCGTCGCCTCTGCATAGGTCAGCGCGCGAGCCATGCAGAAATGCGATGACATGCCGGTGAACGACACGATCAGGATCCACGGCCACATCCATGCTTCCGGTGTCTGCCAGACCATGACCGCCGGGACGAGGCCGATCACCGACTGGATGATGAGCATCCAGAAGATAATGGCGACGACGCTTTCGGTGCGGGTAAGCGACTTCACCATCACGACGGAAATGCCGAAGGCGACGGCGCCGGCAAGCATGATCAGATGGCCCGGCTCGACCTCGCTGGCACCAGGCCGCACGATCACGAGGACGCCGACGAGGCCGAGCAGGATGGCTGCGACCTTGCGCGCAGTCATCCGCTCGCCGAGGAAGAGCACGGCAAGCAGCGCACCCCAGATCGGCGTCGTGAATTCGATCGAGATCAGTTGCGCCAGCGGGATCATGGTGAGGGCCTGCAGCCAGGCGAACTGTCCGGCATAGTGCACGACGTTGCGCCCGACATGCTGGAGGGGCCGCTTGGTGCGCATGGCGGCAAAGCCGCCGGAGGCGAGCACGAGGGGCAACAGGATGAACCAGCCGATGATCGAGCGCATCTCCATGACCTGGAAAACGTCGAGTTCAGGCACGATGGCGCGGCCGGCGACCGTCATCGTCAGGAACGAGGCGATCGAGCCTCCCATCCACAACGCCGCCCGGAACGTCGATTGCGTTTCTGTCATGCCCGGTGTGTGGCAAGCGCCGGTTGCAGGCGCAACCCTTAGAGACGTCAATCGGCTGGGCCAGACTGGCGCGCGTACCGCTTCTACCGACAAGACTGTCACAACGGCGATGCGAGACGTCCGGGTCGTTGGATACGAGTCCGCTCAGGAGCCGGCCCGGCCGGCAGGCTGACGTTTTCAATGAACCTTCCGCAACGGAAGGCGTTACCTCCCAGACTTTGCTAATATTCGGCGGCGCTGGATCGTAGCATCAGCTTAAAGGAGTCGAGGATGTTTGATCACCTGAAACCTGCAATCCTTGCCGCGTCCGTGCTGCTGGGAGCCTCCGCCGCTCATTCCGACGAGGCGGCCTTCCTGAACTCGCTCGACGGGAGTTGGAGCGGCAAGGGCACGGTAAAAGTCCGCACCGATGCTTCGCCGGTCAATGTCACCTGCAAGTTCGATTCCGACGCCACCGAAAGCTCGCTGTCGCTCGACGGCAACTGCCGGGGGATGGTCATCGTGTCGCGCGCCATCGGCGCCGATCTTAAGGTGAAGGGCTCGAAATATTCCGGCTCCTATATCGGCGCCGGCACTGGCACGGCCAGCCTCAGCGGCAGCCGCTCCGGCAACGCTATCAACCTCGGAATCCGCTGGGCGAAAGACGTCAATGGCGACCGCAATGCGCGTATGACCGTCGAGAAGGTCGGCGAGAACGGCATGAAGCTCACTACGGTCGATGTCGATCCCGCGACCGGCAAGAACGTCGTGACCAGCCAGATCAGTCTCCGCCGGTCCTGATTTCAACCTGTCGTCCGGCGGCACTATTCTGGCCTTCAGTCATCGTCCCGCTCGACGAGTTCCTGCGAATTGGCCCTTCGGCCCTTGCCGAAGGTATAGCCGGTCTCGACGGCCTTCTTCCCGAATTTCTCGCGCAGGCTGTCGATGGCGCCCTCGGCAAGCGCGCGCTTGCGCGCGGTGACGTCGACGAGGTCTGGCGGATCGGCCTTCTCCTCATCCGTCAGGTCGCTGACGCCGATACCCAGCAGCCGGTATCTCGTGCCGTCGGTCTCCCTTTCGAGCAGATGTAGCCCGGTCTGGAAGATGCGATCGGCGAGGCGGGTGGGATCTCCGAGCTGGCGGTTGCGCGTGCGGATCTTGAAGTCCTGCGTTTTCAGCTTCAGCACCACCGTTCGGCCGGCGATGCCCGCCTTCTTCAGCCGCGCCGAAACCTTTTCGGACAATGCCCTGAGCACCGGCACGAGGTCCGCAGGCGAGGCGAGGTCGGTGTCGAAGGTGGTCTCGGCCGATACGCTCTTGGCGTCGCGGTCGGCGGTGACGACGCGCTCGTCCTGCCCGCGCGACAGATGATAGAGCCGCTCGCCCATCGAGCCATAGCGGCGCATCAGGTCGGCGCGGTCGATTTTCTGCAGCTGGCTGATCATCCGAATGCCGTCGCGCTCCAGCGTAGCGGCGGAAGCCTTGCCGACGCCCCAGATAAGGGTCACCGGCTGCTCGGCGAGGAAACCCACGGCCTCTGCTTCGCCGATCACCGAGAAGCCGCGCGGTTTGCGCATGTCGGACGCGATCTTGGCCAGGAATTTGCAGTAGGAGAGGCCGGCAGAGACGGTGATGCCGATCTCCTTCTCGACGCGCTTGGCGAAGTCCGCGAGGACCATCGCCGGCGGGCGTCCGTGCAGCCGCTCGGTGCCGGAAAGGTCGAGGAAGGCTTCGTCGATCGAGATCGGCTCGACCAGCGGCGTCAGCGCCTGCATCATGGCGCGCACTTCGCGGCCGACGCGCGCGTATTTCTCCATGTCCGGCGGGATTACAACCGCCTCGGGGCAGGCCTCCAGCGCCTTGAACATCGGCATGGCCGAGCGCACGCCCTTGATGCGCGCAATGTAGCATGCGGTCGACACGACGCCGCGTTTGCCGCCGCCGATGATCACCGGGCGGTCCTTCAAAGCCGGGTTGTCGCGTTTTTCGACCGCCGCGTAGAAAGCGTCGCAGTCGATATGGGCCAAATGCAGCCGGTAGAGTTCCGCGTGCCGCGCCAGACGGGGGCTGCCGCAGTGCTCGCAGCGCCGCGCCTCGCTTTTCTGCGGCGCCATGCAGTCGCGGCAGAAACCGTGCTGGGGATTGTTGACAGGCATCGCCATCGCAGGGAACATAAAGAGAACAATGCAAATCTTATTCCGACCAGCCGTCACGAACAAGGCGGCCCGCAAGGGGGCGTTGGGCCTGTGGACAGCGGGCAGCGGCCGCTGGAGCGCTACTTGCCTTGAATCTCGGGAATATCGGTCAGGCGGAGCGGTCGTGGCGGTTATCGCCGAAGGGAAGCGCCTCGAGTGCCGCCGTCACCTGCTGCGGCGGGATGCCCGATTCCTCGCAGAATCGCAGCAGGGTCGGCTCGTGCGCCACGATGAATTGCAGCACCCCCGCGAGGAAGCCAGGTTCCCGCGCCGCCTGCCGGATCGATTGGGCCTCGATGCCCGATATAGCCAGGAAGCGCGGCAGGAGTTCGGGATCGGCGGCCACGAAGCCGAGCGCCTGGATTGCCAGCGCTTCGGCGTTCTCGCGTTTCCGGTTATCTTGGTTCATGTGGTGCCGGCCTTTCGGTTCGTGCCTCGAGTACCTATCCTAAGTCTGGTCCGCAAGGTTGGTGCAGCCAGTCGTGACGCCGCGAGATCGCTTGCCTTCGAACCTGCCGGTTTGCGTTTCGTCAATGTTCTTGACGTAGTGTCGTGGCGGGGTTTGACGTCCTTCGAGGCGTTGCGGCGATGCCGGTCCGAACCATTCGGGCGGGTGAAACGGGAAGTCGATGCCGAAGAAAGTCATGATCGTCGAGGACAATGAGCTCAATATGAAGCTCTTTCGCGACCTGATCGAGGCCAGCGGTTATGAGACCGTGCGCACGCGAAATGGGCTGGAGGCACTCGATCTGGCGCGCAAGCACCGGCCCGACCTCATCCTGATGGACATCCAGTTGCCCGAGGTTTCCGGCCTCGACGTGACGCGCTGGCTGAAGGAGGACGACGACCTTCACAAGATTCCCGTCATCGCGGTGACCGCCTTCGCCATGAAGGGCGATGAGGAACGCATCCGCCAGGGTGGCTGCGAGGCCTATATCTCGAAGCCGATTTCGGTGCCGCGCTTCATCGAGACGATCAAATCCTACCTGGGCGACGCCTGATGACCGCACGCATCCTCGTCGTCGACGATGTCCCCGCCAATGTGAAGCTGCTCGAGGTTCGGCTGCTCGCCGAATATTTCGAGGTGCTGACTGCCGGAAACGGCGCCGAAGCTCTGGAGACCTGCGAGAACGGCAAGGTAGACGTCGTGCTGCTCGACGTGATGATGCCCGACATGGACGGTTTCGAGGTCTGCCGGCGGCTGAAGGGCGACCCGGCGACTTCGCATATACCGGTTGTCATGGTGACGGCGCTCGACCATGTGTCGGATCGCATCCGCGGACTGGAAGCCGGCGCGGACGACTTCCTCACCAAGCCGGTCAACGATTTGCAACTGATGACGCGGGTGCGGAGCCTGGTGCGGCTGAAGATGCTGACCGATGAACTCCGGCTTCGCGCCTCGACCACACGCAACATCGGCATCGAGGAGCTGTTGTCGCGGCGCGAGCCGGCGGCCGAGGCGATGCCGAGGGTTCTGCTCATCGATGAGCGCAAAGCCTCCGGCGAAGAGCTCGCTGGCATGCTCGCCGAAACGGCCAGGGTGGACGTCGTGGCGGACCCGCATGTCGGTTTCTTCCAGGCGGCGGAAGAGGCGTATGAGTGCGTGTTCGTCTCCACCGGCTTTGCCGAGTTCGATCCGCTCAGGCTCTGCTCCCAGCTGCGCTCGGTCGATCGTACCCGCTTTGTGCCGATCATCCTGCTTGCGGAGGAGGGGGAGGACGATCGCATCGTGCGCGGGCTGGAACTCGGCATCAACGACTACCTGATCCGCCCGATCGACAAGCAGGAGCTGACGGCGCGGCTGCGCACGCAGGTGCGTCGTAAGCGCTACAACGATCATCTGCGCGCAAGCGTGACGCAGACGATCGAGATGGCGGTGACGGACGGGCTGACCGGCCTGCACAACCGCCGCTATCTCGATAGCCATCTGCAGACCCTGTTCGAGCGCGCGGTGGCGCGGCGACGGCCGCTGTCGCTGATGGTCACCGACCTCGACCGCTTCAAATCGGTCAATGACACATACGGTCATGATGGCGGCGACGAGGTGCTGCGCGAATTCGCCAGGCGGCTGAGGAAGAACGTGCGCGGCATCGATCTCGCCTGCCGCTTCGGCGGCGAGGAATTCATAGTGGTGATGCCCGACACGGAGGCGGAGATCGCCGAGAAGGTCGCCGAGAGGGTGCGCGCGGAGATCGCCGAGCTGCCGTTTGTGGTCCATGGCGTGGGGATTCCGGTCACCGTCAGCGTCGGGGTGTCGTCGCTGAAGCGCGCCCCCGATTCCGTCGCCGACCTGTTGAAGCGGGCGGACGTGGCGCTTTACGAGGCGAAGAGCGGCGGCCGCAATCGGGTGGTTGCAAGGGCTGCCTGACCGTCCAAAGAAGCAAAAAATCCGGTCGAGCAGGTCTTCCCGGTATTTACCTTAATCTAACCGATTCGCGCTGTTGGTTAAGAAAGTATTGATTTCCGCAAGCTCTTTTGCGAAGGTGGACCCATCAAAACGGGCGATGGAACGAGGGTTTAACAAACAGTATCGCCTTGAGTGAAACCCCATGATGCTCAGGTCCGCCGCATCTCCTGGGTCCGTGGGGTCGGCCGGCCGGCGCTGGCGCATAGTGGCCTCCTCGTACCGCTGTCAGATGCCGACCGGCCCCCTTTCTTTCTGAAAAATTGAGTCAAGGGGCGCAGTTAAGACGCTGATTTGCCTCGGTAATGCGTGGCCGACGCGGCGTTCGAGGAGCCGAGGTCCGTCGGAGTGTCGCCACAGCCGCCTGCCATGGGCTTCGGCGATCTTCAAATATTCCGGAAGAGCTCAGGCACCGCCGCGATAAACGAAAAACGCCGCCCGAAGGCGGCGTTTCTCATGAAGTCCGGAAAACCCGATCTTACTTGATCTTGGTTTCCTTGAACTCGACGTGCTTCTTGACGACCGGGTCGTACTTGCGGAACGACAGCTTGTCGGTCTTCGTGCGGCTGTTCTTGCTCGTCACGTAGAAGAAACCGGTATCGGCGGTCGAAAGAAGCTTGATCTTGAGTTTTGCAGCCTTGGCCATTTTTTCGTCCGTTGGATTGTCTGGAGTTCATGCCGCCTGAACGTGGGTGAACCCCCGACGCGGAAAACTTGGCGCGACACATAAAGATCGCTGCCCGAAAGTCAAGTCCGACCGCTTCGCCAAGCGGCCGAAAACAGTATGGACCGACAGGGCCGGCCGTCTGTCAGCCGAGATGGCGGCGGAAGCGCGGCACGATGCGGCATACGACGATCACGATGTAGAAGGCGAAGAAGAGGCTGAGCGACCAGCCGAAGCCGCTGGTCCCGAAGAGGTCCATGCCGATACCGATGGCCTGGGGGCCAAGCACCATGCCGAGGCCATAGCAGAGCACGAAGGCGGCGTTGGCCGAAGCCAGGTCGCGGCCGGAAAGTCGCGAGCCCAGATGGGCGAGACCGATGGTGTAGAGGGCCGCCACCACGCCGCCCCAGACGAAGAGGAGGCCTGCCATGATGTGCCAGTCGGACGCCAGGTGCGGCATGAGGATGGTGCCGGCCAGACCGACGACCGCGCAGCCGAGCAGCAGATGGCGGCGGTCGCCGATGCGGTCCGAGAGCATGCCGATCGGGATCTGCAGCATGACGTTGCCGAGGCCGATCATGGAGAGAAGCAGCGCCGCGTCGGCTTCCGAATAGCCGATGCGCGCTCCGTAGACCGGGAAGAGGGCGAAGCCGCCGGTCTCGACGGCGCCGAAGACGAGCACGGCGGCGGTGGCGGTCGGCACCAGCCAGATGAAGCGAACGAAGCTGGTCGGTTCGTCATCGCCGTCCGAAACTATGTCCGGGCTCTCGCGCCAGGCCGCCAGAACGGGGATGGCGGCCAAGGCGACGAGGCAGAAGGTGATGCCGAAGGGCAGGAAACCCTGGCTGCCCACCTGAGCGAAAAGCCAGGGACCGCCGGCGAAGCCCAGCGACAGCACCGTGGCGTAGAGACCGAGCACGAAGCCGCGACGTTGCGCCGGGGCGGAGGTGCTGATCCAGAATTCCGACAGGATGAAGAGCACGGTGAGCGCGAGGTGGAGCGCGATACGCAGCGGAAACCACATCCAGAAGCTCGGTGCGAAATAGAAGCCGACGAAGGCCAGCGCGCCGAGCGCGATCATGCCGAGCATGGTCCACACGACGCCGAATCGTGCCCCCAGTGGCGTGGCGAGGGGGGCCGCGGCTATCGAGGCGACACCAGCGATGGCGGTGTTGAGGCCGATCATCGTCGTCGACGTGCCCCGGCTCTCCAGGATGACGCTGAGCAGGGGCATGCCGAGGCCTATTGCGATGCCCACCACGCTGATCGAGGAGATGGCTGCGGAAATCGGCAGCCAGTGCAGCTTGTCGGGATCGCGGGCCAGCTTGTTATGCATGTTCTTCCGCTCTGGCAGGCAGGGGTTCCGGAGACGGTCCGGAAGGCAACGCCGGGTCGCCTAATTCGGACGCGCTGTCAATGGATTACCGGAGGTAAAGGTGGTGCCAGACCGCCACGCGCGTTCAGTCGCCGCGCAGGCTTGCTAGACGAAACTTGCCGTCGCGCCGCTCGACAAGACCCTGCTCGACATCGGCGAGGCTGCTTTCCTGCCAGTAGCGGAGGATGGCCGACCGATAGGCCTTGCGCTGCTCTGCTGTCGGTTCGCCAAGCTTGCCGCGCAGGCGCCGCGAGACGCGCTTCAACTCCCAGAGCACGCTTGCCCAGAAATCCCTGGCGTCCCATTGCCGGTCCAGCCAGCCGGGCCAGGGCGTATCCTTGAGGAACGCCTCATAAAGCCTGTAGGCGGAGCGATCGGGGAAAAGCCGCTTGCGGCGGCCGTAACGCTGCCACGGCTTGTCGGGGCCGGCATGGTGGGCGATTACCGGATGCCCGCACAAGCGAGCCCATTCGCGCTCTCCAGCGATCGGGCGAGGATTCCAGATAGGGCTTAGCTCGGCGATGTTCCCGTCGACAATGGCGTTCAGCGCGTCCTCGTCCGGGAGAACGCAGAGGTCCGGGTTTCGCCTGATATAGGCGAGGGCGCGCTCGCCCAGCCGAGCCTGGTTCCATTTCGCGACGTCGATGTAGAGGACGCCGGCGTTGAAGTAGCGGTATGGCTCGCTCATGCCGAGAGCCTTGAAATGAGCGCGCGCTTCCCGGCGCTTCTCTTCGCTGAGACCGGACAGGATACGGCCGGCAGGCGTGGCGGCGATCTCGAAAGGGCCGGTGTCCAGCGAAAATATGCGCCCGACATCGCCATGGATGGTCAGGTCGCAGTCCAGGTAGAGAAGCCTGTCGTATTCACCTGCCAGATGCTCGGCGAGCATGAGTTTCATCAGCGTCGCCGCGGTGAGCCGCCCGGAAAACTGCTTCACCTGCGTTAGCCGGGACATGTCTATGTCGTCGCGGAAGAGGATGCCGCGGTCCCGCATCCAGTCCGTGTGGACCTCGCTCACCTCGGAGGCTTGCGAGAACACAATGACGTCGTAGTGGTTCGCGGACGCGAGCAGCCTGGAGCGTACCGCGTCGGCCACGAACAGCGCGGGAATGAGCATGTTCCGGTCGGTACAGAGACAAACCGCATTGCGGGTGCGCGCTGCCGAGGAAGGCTGGGCTGTGTGCGGGCCAGAGGCTGAATACTGACCGGCCGTCACTTCACGGGCTCGAACGGGTGCAGGCTCGTCTTGGTCAGATGCAGGAACGGCTTCTCGTTGCCGTGAAGGTCGACGCCCTGCTGGTAGTGTTTCTGCCAGCCGGCCTTCCTCGCTTGCGAGCCCTGCACCTCCAGGTCTTCGTTGAACTTCCGGCGCGAGACGGTCCATTCCTCGTGGCCGGTCTCCAGCGCTGGATCGGCGGACAGTGGCAGGACCTTCGGCCTGACCTCCTCCATCGCGCCTCGCCGGGCAAGCGCGATGTGACAGAACGGCTCGCCCTTCATGAACCGGACGGCGGTCTTCGGCCGCGTGAACTTCCAGTTCATGGTGAAATTGAAGGGACCCCAGTCGCTCTCCACCACGCCGGTCAGCGGGGCGATGGCATCCTTGGGCTGGTTGATGGGGCCTTGGACGATGAGGTCGGTACCGGGGTCGGTCCTGAACACGAAAGGCATCCTGAAGGTAAGGATGCCTTCGCCGAAGTGGCTGATGGCCGGCGGCGTCGTGCCCGGATCGTCGAGGATCACGACGCCATCCACCGCCGGTCCTCCGTTCCAGATTGCAGTAAAGCTGACCGGACAGAGAATTTCCCAGCCGTAGCGGTTGGCTACTACGAGTGGCAGGCAGCGATAGGGAGCACGGTGATGAGCAGCGTCCATCCAAGCGCGACGGGCAGCTGCGGGGCGAATCATGAAGCCGCCGTCATCGTCCCGGACGTAGCATGTCAGTTCCATAGCCGTCGCAATCGATTAAATGTTCACGCCGGCTGGTTTCGCATCGCGAAGATCAAGCCATGCCATCCGCCGGCAAGTGTAGCGGCACACGGAGGGCAACGGAACTGAGGCTCAGGTACTGGGTGGCGAAGAAAGGTCAGAAGTCGTCTGAGCGGTGACGGAAGGCAGGATTGCCCGCTTGCCGAGGGCGGGCTTCGAATAGGTCTTTTTCATGCAGGGCTCCAAAACGGGGCTCGTTGGGAGAATGTCGCCATCTAACCCTACGTCACGAAAATTGAAAGAGGCACCGCGTTAGCCTTCTTCATGCTGTTTCACAGGGCCAGACGAGGCAGCGCTTCGACCGATCGGCGCACGGCGAGCAGGGTATTTGGCTTGTTGTTCCGACCGGCGAACCGTGCGAGCATCTTAGCACCTGCGAATTCACGTGCAGGGCAGGGGGATCGCGCCGATGACCGGATGGCCATGTTTTCCGACGTCGACGTTCTGATCGTCGGCGCGGGCTTCTACGGTGCGACGCTTGCCGAGCGGATCGCGGGCAAGCTCGGTCGCCGTGTGCTCGTGATCGACAAGCGCAGACATGTCGGCGGCAACGCCTACACCGACACCGATCCCGAAACCGGCATCGAGGTGCATCGCTACGGCGCCCATCTTTTTCACACGCCGAACGAGCAGGTCTGGCGGTATCTGGGCCAGTTCACCGGCTTCAACGCCTACCGTTTCCGCGGCGTCTCGGTGCATGCGGGCAGGGTGTATTCGCTGCCGATCAATCTCGCCACGGTCTGCCAGTTCTTCGGCCGGCATTTCACCCCCGACGAGGCGCGCGCCCTGATTGCGTCGCAGGCGGCGGAAACCGCCGGACGCGAACCCGCAAACCTGGAGGAGAAGGCCATCTCGCTGGTCGGGCGGCCGCTCTACGAAGCGCTGATCCGCGGCTATACGGCAAAGCAGTGGCAGACCGATCCGCGCGACCTGCCGGCCAACATCATCACCCGGCTGCCAGTGCGCTACACGTTCGACGACCGCTATTTCAACGACAGGTTCCAAGGTCAGCCGCTCGATGGGTATACGGGCATCTTCGAAAAGATGCTCGCCGGGCCATCGATCGAGACGCGGCTGGGGGTCGACTTCTTTGCGATCAGGAACGAGCTCCCTCGCAGCCTGCCTGTCGTCTTCACCGGGCCGCTCGACCGCTATTTCGACTACTCGGAAGGCGCGCTCGGATGGCGCACCCTCGATTTCGAGCACGAGGTCGTCGACACCGGCGACTTCCAGGGCACATCGATCGTCAACTACGCCGACGAGGACGTGCCCTACACTCGAATACTGGAGTTCCGTCATTTCAATCCGGAACGGAACTACCAGACCCGAAAGACCGCGATTGCACGGGAATATTCGCGCTTCGCCGGCCGCAGCGACGAGCCCTATTACCCAATAGGCGCTACCGCGGACAAAGCCCTACTCGCACGCTACCAGGCGAGGGCGGCGGCTGAAAAGAATGTGCATTTCGGCGGCCGTCTCGGCACGTACCGCTATCTCGACATGCACCAGGCAATCGCAGCGGCGCTGAAGGCCTTCGAGACGACATTCGAGCCGATGTTCAGCCGGGCGGAAAAGCGCGCGCTCAACCCCACCGAGGCCTGATCCCGCGGCGTTCGGCCCTCAAGCGGCTCCGACACAGAGGTCGATCACGGCCGTACCAGTCCGAAAATCCTGACGCCGAGCCTCTGCTGGCGCCGCAGGGCCGGGTCGTCCATCGCGACCGGCCCGTGGTCGGGGGCGTCGGTGGCAAGGATCGATTTGCGCATGCGGTTGTCCGCATCGAGCTGCGCGCGCAGGCGGTCTGGATGCGTCTCGCGCTCCAGCGCGCGCCGCGAGGCGTGTTTCGGATTGGTGTTGATCTCGTAGATCTGGGGCGCGCCGTCGACGATAGAGAAGTCGGCGCGGCCGTAGTCGATGCCGGCGAGTTCGAAGGCGCGGCGGAGCACGTCGGCATGGAGATTCTCGTCGACGAATCGCCGCTCATTGGCGACGAACTCCCGGTAGTCGGGGTGGCTGTGGAGCCGCGCCTTATCCTCGACGTCCTTGGCCACCCAGCGGAAATCGACGACGTTGTGGTGCGCGATGACTGCGTCGCCCGCACGGTAGGTCGCCAAGCGTTGCCAAACGCCGGGGGCGATCTCCGCGCCTGCATATTCGATGACCAGTTGGCCGGCGAGCGGCACGCCTGAGCGCTGCATCCGGGAGATCGCCGCGTCCAGCTCCTGCTGGGTGGCGATAAGGTCGAGCGCGGTCGAATCGTGGTCGAACTCGCTGCGGATGAAAACGGGGAAGCGGCCCGGCTTCGGCATGGACTCGCAGCGCCACGCCGAAAAGCGGTTGATGCCTGCCTGCTTCAGGGCGGCCAGCAGTTCGAACCGGAAGCGCACGCGTGCCGGATGGTTGAGCACTGTTGCTCCGCCTTGCTGCAGCAGCGTGGCCATGCGTGCCGCCAGCGACAGTTCGAACCGCGAAAGGCGCTCGTGGTCGGTGAAGATCCAGGTCCCGCCGGGCAAGCTTCTCCTCGTGAATAGGGCCTCGTATGTCCATTGGCGGCAGCGGCTCCTGCCAAGGTCGGCGACCAGGCGTCGCAGCGTGTAGCGATGCGATCTCGTCGTGACGAAGTTGATCATTGGGCGGGCTGCGACAGCGGATCGGCCTGGGCGCGCCCGGGCGTGGGAAGCAGGCTCTCATAGAGCGTTGCAGTGAGAGCGACCGATCGTTTGAGGGCGAAACCGGTCACGCGCTCGTTGCCGCGCGCAATCAGTTTTCCACGGGCATCCGGATCGTCCAGGAGCGTCAAAATTCGCTGCAGGAAACAATCGCAGTCGCCGGCAGGGACGAGCGAGACAGCGGGTGGGTCGCCAGCGACGTCGACTATGCCGCCGACCGCATAGGCGACAGCGGGAACGCCCGACGCCATGGCTTCGAGCAGCACGCTGCCGAAGATCTCGCGGCGCGACGGAAGCACGAGCACGTCGGTCATCTTCATGGCTTGCCTGACGGCGGCGCGAGGCAGAAAGCCGGTAATCGCCCAGCCGATCTCGATGCCCTCGCGGCGGAAGGCCGATTCGAGCCTCGCGCGATCCGGTCCGTCGCCGCAGACGAGCAGGAATACTTTGCGCCGGGCCAGCGCTTCGGCCAGACGAGGAAGATCGCGCCAGCCCTTCTCCTCGCTGATCCGGCCCACATAGCTGACGATACGCCAGCCGTCGGGAATACGGTGCTGCAGCCGGAAGGCCGACGTGGCTTTCGAATCCGCGCGCTCGTGGAACTCCTCGATGGCGACGGCGTCCGGGATGACTGCGATCTTCGCGGCCGGGACGCCGAGAATGGCCTCGGCAGTGCGGGCCGCACCTTCGGTGAGGGCGACGACCCGGTCGGCCGAGCGCAGCGCCAGTCGCTCGATCCAGAGCGTGATGTCGAAGGGCGAGCCTTCGAGCCCGAGCGCCCGTTGCAGCCCGCCCCAGAGCGCCGTGTTGAGCGAGACTACGACGGGCAGCGAGGTTGCGCCAAGCAGCAGCACCAGCGCCCGGCACCAGACCGAGTGGTTGAAGTGGATGTGGACGATGTCGTAGCGGCGACGATTGCCGCCCAGGAACCGGAGCACGCCGAGGAACCAGCCGAAACACATGAAGGACCCTGCGAGAAAACCGGGAAGCCACCGTCCGACAGACAGAAGCTCGGCTTTGTCGAACAGCGGCTGCCGGCGCGGGCTGCCCGGAATGTGGCTGGTGGCGACGGTTTGCGCGATTCCAAGGCGATCGATGCCTCCCGCCAGCACGAAGGTCTGTATCTGCAGGCCGCCGACGGGATCGAACGCGACCGGCCATGATCCCTCGCGATGGAAATGCGGGGTCACGCGCAGGATTCTCATCCGCCGGCCAGTCTTCACGATGCCCCCGTCACAATCAAAAGCGTCTCAAAAGCCGGTCTCGTACCGATAGAGATTGGAGGAATAACCAAGAAAGCCGGCAATCCGGCCAACAATCCATCCCGCTGCCCTTACAAGCGGCACCAGCGACCTGCCGCCGGTGAAGGGCGCCGCCACCAGGAGGAAGATCATTCCGGCGAGACGCCCGGACGTCAAGAGCACCAGGGCGGGCAGTTCCCGGGCCCGGCCCCTGGCGAGGATCTTGGCGCGGACCGAGTTCTTCGACTGCTCGCTCGCCCGCCAGAACTGGTAGCCGAGCGTCGCGCGCTCAGGCGCGATGGTCTCGTAGACGATCGCGTCCGGCGACCATGCGATGCGGACGCCGCTCGCCACCGCATCGCGAAAGAATTTGGTGTCGCTGCCGCCCGAATAGCGGAGCGACCGATCGAAGCTCAGGCCGTGTGCGGTAAAGAGATCTGCATCGGCGAACCAGTTGTTGGTGACGATGGTGGTCTTCGAGCCCGGGCGCCGCATGCGCCGTCGCGCCTTGCCTTCAACCATCGCGTAGCGGCTGCCTATGCCGGCCACGACCATGCGGCGCCAGGCGCTGGCCGCCGCTCCGACAGGGCCAGCCCGGACCGGCCCGCCGATCAACTGGGCGCCGGTCCGACAACAGGTCGAATGGAGTTGCATGAACCAGTCCCGCGCCACGGTCTCGTCGTCGTCAACGAAACAGATGATTTTCGCGCCGCGCGAGAGGGCTGCGCCGACAGCCGCGTTGCGCGCGTAGGGAATGCCGATCTCAGGCTCCACAAGGTAGAGGGCGTCGCCCAGGCCTAGGCGCGAGCGGAATTCCTCGACGGCCGCTGCATTCAACGCCGCCGTATCGTTTTCGACCACCACGAACAACGGAACCACGCCGGGCGGGAACTCGAGGCATGCCCAGGAGTCGAGCAGCGCTCGAAGCATGGCGGGCCGCCGGCGGGTCGCGCAGCAGATCGCCGCCACGACGGGTTTTGCGCAGCCGTCGATAGCATCGCTCGACGGTGCCTGCTGGGGGGTGTCAGCGTCCAATTGTCGGTCCACCTGATTACGCCGAGGATGGCCTCAGACTTCCGAACCCCCCGTCCCAATATGCCATTTTCCCGCGGTCGAAGCCATCGGGGTCGAGTGCGACTCTGGCACCCGGCGGCTGGATCGACGCCGGTCCCGTGGGGATACGGCGGCTGGCCGGCGGAGATCGCACTAGGCGTTGCCTTCCGACATGCTATGGTAGGACAAGGCCGCGGCGAGGGCGGCGAAGAAGCTTCTTGAGAGGACGGGGAATGTTGAGAGCTTTTGTGAGTGCGGCGGCGGTGGTTGCCGGCATCCTTCTTTCGCCGGTCGCGGCTTTCGCCTGCGAGGGCGGCAAGGTGCTGATGGAGGACAATTTCAGCAAGCTTAACCGCGCCTGGGGCGTGGCGATCGACCCCAAGCTGGAACGCATCGACGGCGAGGGCCTGTCGACCGACTATCCGTCTGGCACCGTGAAGCGGGCGATCAGCCAGTGGGGCTTTTTCGACAATGCCGTGGCTTGCGCGACCTATAGCGTGTCCTATCGCTGCACGGACGCCGACCGCTGCGAGACGCAGCCCTATGTCGGGCTGGTCGTGTGGGGCGTCGACCTCGAGAACTACTACGCCTTCGAAGTGGCGCCGCTGGTAGGCATCTACAGCGTGCAGCGGCTGCAGAACAACAAGTGGCTGACCCCCGTGAACTGGACCGCGCTGCCGGGCGGCCGGAAGTTCGCGGCCGGCGACAAGTTCGAGCTCTCGGCGGTGATGAAGGGCAACACGGTGACCTTCAAGGTCAACGACCGGCCAGTGGTCGAGTTCGAGGCGATCGCGCCGGAAGGCGGCTCGCTGGTCGGCTTCGAGCTGGCCGCCGCGCAGACCGGCAACGCCAAGACGCAGCTCAACCTGTCGCGCTTCGAGGTCAGGGAGCTTACGCCCGAGTCGCAGTGACCTGTTTGCCGATGTTCAGGTGAGGCCGGCGCCGCTCCCGCCCTTCGCGGGGGCGACGAGCCGAGCCTTCAAAGCAGCTCGCGGACGAAGCGCTGGCGGATCATCCGGTAGAAGGGCGTTGGCGCCCCGGGCGAGAGCTTGGGATCGTCGGCGAGGCGCTGCTCCAGTTCGCCGAGAATGGTCCTTGTGATGTCCGGTATGTCGGCGCTCTTGGCCTCGGCGACCGGCAGCCACACCAGTTCCTCCAACTCGTTGGTCGGGCCGCCTTCGGGCAGTTCGAGGGCGACGTCGCTGCGCCAGGCGCTCAGGAAGCGCGTGTCGAAGCGGCGCACGCGGCCGGGCGGCGTGATGGCGCGGGCGATGAGACGCAAGCCGGAAAGGGCGGGGCGAACCCCGTGCTCGGCGAAGCCTTGCCAACCGGCCTTGCTTGCGGCGAAGGGCGCCTTCTCGCCGATCAGGAGGCCGGCTTCCTCGTATGTCTCGCGGATGGCCGAGAGCGCAATGGCGCGGGCACGGGCGAGGCTGGTGCGGCCTGTACCGGCGGTCAGCTTGGCCTCCTCATGCGGATGCAGGGCCGAGGCGATGGCGACGCGGCTATCGGTCGGATCGGTGCGGCCGCCGGGAAAGACGAATTTCCCTGGCATGAAGGCGTGCCGCATATGCCGCCGCCCCATCAGCACGTGGAACGCGCCGCCCTTGCAGTCGATGAGGATGAGGGTTGCGGCGTCGCGCGGGCGAAGCGGACCGGGGCCGAGTGCCGCCGCTTCGAGCCTGTCCACCTGGGTCCTGGTAAGTCCTTCCATCCCGGCAGCTTAGGGCAGCACCGCGCTGGATGGAATTGGGCCACAGCCCTCAGGGCGCTGGAAGTGAAACTTTCCGGCCGGCGAATGCCTCTTCCCGTCAGGACGAGCGCGCCGGCGGCTCACATCTCCGGATGCGTTTCCAGCGCCTCGTGTTCGCCGCCGAAGCCGTGCATGAAGAGCGCCCATTGCAAGCCGACGACGGCGCCCTTTACCGGCCGAAGCAGGCCGACCGCCATGGCGACGGTAAGCGGCGCCCAGATGGCGAGGTGCTGCCAGGTCGAGAGCGTGCTCGTCGCCTCGACGCCCATGAAGGCGCCGACGATGACGTGACCGACGATGACCACAACCAGATAGGCGGGCAGGTCGTCGGCACGGTGGTGATGGAATTCCTCGCCGCAGCGGTCGCAGGCCGGCGCGATCTTCAGGAAGGCCGAGAAGAGCTTGCCTTGTCCGCAATGCGGGCATCTGCCGCGACAGCCGTTCCACATGGCGTTCCAGAGCGGCCGGGCAGGGCGGCCCGTATGGTGCTCGCCTCCGAAGACCTGGGTTTCCATGCTCATCTCCTTTTGCCGCGGCGCGGCTGTGAGGCGCGTTCCCGCAATTTCCTGCCGCCCTTCGACTTGTGGAACGAGCGCTTCGATCCCGGCAGGGGTTTGGGCTCGCTCAGCATCTCGAAGCGCATGGCGCCGGCAAGCGGCGCCACTTCGACCAGTTTGACCTCGACATGGTCGGCGAGCTGGAAGCCCTTGCCCGACTGGCTGCCGAACAGGGCGCGCGCGGCTTCGTCGAAATGGTAATAATCATCTCCGAGTGAAGATATGGGGATGAAACCATCCGCGCCGTACTGCGGCAATTGGACAAATAGTCCCGATTTGGTGACGCCGGAGATGCGGGCCTCGAAGGTCTGGTCGACCTGCTCGGCGAGGAAGGCGGCGATCAGGCGGTCGACCGTTTCGCGCTCGGCCGCCATGGCGCGGCGCTCGGTGGCGGAAATCAGGCCAGAAATCTCCTCCAGCCGCTGCTCCTCGGCCGGCGTGATGCCGTCAGGCCCCAGTTTCAGCGACGAGATCAGCGCGCGGTGGACGATGAGGTCCGCATAGCGCCGGATCGGCGAGGTGAAATGCGCGTAGCGGCGCAGATTGAGACCGAAATGGCCGAGATTCTCCGGCGAGTAGATGGCCTGGCTCTGCGTGCGCAGAACCACCTCGTTGACCAGCGCCTCGTTGTCGGCGCCCTGCACCTGCGCAAGGATGCCGTTGAACTGGCCCGGCGTCAGCGAGGCACCGCGCGCCAGCGACATGCCGAGGGTGGCCAGGAACTCGCGCAGCGATTCCTGCTTGGCGAGCGAGGGTGCGTCGTGGACGCGGTAGACCAGCGACTGGAGCTTCGCCTCGAGCGTCTCGGCCGCGGCGACGTTCGCCTGGATCATGAACTCCTCGATCAGCTTGTGGGCGTCGAGGCGCTCGGGAACGATGACCTTGTCGACCGTGCCGTCCGGCTTCAGCACGATCTTGCGCTCCGGCAGGTCGAGCTCCAGCGGCTGGCGCGAGACGCGGCCACGCTTCAGGACAGCGTAGGCGTCCCATAGCGGCTTCAGCACCGAATCAAGGATGGGGGCCGTGACGTCGTCGGGCGCGCCGTCGATCGCCGCCTGCGCCTGGCGGTAGGCGAGCTTGGCCGCCGACTTCATCATGATGCGGTGGAAGGAGTGGCGGATTTTTCGACCTTCGGCCGAAAAGGTCATCTGCACGGCGAGTGCCGGGCGATCGACGCCTTCCTTCAGCGAGCAGAGGTCGTTGGAGATGCGCTCGGGCAGCATCGGCACGACGCGGTCGGGGAAATAGACCGAATTGCCGCGCTTCAGCGCCTCGCGGTCGAGTGCGGTGCCTGGGCGGACGTAGGCGGCGACATCGGCAATGGCGACGGTGACGATGACGCCGCCGACATTCTTCTCGTCCGGGTCGGGCTCGGCGTAGACGGCGTCGTCGTGATCCTTGGCGTCAGCGGGGTCGATGGTGATGAGGGGAACGTGGCGGAAATCCTCGCGTCCCTTCATGGCAGCGGGTTTTGCCGCCTCCGCTTCGGCAAGCACGTCCTGCGGGAAGATATGCGGAATTTCGTGCGCGTGGATGGCGATCATCGAGACCGCCTTCTCCGAGGTCAGCGAGCCGAGCCGCTGGATGACGCGGGCGCGGGGAAGGCCGTAGCGAGCAGACGCCACCTGCTCGACCTCGACGAGGTCGCCCTTCTCCGCGCCGTTGAGGTCGTCGCGCGAGACCGTCATCTCCGGCTGGCGCCGCTGGACGGGCTCGATGCGGAAGGAGCCGTCGTCTGCCTGGCGCAGCACGCCGAGCACTGCCTCGGCGCGCTTCTCGAACACCTTCATGACGCGGCCGGTGTAGGCCGGGCCTTCTCCCTCGTCGGACGGGAAGGTCTTTGCCAGGACGCGGTCGCCGACGCCCGGGGCCGGGCCGCTGCGCGATGGGCGCAACGAGACGACCGGCGCCTCGCCGAAACGTTCGTCCCACTCGCTCGGGCGGGCGAGCAACCCGCCGTCGGCGTCGCGGGAGTAGATCTCGAGCACGCTGACATGCGGCAGGCTGCCGGCGCGGGTGAGCCGCTTGCGCTCCTTGTTGAGCAGGCCCTCGTCCTGCAGGTCGCGCAGCATGTCCTTCAGCCAGACACGGTCCTCGCCCTTCAGCGAAAAAGCCTTGGCGATCTCGCGCTTGCCCGAGCGGTCGGGGTTCTGGGCGATGTATTTGAGGACGTCTACCTTCGTAGGTCGGAAGTCACCCTTCGATGCGGCAACCTTGCCCTCGGTTTTGCCGGAAGCTCTCTGGCCCGTACCGGGAATTCGCCTTGCCAACTATGCCTTCTTTCTCGCAGCGCTCTTCTTTGCCGCCGGCTTCTTGGCGTCGCCGTTCTTCGCCGCCGCCTTGCGCACCGGTCGCCGGGCTCCGCCGCCCTTGGCCGCCTTCTCGGCGATGAGCGCGACTGCCTCGTCAAGCGTCACCGACATGGGGTCCTTGCCGCTGGGCAGGGTGGCGTTGACCTTCTCGTGATTCACATAGGGGCCGTAGCGGCCGTCGCGGACAGTCACCTTGCCGCCGTCCGGATGGTCGCCCAACTCCTTCAGCGCAGCCGGGGTTCCGCCGTTGCGCGCGCCGCGGCCCTTCGAGACCTTCTCGGCCAGCACCGACACGGCGCGGTTGAGGCCGATCGAGAAGACATCCTCGATGGATTCGAGGTTGGCGTAGGTGCCGTCGTGAAGCACGAACGGCCCGTAGCGGCCGAGCCCGGCCGAGATCATCTTGCCGCTCTCGGGATGTTTTCCCACGTCGCGCGGCAGCGAGATCAGCGCCATCGCCTTCTCGTGGTCGATACTTTCCGGCGTCCAGCCCTTGGGCAGGCTGGAGCGCTTCGCTTCCTTGCCTTCGCCGCGCTGGACATAGGGGCCGAAGCGGCCGGTGCGGAGCGTGATCTCCTCCCCGGTATACGGGTCCTTGCCGAGTTCCTTCGGCCCTTCGGCCTCACCGTTTTCGGCATTTTCGGCGCCGAACTGGCGGGTGTAGTTGCACTCGGGGTAGTTCGAGCAGCCGATGAAGCCGCCACTCTTGCCGAGCCTCAGTGACAGGGTGCCGGTGCCGCATTTCGGGCAGGTGCGCGGGTTCGAGCCGTCGGCTCTCGCAGGAAAGAGCAGCGGTGCCAGATCCTCGTTCAACGCGTCGAGCACCTCCGAAATCCTGAGGTCCTTGATGTCGTCGATCGCCTTGGAGAAGTCGCGCCAGAAGTCGCGCAGCACATCCTTGTAGGCGAGTCGGCCGTCGGAAATCTCGTCGAGCTTCTCCTCCAGCGAAGCGGTAAAGTCGTACTCGACGTATTTCTCGAAGAAGCTTTCGAGGAACGCCGACAGCAGCCGGCCCTTAGCCTGCGGGATCAGGCGGCGCTTGTCGATGGTGACATATTCGCGATCCTCAAGCGTCTTCAGGATCGCGGTGTAGGTGGAAGGGCGGCCGATGCCGAGCTCTTCCATCTTCTTGATCAGCGTCGCCTCGGTGTAGCGCGGCGGCGGCTCGGTCGTGTGCTGGGTGACGTCGATCTTCTCGCGCTCGAGCGTTTCGCCGGCGCGGATCTCCGGCAGGCGGCGGTCCTCCTCGTCCTCGGCGTCGTCTTCCTTCTGGTCGGTGTAGGCGGCGATGAAGCCATCGAAGCGGACGACCGAGCCGACGGCGCGCAAGGTCGCGGTGCGAGCGCCGTTGACCGCCTCGATCTCTGCGGTGGTGCGCTCGATCTCGGCCGGGTTCATCTGCGATGATATGGCGCGCTTCCAGATCAGGTCGTAGAGGCGGAACTGGTCGCTATCCAGGTACTGCTTCATCTGGCCGGGCGTGCGGAAGAAGTCGGTCGGACGGATCGCCTCGTGGGCTTCCTGCGCGTTCTTGGCTTTCGTCGAGTAAATACGCGGCTTCTCGGGCAGGTACTTCTCGCCGAATTCCTTGGCGATTGCGTCGCGGGCGCTGCTGATCGCCTCTGGCGCGATCTGCACGCCGTCGGTTCGCATGTATGTGATGAGGCCAGCGGTCTCGCCGCCGATGTCGATGCCCTCGTAGAGACGCTGGGCGATCTGCATGGTGCGCGTCGCCGAGAAACCGAGACGCGAGGACGCCGCCTGCTGCAGCGTCGAGGTGGTGAAGGGCGGTCCGGGATTGCGCTTGGTGGGCTTTGCCTCGACCGACAACGCCTTGAACGATGCCCCTTCCAGCATGGCGCGGATATCGTCGGCCATGACCTGTGAGGAGATGTCGAGCTTCTGCAGCCGCTTGCCTTCGAAGCCGGTGAGGCGGGCCTCGAAACTGTCCGCGCGCGGCGTGCCGAGGGCGGCGGCGATCTGCCAGTATTCCTCGCGCACGAACTTCTCGATCTCGACCTCGCGGTCGGAGACGAGTCGCAGCGCCACCGACTGGACGCGGCCGGCCGAGCGGGAGCCGGGCAGCTTGCGCCACAGCACCGGCGACAGCGTGAAGCCGACGAGATAGTCGAGCGCGCGGCGGGCCAGGTAGGCGTCGACCAGCGGCGCGTCGATCTGGCGGGGCTTTGCCATTGCGTCCAGAACGGACTGCTTGGTGATGGCGTTGAAGACGACCCGGCTGACCGGCTTGTCCTTGAGGACGCGCTTGTTCTTCAGCACCTCCAGCACGTGCCAGGAAATGGCTTCGCCTTCGCGGTCCGGGTCGGTCGCGAGAATGAGCTTGTCCGCGGATTTCACGGCCTGGGCGATCTCCGAAAGGCGCTTCTGCGCCTTCGGATCGACCTGCCAGATCATGTGGAAGTCCTGGTCGGGG
>DATDJN010000506.1:0-26419 GCA_036520515.1 Rhizobiaceae bacterium
TGCACCATCACATAGTCGGGCGCGATGCAGGTCTGGCCGGCATTGGCGAGCTTGCCGAAGGCGATCGAGGAGACGGAGCGGTCATGGACGTGGCCGGGCGCCACGATGACCGGCGACTTGCCGCCGAGTTCGAGCGTGACGGGCACGAGGTTGTCGCTCGCCGCCCTCATCACCGCGCGACCGACCTGCGTGCTGCCAGTGAACAGCAGGTGATCGAAGGGCAGGGCCGAAAAGGCGGCGCCCACCGCGGCATCGCCGACGACGACCGCCACCTTGTCCTCCGGGAAGGTTTCGCCGAGCATCCTGGCCAGCAGGCGGCTGGTCTCCGGCGTGAATTCGGACGGCTTGATCATCGCCCGGTTGCCGGCGGCGATGGCGGTCGCGAGCGGCATCAGGGCAAGCGCGACCGGATAGTTCCAGGGGGCGACGATGCCTATGACGCCGAGCGGCTGGTACTCGACCCGAGCGGTGGCGAAGCGGAACGTCATCGCCACATGGCGGCGCTCGGGCCGCATGAAGCGGCGCAGGTTGCGGTGGAGATAGTCGATGCCCTGGACCGGGGTCGCGACCTCGATCATCGCCGTCTCGTAGCGGGAGCGGTGGCCGAAGTCCCTGTCGAGCGCGCTTTCGATCTCGACGCGGTGGGCGAGCAATGCGGCCTTGAGTGTCTTCAGGTCGGCGCGGCGCTCGGCGAGCGTCGGCGGGCCGTCGCGCAGGAAGGCGGCGCGCTGGCTGCCGAGAATTTCAGCGAGCCGGGTATCGGGCGCAGCGACGACGGCGGCATCGGCAGCGGCGTTCATGGCGAGCTCCTGTGTGTCTCTGATACCGTTCGTCGGCGGTCTGCTGCTGCCCGACAATGTCGGCGACAACGCCGTCGGTAAGGAATTGACGCGTACCGGAAGGCACAGGCACGGGCGCTACCGCGCCAGCCCGCCGCTCCATGCCTGCACTGTCCCGGCGACGGTCTGCAGGTGATCGGCGGCGGTGAAGCCGGAGATGGCCTTGCGCGGCTTGAGATCATGATCGCCGTCTTCGAGCCACAGGATTTCGATCCGCCTGGACACCGTATAGCCCGAAACCTCCTCGCGGCTGCCAAAAATGTCGCGCGTGCCCTGGCAGATAAGGGCAGGGGTCTTCAGCTCGGCGAGATGCTTGGTGCGCAACTGCTCGGGCTTGCCGGGAGGATGGAACGGGTAGCCAAGGCACAAGAGGCCGGCGATCTGGCCTTCTGCGAGAAGCTCGTCGGCGAGCATGCTGGCGACGCGGCCGCCCATCGACTTGCCGCCGATGACCAGCGGTCCCGATGCGCCGAGTCCGCCGACTGCGTTCCGGTATTCGCCGATCAGCGTTTCGGCGCGCGGCGGCGGCTTGCGGCCGTCCCCGGTACGGCGGCTCGCCATGTAGCCGAACTCGAAACGCGCGACACGCAAGCCCGCTCCGGCAAGGGCGGCGGCGATGGCGTTCATTGAAGCCGAGTCCATCGGAGCGCCGGCGCCGTGCGCGAGCAGGATGGTGGTGGCGGCTTCCTCCGGACCGTCGAAAAGGAAATCCATCAGTCTCTGAACCGCTCTAACCTGCCGATTTCTGCATGGCCTGGAGGTCGATGAACTGGATGCCGCGCAGGGCGATCTTCGCCCAGTTCGACTTGTCGTCCAGCTCCAGATAGCGCGCCCAGAGCCGGCGCGCCTCTCCGTGATCGCCGGCCTCGAACTCCAGCCGAGCGAGGTTGTAGATCGCGTCGGCATAGCCGGGGTCGAGCGCGATGGCCTTGCGGAGATGGCGTCGCGCCGACGCCGTGCGCCCGTCCTCCGCCATCATGCCGGCGAGGTTGAACCACGCCTCGACGAAGGAGCCGTCCAGCTTGATCGCGCGGGCATAATCGTGCGCGGCGTCCGCATGCCGGCCCGCGGCGCGCAAACAGTTCGCGCGGTTGAACGCGGCGACCGCGTCGGCTGGGTCGATGGCGAGGCAGCGCTGGTAGAGCGCGGCGGCCTCGTCGTGCCGATCCTCGGCCTCGGCTTCCTCGGCAGCGACAAAAAGCTCTTCGAGCCGGGCCTCGTCGGCGATGTCGAGATCGAGGACCATCTGGCCGCTGAGCTCGCTGACGCCAGCGGCGGAGAGCGCGTAGATCGTCTCGGCGTCGGCCGCGTGCAGCGACAGCGCCGTCAGCGACTCCACCGGGCCCGAGCGGTGGATCGAGCGCGCGATCGCGCTCCAGCTCGCGCCGCTCGCGACCAGGCCGGCATATTTCCTGGCGAGGATGAGGTCGCGGAACGAGTAGGGCTCGTCGTCGTGCTCGAATGCGTCGAAAAGGGAAAGCAGGTCGAGCAGGCCCGGTTCGAGACGCGACTGGTCGAGCAGTGACTGGCGGCTGAGCTCCGCCGGCGGAGGGGGCTTGGCGAGGCCGAGCAGGCGCAGGAAGCCATTCTCACTGAGCGGCCGCCGTCCGACCTTCATTTCCGCGTCGAAGCGTTCTTCGATGTCGGCTTCGGCGGCGCTGTCGAGGAGCTTGCGGCCGAAGACCAGCCGGGAGGTGCGGCGCGAGGCGCCGCGGCTGAGCAGGACGCCCTGCCGCGCGGCTTCCTTTGCGAGCAGGCGATGCGGCAGTGCGGAAAACGCTCCGTAGGTTCCGAAGACCTTGCCGGGGGCAACCGTCACTTCTTGCCCTTGCCGGCCGTCTTGCGGCCACCGCCTGCCGCCGCAACCTTCGCCGGAGGCGCCTCGGCCACGACCTTGCTCTTGCTCTTGGCCGGCGGCTTCGCCTGCCCGAGGCTCGCCTTCAGCGCGTCCATCAGGTTGATGACGTTGCCGCGCTCGGGTGCGGCCGCGATGATCGGCTTGTGACCCTTCAGCTTCTCGCGGATCATCGACATCAGCGCCGCCTCGTAGCGATCCTCGTAATTCTTCGGATCGAAGGTGGTCTCTTTCTGCTTGATCAGTGCTTCGGCCAGCGTCAGCATCTCCGGATCGGGCGTGCCTGCCGGGATGGCGCCGAAATATTCGGCGGTGCCGCGCACCTCGTTGGGGTTGCGCAGCGTGCAGACGAACATGCCGTTCTCGCGCGCGCCAATGGTGATGACGCGTTCGCGGCTGGACAATACGAGGCGCGCGATCGCCAGCTTGCCCGTCTTGCGCATCGCCTCGCGCAGCACGATGAATGTCTCCTCCGCCATCGCGCCGTCGGGCGCGAGGTAGTAGGGCGCGTCCTGGTAGATCACGTCGACCGAGCCTTCGTCGACGAAGGCCTCGATGTTCATCGTGTGGCTGGATTCGATGCGCACCGCCTCGAGGTCGCTGTCCTCGATGATGATGTACTGCTTGTCCTCGTACTCGTAGCCCTTGACGAGGTCGGAGCGCTCGACCAGCCCGAGTTCGGGATCGACCGGCTTCATGTTGATGCGGTTGTGGGTTTTCTTGTGGAGCTGGTTGAAGCTGATGCGCTCGCTGGCGCTTGTCGCCGGATAAAGCCGCACCGGACAGCTCACGAGGCTGAGTTTGAGGTAGCCTTTCCAGCTTGCACGGGGCGCCATCATCGTCTCCTACGCAGCACACAGACTTACTTGCCGGCAGACAATACCGGCAAGTCTTTGGCGAATTCGTCAATATCCGCCCACGGATCTCCTGACATCGAAAGGAGACCCTGGAGCGAAGAATAATTCAAATCTTCCGGAGCGTCGATGGCACCGAGGTCGGCCCAGGCGACGGGCGTCGACGCCGGCAGGCTGGTGCGGGCGCGCAGCGAGTAGGGGGCTGCCGAGGTGTGGCCGCGCGCATTGCGGTGAAAATCGATGAAAATCCGCCGCTTGCGGTGGGTTTTTCCCATGTTGGTGGTGAAGGTGTCCGGCTGGCCGGCGGCGATCCTGGCGGCGATTTTTCCGGTCGCCTCGTGCACCGCCTTCCAGCCGAGCTTCGGCTTGACCGGCACCACGACAGGCAGCCCCTTGCCGCCGGAGGTCTTGACGAAGGGTGTCAGCTTCAGCGCCTCCAGTTCGCCGCGGATGTGGGCGGCGGCCTCGACGATCTCGCGCCAGGCTACGCCCTCGCCTGGGTCGAGGTCGAAGGTGACGCGGTCGGGCTTTTCCAGCCGCTTGCGGGTCGCGCCCCAGGTGTGGAACTCGACCACGCCGAACTGCGCCAACGCGAGATAGCCCTTGGCGTCCTCCACGGAGAGGTAGGATTTGTCCTCGCCCTCGGAGTTCGTCAGTTCGAAGGTGCCGACCGAGGCCGGCATGCCGGTGAAGGCATGACGCTGGAAGAAGCAATCCTGCGGCCGCCCGGTCGGGCAGCGCACCAGCGACACCGGCCGGCCCATGATGTGCGGCAGCATGAAGTCGCCGACGAAGGCGTAGTAGACGGCGATGTCGAGCTTGGTCGGGCCGGATTTGCCGAACAGCCGGCGCGTCGGGTTGGTGACCCAGATCGTCGCGAGATCGGCCTCGGAGATCAGCCGCTTGCGCCGGGTTGCGGCGACAGGCGTCGACAGCTCGACCTCCCTGAGGCCCTTGAACACGGAGTGGCGCAGCAGGTTGTCGCTCGTGCGGTTGGCGTAGTGGATATGGGCGGAAAGCACCGGCCGCACCCAGACTATGTCCTTCGGCGCGCCGTCGAGCGGGACGGCGCCGCTGCGCAGCGCTTCCAGCCTTTCGTGCAGCGCCTGTGCGGTGGCGCTGTCGAAGCCGGTGCCGACCTTGCCGCGGTAATGCAGCTCGCCGTCCTCCCATTCGCCAAGCGCCAGCGAAGCGAGGCCCTCCGCCGCCTGCGATGTCGTGTAGCCGGCGATCACGAAATCGCCGGTGGAAAGAGCCTTGGTCTTGGTCCAGGTCTTCGAGCGGCCGCTCTGATACGTGGCCGACGCTCGCTTCGAGACGATGCCTTCGAGGCCGAGTTCTGATGCGCGTTCGTAGAGCGCATGGCCGTCGCCCTCGACATGGTCGCTGAGCTGGATCGCGGAGCGGCCGGTCGCGTGACCGGACAGAAGTTGCGCCAGCAGCGCCTTGCGCTTGACCAGCGGCGCCTGTCTCAGGTCCCAGCCGTCGAGATGGAGGAGGTCGAAGGCGTAGAAGACGAGCCTGTTGCCGGCGCCCCGCGACAGCGCGTCCTGCAAGAGACCGAAGCGGCTGATGCCCTTGTCGTCGAGCACCACCACTTCGCCATCGACGATCGCTTCGCGGCAGGGCAGTCGGCGAAATGCCTCCGGCAGGTCGCCGTACCGCTTCGTCCAGTCGAGGCCGCCGCGCGTGACCAGCCTGACGCCGCTGGCCCCCAGATGTGCCATGGTGCGGTAGCCGTCGAATTTGATCTCGTGCAGCCACGCGTCCCCCGTCAGCCGACCGTCGGGCGGAGCGGGGATTTGGGTGGCCAACTGAGGCTCCACCACGCGCGGGACATCGGCCTTCCTTGCGCCAGGCACCGCGCCGGGACGCAGGCGAACTGGCTTTGCCGGCGGCTGGGCGGCGGGCGTCGCCCCCTCGACCAGCTCTTCGATCCGGCGGCCGGTCTTCACGCTTTCCGGCCGCTCGGCGAGGATGTCGGCCTGCTCGTCGGCGGCGAGGTCGCGCTCCTTGAAAAGGAGCCAGTTCTTCTTGCCCCTGTCCTCGGGCTTGCCCTTCAGCCGCGCCAGCATCCAGCCGCCGTTCAGCTTTTGGCCGGCGAGACGGAACTTGAACGAGCCGGTCTTCAGGCTCTTCCCGACATCGTCCATGGGCGCCCACACGCCGGTGTCCCAGACGATCATCGGCCCGCCGCCATACTCTCCCTTCGGGATCACGCCCTCGAAGTCGATATATTGGAGCGGATGGTCCTCGGTCTCCACCGCCAGACGCTTGTCGGCCGGGTTGAGCGACGGGCCTTTCGGAACAGCCCAGCTCTTCAGCACGCCGCCGACCTCAAGGCGCAAATCGTAGTGGTCTGCTGTCGCATGATGCTTGTGAACGACGAAGCGGTTGCCGGCTTGGGCGACGGCAGCGCCGGTCGGCTCCGGCGTTTTGGAGAAATTCCGCTTGGCTCGGTAGGCTTGCAGCTTGGCCATGTCGCGACGCTAGAAAGACAGGCGCCGTTTGACAACGTCCGTTGTCTCGAACCATCGACCGCCGGAAGGAGCGAGCCATCTTCGCGCGTGATGGCATGCCGAACATCGTGATTGGACATCAGGGTCCGGCGGAGTCACGCTGCCGTCCAGAAATCAGGGGTCGGGCTTCCATCCGAATTGGAGAACCGACATGAAACACGAAACTATCGACAAGCTGCAAGTCGTGGCCGAAGTGGACCGCAACTACTCGCGCCCCGAGATGACACGCGGCGAACGCCTTGAGCGCTGGGCCGAACTCCTGGAACGCAATCCCGAAAGACGTCTGACCACCCTGCGCGAGACCGAGTACCAGCCGGAAGCCGTGCGCGCCCGGATGCGCGAAGAGGGCTCGGCACTTTCGGTCGCCTTCCAGGATGAGGTGCTGCGCGACGCCGGGCTCAGGGACGACAGCTATGGCGAAGCGAGGCGCTTCTTCGAATTGAGCGACGGCCAGTTGCACGAGGTGATCTGCTATTGCCATCTCGGAGAGACGGTAAGCGCCGCGACGGCAGCGCGCCACATCCGCTCGGTGTTGACCGGCAAGCGGCCCGGCATGTTCGCCCGCATGCACAACGCATTCGTCTGGTAGGCGGCCTGTTGGGCATCTGACATGGCCCGCCTTGCCGGGCAGGCCGTGTCAGGCAAGCGGTATGGGCAGGCCGCGCTGATGGCGGTATTCGAGCGCGATGGCGCCCCAGACGAGGCCGATCAGCATGTAGAAATGCCGCCAGTGGTCGGTATCGATGACGGTGCCGAGCGCGACATGGCCCAGGAAGACCACATAGGCGCAGAGCAGGAATGGCTGCCAGGGCCGGTTGCGGAAGAGGATGCGCAGGCCCGCCAGGATCGTCCAGCCGACCATGATGGCCCAGCAGGCGAAGCCTAGCCAGCCATAGTCGAGCAGCGCCTTCAGCCAGATGTTGTGGGTGTCCTCGCCGAGGGTCTGGCCAAAGACCAGCGGGCCTATGCCGAACGGATGCTCCATCGCCATCTGGAAGCCGATCGCGTAGCGCGCGAAGCGGCCAAGGCGCGCAGAATCGTAGTCCTGTGCAAGCTGGGCGCGTTGCGTCAGCATGTCCGCGACACCGGGTATCTGCAGGATGACGATGAAGCCGACGATGAACAGCGCGATCGCGGCGATGCTCATGACGACGATGCGCAGGCGGAACTTTCCGCTGCCGCTCTGAAGGAAGAGCGCTGCGGTCAGCATGATCGCCGCCGCACCGAAAAGGCCCCAGGCGCCGCGCGAGAAGGAGAGGAAGATGCCGGCGACCACGATGAGGAGCGGCACGGCGTACAGCATCATCTTCAGCGGGTTGCCGGTCAGCACCAGGTAGAGCAGGTAGATGCCGGGCAGCGCCAGGAACGGACCGAAGACGTTGGGGTCCTCGAAGGCGCCGGCGGCGCGCTCGAACTTGGTGAACATCTCCGCGCCCGGCATCAACCCGAAATAGCCGATGATGCCGAGGGTGGAGGTGACGAGCGCCGCCGCGACCCAGGCCCGGAAGACAAGGCGGTAGAGCGAGGGCCGCGCTTCCGTGACGGCGGCGAAGAACACGGCCGTGAAGGCGAGGAACAGCGACACCGCGAGATAGAGCGGCGTGTCCATCAGGTTGGACATCTGCGTCATCGAGATCATGCCGCCGATGTTGAAGAACACCAGAAGTACCAGCAGCGGCGTGACGGCGCGCGAGATGCGCAGGCCGAACAGCGCCCATATGGCGATGAGCGCGGCCATGTAGATCTCGTAGGGCGCCGGCTCGCGGATGACGAAGCCGGAGAGGAAGACGCCGAGCACCACGGCGGCGGACGAGATCAGCGCGATGAGCTTGGCGTTGACCGCCTCGGCCGGCAGCTCATGGGCGATGGCGCTCAATAGGCGTTTTCCGTGTTGAGCAGCCGGATAGGCGTCAGGAGCAGGATCTCGAGGTCCAGCCAGAGCGACCAGTTCTCGATGTAGTAGAGATCGTACTCGGTGCGCATCCTGATCTTTTCGTCGGTGTCCATCTCGCCGCGCCAGCCATTGATCTGCGCCCAGCCGGTGACCCCGGGCTTGACGCGGTGGCGGGCGAAATAGCCGTCGACCACCTCGTTGTAGAGGAGGTTGTGCGACTGCGCGGCTACCGCATGCGGACGCGGGCCGACCAGGGACAGCGAGCCGAACAGCGCGTTGAAGAATTGCGGCAGCTCGTCGATCGAGGTCTTGCGGATGAAGCGCCCGACGCGTGTGACGCGCGGATCGCCCTTGGTGACCGGTCGGATGGCGGTCGGGTCTGCCTGGTCGGTGTACATCGAGCGGAACTTGTAGACCTCGATGACCTCGTTGTTGAAACCGTGGCGCTTCTGCTTGAACAGCACAGGCCCCTTGCTGTCGAGCTTGATGGCGATTGCGGTCGCCAGCATCACCGGTGACAGCACGACGATGCCGATCAGGCTGAAGATCACGTCGAAGGCGCGCTTGGCGACCGAATCCCAATCGTTGATCGGCTTGTCGAAGATGTCGAGCATCGGCACCGAGCCGATGTAGGAATAGGAGCGCGGGCGGAACTGCAACTGGTTCGAATGCGCCGAGAGCCGGATATCGACCGGCAGCACCCAGAGCTTCTTGAGCAGCGACAGCACGCGCGTTTCGGCCGTCAGCGGCAGCGACACGATCAGCATGTCTATGCGCGCGATGCGGGCGAACTCGATCAGCTCGGAGATGGTGCCGAGCTTCGGATAGCCGGCGACCAGCGGCGGCGAGCGGCGGTCGTCGCGGTCGTCGAAGATGCCGCAGATGCGGATGTCGTTGTAGGGCTGCTGCTCGATCGAGCGGATCAGCGTCTCGGCCGCCTTGCCGCCGCCCACGATGACGGCGCGGCGCTCGATCGTGCCGTTGCGCGCCCAGCGCTTGAGCATATGCGCAAGCACGAGCCGCAGCCCGACCAGCAGCACAAACCCGACCACGAACCAGCCGGCGAACCAGACGCGCGAGAAATCGTCCGCCAGCTTCAGGAAGAAGGCCGCCACGGCGAAGAACGCCAGCGTGCCTGCCCACACGATCGCGATACGGGTGATATTGGAGACCGGCCGCATCAGCGTGGCAAGCTGGTAGCAGTCGGAGATGTCGAGAAGGATGACGGTGAGCAGCGCCGCGAGGGCGATCACCGCCGGATAATGGAAGTCGAGCTCGGTGCCGATGCCGACATAGTAGACGAACAGCGCGGCGCCGGAGGCGACCAGCAGCGACAGCTCCACGAGGCGCAGCACGCCGCTGACCATGATCGGGGACATGGTGTCGCGCCGGTACTGCGCGGCGACCTGGCGGGCCGTCTCGTTGAGCCGGCCGGCCTGGCCTGTGCCGTCGTCGCCCTGGTGCTTGCGCACCGCTTCCCGTGAGAAGCGGCTCGCCGGCTCTAACTTGTTCATGATTTGCCGACCCGTCCTTCGGCATCCCGTTAGCAGAAGATAGCTAAGAAAGGCTTGAGCGCGGCTGTTGCATTCGAGAGGTTCGGGCGTCGTCGATCAGCGTCGGAGCGCGGCGAAATAGGCCTTCTCGATCTCCGCGGCCATCACGTGGGCGCCAAACCGCGCCTTGAGCTCGACCGTTTCGGGCATCTTCGCGGCGTAGCAGAGGGGATCGGCGAGCGCATCTGCCATCCTGTTGGCCAACTCGCCCGCGTCGGGGCGCACGATCACCGGCGATCCGGCGCCGAAGATTTCCGGTATGCCGCCGACGGCGGTGGCGATCATCGGCTTTCCGGCGGCCAGCGCCTCCAGCACGATATAGGGCATCGCCTCTGCCCGCGAAGGCACGACGACGGTGGTCGCCAGCGCGAAAGCCTGCCTCGCCGGCATTGGCTTCAGGAAACGCACGCGGTCTTCCATCCCCAGCAGCCCGACCTGCGCCTCGTAGCGGGGAAGGTGCTCGCCGGCGCCGACCATGACGGCGCTCACCCTTCGGCCGAGCAGCATCTCCACCTGCGCCAGCGCGTCGATGAAGAGGTCCGCTCCCTTCAGGTCGCGCATCATGCCTATATAAAGGAAATCGGCGGCACCAGGTGCCGCCGCAATCTTCTCGAATTCAGCCTCGCGCAGGCCGTTGTAGACAAGCCCGCTGGGGCGGTCGGGCTCGCCCACCTTTCGGTGGAAGGCGCCGCGCTCATATTCCGACACGAACAGGATGTAGTCGCTGAAACGCGCCATCAGCCTTTCCAGCGCGAAGAACAGCTTTCCCGTCGCCGTTCGTTCATCGTAATGCAGGCTTCCGCCATGCGCTGTGTAGAGGCGGGCTACGCGAAACCTGAAAACCCGCAACAGTGAGCCGAACGCGCGCGAATAGACGCCACCCTTGGCGCCATGTCCGTGCAGGATGTCCGGCCGCAATTCCTTGATGATCCTGTAGGTGCGCCACGCGGCGGCGAGGTCGCCCGGGCCGATATGGCGCTGCATGGGCGTACGCGAGACGCCGAGCGCGAGGCTTGGCCGCAACTCGTCGAACAGGCGCTCCTCGAAGTCGCCTCCCGTGGTCGAATCGCAGACGATGCCGACCAGATGGCCGGCGGCCGCCTGCGCCTCGGTCAGGTCCCGCACATGCCGGAAGATGCCTCCGACAGGGGAGCGAAAACAATGAACGATCCGCAATTTCTGGGTCAAGGCGCCTGCGGTCATCGATTAGAAGAGGCGTTCGCGCACGTAGACGGTGTCGCCTGGCAGAAGCGGGTCGGACGTACGCACGCGGCCGGTGATGACCTTGCCGTTGATGTCGCGGGTGATGTCGACGCTGCCCTGGTTGGCCCGCGCCGAGAAGCCGCCGGCCATCGCCACCGCCTTCTGGACGGTGAGGCCGGGCACGTAGGAATACTGGCCGGCCGCGCCGACCTCGCCCATGACGAAGATCGGCCGGTAGCGGTCGACCTCGACCGAGACGTCAGGGTCGCGCAGGAAGCCTTCGCGCAGCTTGGCGGCGAGCGTCGCTTCGATCTGCTGGGCGGTGTGGCCGCGCGCCGGCACTGCGCCGATCAGCGGGAAGGCAAAGTAGCCGGACTGGTCGATGCTGTAAGTGTTGGTCAGGCTTTCCTGCTCGAACACCGTCACGCGAATGCGGTCGCCGGCGCCCACTCTATAAGGCTGGTCAAGCATCTCGTGTAACGCCGCCGGGGCAGGGCGGTAGCCCGAGCAGCCCGAAAGCACCAGGCCGGCCAGCAGCGCATGGGAGATGAGCGAGAGGCTTTTCATGGACGGACGCGGACCTTCGACTGGGCTGGCCGGATACGTGCCCGGCAGGCATCTGATCTGCGTCCGTTATCCATCCGTTAGGGTTAATGGCCGGTAAAGTCCGCGGTCTTTTGCGGGTAAGACACTTGTTAAAATACATGGCGCAGGCCGGGTGCGTCTTAACTGCTGGGTTACCATAGTTGTTTACGATGCTTTTCCGATAGCTCGGAGCGGGAATGCATGTCAGGCGTACAATCATCGGCCATTGACATCGACGTCGATCTCGGCAGGCTGTTCGGCAGCCTTGTCCTTCGATGGAAGCGTGTTTTGTTCGCGGCGCTCGCGGTTACCGCGCTCGCATTGGTCTTCGCCTTCTTGGCGACGCCGCTCTACAGGGCCGAGACGAAGATCTCGCTCGAGCCGCGCGAGTCGCCTTACACGCGGCCGAATTCCAGCAGCGAGAACGACCGCCCGCTCCTCGACGACGAGGGCGTTACCAGCCAGGTCGAGATGATCCACTCGCCGGAGCTGCTCAAGCAGGTCGCGCTCAAGCTCAACCTCGCGCGCATGCCCGAATTCGACGAGACGGCGGACATGTCGAGCCTGTCGCGCCTGCTGATCATCTTCGGTCTGAAGAACGATCCGAACGAGATTCCGCCCGAGGAACGGGTGCTCAAGGTCATGCGCGAGAAGCTCAACGTCTATCGTGTCGAGCGGTCACGCATCATCGTCATCGAGATGTCCTCGGAGGACCCGAAGCTCGCCGCCGCTATCGCCGACGCGCTGGCCGACGCCTATATCGCCGATCAGGCCGCCGCAAAGCTGCAGTCGAATTCCGATGCGACGAACTACCTTGAGCCCGAGATTGCCAACCTCTCCACGCGCGTAAAGGAAGCTGAGGCCAGGGTCGCCAGTTTCCGGGCTCAGTCGGACCTCCTGATCGGCCAGAACAATTCGGTCCTCGCCACCCAGCAGCTTTCCGAACTCTCGACCGAACTGTCGCGGGTGCGCGCCAATCGCGGCGCGGCGGAAGCGAACGCCGCGAGCGTCCGCGCCGTGCTCGACAGCGGCGCCTCGCTCGATGCACTGCCGGAAGTGCTGTCCTCGCAGCTTGTCCAGCGCCTGCGCGAGCGCCAGGTGCAGCTCAAGGCCGATATCGCTGACCTGTCGACGACGCTGCTGGACAACCATCCGCGCATCCGCGCGCTGCGCTCGCAGCTTTCCGACCTCGATCGCCAGATCCGCACCGAAGCCGAGAACGTGCTGAAGGGGCTTGCCGCAGAGGCCAACGCGGCGAAGCTGCGCGAGCAGCAACTCGTTTCCGACCTCAACGGGCTGAAGGCGGAGTCGGCGCGCGCCGGCGAGGAGGAAGTGGAACTGAGGGCGCTGGAGCGCGAGGCGAACGCGCAGCGCGAGCTGCTCGAATCCTATCTCGCGCGCTATCGCGAGGCGTCGTCGCGCAGGGACGGCAACTATCTGCCGGTCGATGCCCGAACCTTCTCTCGCGCCGTCGTGCCGGCCGAACCCTATTTCCCCAAACCGCTGCCGATTGTCGGCGCGGCCTTCGTCGGTTCGCTGCTCGTCATGGCGATCGTCACGCTGCTGCAGGAGCTGTTCTCCGGACGCGCCATGCGCCCGGCGGCCGGGTCGAGGATCGAGGCCGCTCTGGCGGAAGATCCATTCCAGGCGGAGCGCGTCGTTGCAGGGACGAGCGAGAAGCCTATCCTGGCGGCGACGGAACCCGCGACGGCGACAGCAGTTGGACCGCCGCTAGAGACCATCGCAGCCGCGTTGTCCGAGCCGGCTTTGCCCGAAACCGCTTTCGCCGAACCCGCTTTGGCCGAGCCGGTTGAACCGAAGCCGGCGCTGGCTGGGGAGATCGAGCTGCCTGAACCGGTGATGGTCGCGGCCCTGCCGCCACTCGCGGACCTCATTGCCGTGCCCAGGAGGCTCGAGCCGATAAGACAGCAGCCGCTTCCGGAGATGAAGGTCGCGCGCGAATCCTTCAGCGAGGCCTGGGAGCGGCACAGAAGGATGATGGATGCGGCGCGCTACGAGCCGCCGATGCCGGTGATCGAACCCGGCATGGCCGACCCGGCACTCGCCGGGAAGACATTTGCCGAGCCCGAAATGGATGAGCCGCTGGCTGCGGAGCCGCCGCCGGCCGGACGGGAAGTCGAGGAGGAACAGCAGATGATGCGCAACCTGTTCGCCCGGTGGAAGGCGACTCGAGAAGCGGAGACGATCGAACCGGCCTTCGCCCAGGCCGTCAGCGATGCGGCCGGCCTTGCCGAGGTCGGCGTCGAGAGCGCCGCGGAGACGCTGGTCGCCGGCGGAGCGACCCGCGCCATCTTCGTTTCGCCGGAAGGCGACGAGGGTGCTGCCGCTGCCGTCATGGTCGCCAGAGAGGTCGCCGACGCGGGCCTGCGCGTGCTCCTTATCGACCTGACGGCGTCCGGCGCGGCCTCACGGCCCATGCTGGACAGCGTGTCCTATAGGGGTATCACCAACCTGCTCGCCTCCGAGGCGCAGTTCACCGAAGCGATCCACACCGACCACTATTCCGACTGCCATGTGATGCCCGTCGGGACCGCCGATCCGGTGCTCGCGATGAAGGCCGCCGACAGGCTGCCGGCGATCATGCAGTCCCTGACCAGCGCCTATGACGTGGTGGTGGTGGAATGTGGCGCCTCGGACGCCGAAGGCATCCGCCGGCTGGTCGCCGACGGCACCGAGATCATGGTCAGCGTGATCGAGCCCGACGACCAGACGGCCGCCACGGCGGCGGCGCTGAAGGCGCGCGGCTACGGGCGCGTGATGCTGGTCTCGCCGGCGAACCGCAACTCGCCGGATGCGCCGATGCCGGGCAGATCGGCGGCGTAAGCCCGCTCAGTCCTCGGCCGCGGTTTGGGGTGGCTGGCCGGCCGTGCGCTTGCGCAACAGCTTGGCCAGCCTCCACATCGTCGGGCTGTTCTTGATCCACGCCTTCACGCCGGCCTTCAGCCGCAGCACTTGTGCGAGCAGCGTCCCCTTCGCCGTCAATGGCGCGACCACGTCGAAATGGCGTGTCTCGATATCGCACCAAAGCCGTTTGTAGGGCTCGTCGCCGACACTGAAGTCGAACACCTCCAGCCCCTGCCGGCACGCCTCGGCGATAGTGTCGAAGAACAGGAAATCGCCGGGGCTGGTGTGCGCCAGGTCGTCCTCCTGGATCGCGCCGAACTCGCAGACGAGGCGCTTGCCCGACAGGCTGGAGCCGGTGACGGCGCGCAATACGCCGCCAACCTCCAGCGCATGCAGCACGAAGGGCGGCGGGTTCTCGGCGAGCGCATCGCGAAACAGCGAGCGGAAGAAGTTCTTCACCTCGATTTCGCCGAAGACGTTGGCGACCCCAATCTTGCGGAAGCGGGCTTCCTTCATGGCAAAGAAGGCTTCCAGCAGGCGCGACACCTCCTCGGGCGTCTTCGCCGTGATGCGGCGGTAGCCGCCGGCGGCCTCGAACTTGCGCGTCTGCGAGCGATGCTTCTTCTTCTTGCGCTTGCCGCTGACACGCGACAGCAGCACATCGAATCCGCCTGCGAGGCTGACTGCGAGCGAGACGTTGGGGCTGGGGAAATTGGGCAGCGCGAGCAGCGGGTTGGCGACGCCCTCATGCTCGGGCAGCAGCCGTTCGAGCACCAGCGCATCGATGTCGGGGCGCGCCGCGCGGACCGCGCGGAGCAATGCCGCCGGATCGAACGAGCCGGCTTCCAGGAAGGACGGGTCGGCGGCCGGAAAATTGCCGTTGGCATGTCGTCCGCTCATGAACCGGGCGATGCGGAACGGCCCCGACCGCTCGATCTCCAGCGCCAGCGCGTAGACCGGCCTGCCGTTCCCCTCGACCATCGCGATGATGCCATCCGGCGCGACGTTGGCCTGCCACTCCTCGATCCAGAGCGGATGCTGGGCCGGCGCGCAGAGGCCGTTCCTTCCCAGCTCCGAGTACGCTTCCAGGTCGTTCGCGGGCAGGATGGACACGGAAAGCCCTCCGCCCTTCGAGCTTCCTGACTGCGTCATCGCCTTGGCCGACAGGCTGCGAAATGACGTGGCCGCGTCAACCATCCTTCAATCCTTGGGGCGTATTTCAGGGGGCTGATCCCGCACGGCGTCCGCGTATCCACGCCATACGCTAGGCGCAAAAGGTGAATGAATGTTCGACGGGGGCGAAGTCATCCGGAAGCTGGCCCTCAACGTGGCCAGGTATTCCGGTCTTGCGCCGCTGGCCCGGCCGCTGGTGGGCGGCATCGGCGCGATCCTGATGCTCCATCGCGTCACCGCAGCCCCCGAAAAACCGCTCGGCGTCAACCGGCACCTCAACATCGCGCCGGAATTTCTCGACGCCGTCATCACCGACATGAAGGCATCCGGCTACGCCTTTGTTTCCATGGACGAAGCGATCGAGCGCATCCGGCGGGGCGGTTCTGGCCGGCTGTTCGCCGCCATAACCGCGGACGACGCCTACCGCGACAACCTGACGGAAGCGCTGCCGGTGCTCGAGAAGCACGGCGCGCCGCTGATGATCTATGTCGCGCCGGCGCTTATCGACGGCACCGCCGACCTCTGGTGGGACGTCATCGACGACATCGTCAATGTCGGCCGTAGCCTGGAGCTGAAGCGGCCGGGCGGCTTGGAGACGCTCGACTGCAGCGCGTCCGACGCGCTGCAAAGGCTCTACGATTACCTGACTCGGGAAGTGCCGGAGGAAGGCCAGCGCGCCATGCTGCGCGAGCTCGCGGCGATTGCCGGCGTCGATCCGGGCGAGCCGGCCCGCAGGACGCTGATGAGCTGGGACGAGATACGCGCAATCGCGGCGCACCCGCTGGTCTCGATCGGCGCGCACACTGTCAACCACTACAATCTGAAGCGCCTCCCCGAGGAGAAGGCGCGGCGCGAGATGACCGAGGTGGTGGGCCTGCTGCGGTCGCAACTCGGCGTGTCCCCGAGGCACTTGGCCTATCCTTACGGCTATGCCAGCGCGGTCGGCTGCCGCGAGGTCGAGCTTGCCAAGGAAGCGGGCTACGTGTCGGCGGTCACGACACGGCACGGCGTCCTGCGCGCCGAGCATGCGGATCACCTGCTTGCGTTGCCCCGCATCTCCGTAAACGGGCGCTACCAGCGGGTCGCCCACATCCGCACCATGCTGTCCGGCATCACAACGCCGCTCGCCAACCGCGGCAGGATGCTGGTCACGGTCTGACCCTGCTGCTCGCGCCTCAGCTCCCGGGTTTACGCGGCAGCATCAGCCATTTGATGATGCCCATGGCCGGCAGGATCCACAGGATGCCGGTGAAGAAGAAGAAGGCGAGATGCACGAGCGGGCCGGAATCGGCGAGCCGTGCCGCCGCGACGGTGGTTGCGACCAAGGCATAGACGATCACCAGGGCGATCAGAAGTATCGTACCGATGAGCTTTTTCAGGCGAATGGGCATGTCCGGTCCCTTTGCCGCCATCGCTTAAGGCTTCCCGGCGGGTGGCGCAACGCCGTGATGACCGGGCCATGACAGACGCGACCGCTTGTCGCTGTCGCTCCAGCCTTGCAAGCGCCGCGCCTTTGGTCCACCAATCCGGCCCATGGAACAGGTCCTGACTTCCGGAAACGCTGGCGCGGTGCGCGGCGAGCGTGAGCGCCTGCTGGCGAACCGCAAGCTCGTGCGCGGCTGGCTCTATCTCATCCTGCTCATGCTGTTTGCGCTCGTGCTTGTCGGCGGCGCCACGCGGCTGACCGATTCCGGCCTGTCCATCACCCAGTGGAAACCGATCCACGGCGTCGTTCCGCCGCTCAGCGCGGCCGAATGGCAGGAGGAGTTCGACCTCTACCGCCAGATCCCGCAGTACCAGCAGATCAACAAGGGCATGAGCCTTGATGAGTTCAAGTACATCTTCTGGTGGGAATGGGCGCACCGGATCCTGGCGCGCGGCGTCGGTTTCGTCTTCGCTCTGCCGCTGGTCTTCTTCTGGGCGACGGGCCGTATCGAGCGGGGCCTGACGCCGAAACTCGTCGGTCTGCTGCTGCTTGGCGGGCTGCAGGGCGCTGTCGGCTGGTGGATGGTCGCCTCCGGCCTCGTCGAACGCACCGACGTCAGCCAGTATCGCCTGGCAATCCATCTGACGCTTGCCTTCGTCATCTTCGCTGCGATCACGGTCGTGGCGCGGGGGCTTGCGCCGCATTCCGAGGCGCCGGCGGACGAGGGGACACGGCGCTTTGCCGGATGGCTGGTGATCGCCGTTCTGTTCCAGTGTTTCCTCGGTGCGCTCGTGGCGGGCACAAACGCTGGCCTGACCTACAACACCTGGCCGTTGATGGACGGGGCGATCATTCCGGGCGACCTGTTCGTCATGAGCCCGGCCTGGGTCAATTTCTTCGAGAACGTGAAGACGGTGCAGTTCTCGCACCGGGTCGGGGCCTATGCGGTCTTCGTGCTGGCGCTCTGGCACATGATCGCGGTTCGCCGGAGGCTGCCGGGCACGACCCATGCGCGCCGCGCGCTGGTGCTGTTCCATCTGGTGCTGCTGCAGGCGATCATCGGCATCATCACACTGGTGATGCACATGCCGCTTCACTGGGCGCTGTTCCACCAGGGTGTTGCGCTGGTCGTGCTCGGCTTCGCCGCCGCCCACTGGCGCGGCACGAAAGGCGCCTATCCGCTGCCGACGGAGATCGTGGTCGCGCGCTGAACGGCAGGCGCGACCATAGTCCTCAGGGCTTCAGTCCCAGCATGAGGTCCATGTTCTGGACCGCCGCGCCTGAAGCGCCTTTGCCGAGATTGTCGTAGACGGCGATGAGCACGGCCTGCGCCTTCCTGTCGTTGGCGAAGACGTGCAGCCGCATGCGGTTGGTGTTGTTGTAGGTCTGGGGGTCGAGTTCCGGCGTGCGCTCGACAGCCTCGTAGGGCGCGACCTCGACGACCGAATCCTCCAGCCCCGCATAATGGTCGGCGAGCGCGGCGTGAAGCTCGGCGCCGGTCGGCACGCGGTTGAGCGCGGCGAGTTGCAGCGGCACCGCCGTCACCATGCCTTGCGCGAAATCGCCGACGACCGGCTGCATCAGCGGGTCGCGCGACAGGCCGGCATAGAGCCTGAACTCAGGCACGTGCTTGTGCTCGAAGGTCAAGCCGTAGGGCAGGAACTCCGGCGCGTCGTCGCCCTTGGCCTCATAGTCCTCGACCATCTGGCGGCCGCCGCCGGAATAGCCGGAGATGCCGTTCATGGTGATCGGGAATCCGGCCGGGATGATGCCGTTCGTGACCAGCGGGCGCAGCACGGCGATCGGCCCCTGCGGCCAGCAGCCGGGGTTGGCGACGAGCTTCGCCTCGGCGATCTTCTTCGCCTGCGCCCTGTCCATTTCCGGAAAGCCGTAGGTCCAGCCGTCGGCGACGCGGTGCGCCGTCGAGGCGTCGATGACGCGCGTGTCGGCATCTCCGATCAGCGCCACGCTTTCCTTTGCAGCGGCGTCCGGCAGGCAGAGGATGGCGATGTCGGCGGCGCGCAGGAAGTCCGCGCGGGCTTCCGCATCTTTCCGCCTTTCCACCGGGATCGAGATGACCTCGATGTCGTTGCGGCCGTCCAGACGCGACCTGATCTGCAGACCCGTCGTCCCGTGTTCGCCATCGATGAAGATCTTAGGTTTCATTGCCGTCAACAGTCCTGCACTTGCTGTCATATCCCGCTTGCGTGATTCATGTCCGCAACGGTGTGGTTGTTTAGGGTCTCCAGCCGCGCCTTCCGTTCGGCGAGCAGGCCGAGATATTGCATAGCGACTGTCGCGCCTGCGATCGCCGTAATATCGGCATGGTCGTAGGCGGGCGCAACCTCTACGACATCGGCCCCGACGATGTCGATCTGGTTCAACTGGCGCAGAACCGAGAGGATTTTCGCCGAGGACGGACCGCCGGCGACCGGGGTGCCGGTGCCCGGCGCATAGGCCGGGTCGAGGCAGTCTATGTCGAAGGTGAGATACGCCTTCTTGCCGCCGGTGCGCTCGACGATCTGGTAGGCGATGTCGGCCGCGCGCATCTCCTCCACCTCGTGGCCGTAGAGGATCTTGATGCCGAAATCCTCAGGCGCATGGGTGCGGATGCCGATCTGGATAGAGCGGTCGGGATCGATGATGCCTTCCCTGGCAGCGCGTGCCACGAAGGAGCCGTGGTCGATGCGCTTGCCGTCGTCGTCCCAGGTGTCCTGATGCGCGTCGAACTGCACGAGCGCCAGCGGCCCGTGGATCGCCGCATGCGCCTTGAGCAGCGGCCAGGTGACGAAATGGTCGCCGCCGAGCGACAGCAGGAACGCGCCGGACTTCAGGAGCTTCGCCGCCTCCCGCTCGATGATGGCGGGCGTCCTCTGGTGGTTGCCGGTGTCGAGCAGGCAGTCGCCATAGTCGACCACCGCCATCGTCTCGAAGAGCTGGCGGTTGAACGGATATTGCGGGTCGTTGTCGAAAATCGCCGCGGCGCGGCGGATCGCCTGCGGCCCGAAGCGGGCGCCAGGCCGGTTGGTGACGGCGGCGTCGAAGGGAATGCCCCACACGATCGCATCGGCTCCCTTGACGTTCTTCGTGTATCGCCGTCGCATGAAGGACAGCGCGCCCGCATAGGTCGGATCGTCCGCGCGGCCGACATTCCTGGTCGCGGTGAAGGCGTGGTCCATCGTGCGTGCCGGCATGGGGAACCCTCTCTTTGACTGCGGGGGCCCCTTATTCGACATTCCTTCCGCAAATGCGACCCCTTTTTGCAGCGCACACTAAGCGGCGTCGCGAGCCGGCTGCCTCCGCCTGCACGTCGCTGCGGCATCGTTGGACGCGCGAAATCGTTGCCACGCCTCGTTTCCAATCTGGCTATTGAACAGTGTGGGGAGGCGGCGCATGGGGGCGACGTCTTCTATTATTACTATTATCTGACGCGTTCCCATGCGGCAGGAGCACTCATCCACGCGTTCCCCATGCAGCGGCCCGAAATCTCTACGCCGTCATTCCGGGACGCGAAGCGGACCCGGAATCCAGAGTGGCGACGTTGCGGCAATTCGCATTCTGAAGCACATAGCCAGAAAGGCTGGCGCTCTGGATTCCGGGTTCCGCTGCGCGGCCCCGGTATGACGTGGCGGGGGAGGTGGCTGTGGCTTGCCGCACCGGCTGGCCACCCGCGAAAATGTTTCAGTTGCAGGGTGATGTGCCGGCCTGGTCGTTTGATCGCGACCGGCTGGGAGCCTTCAACCAAAACGAAAAGGCCGCCCGAGGAGGCGGCCTTTCCAAAAAATCCGATCGCTCGGAGGTTCGCTTAGCGCTTCGAGAACTGGAAGCTGCGGCGGGCCTTCGCCTTGCCGTACTTCTTGCGCTCGACCACGCGGCTGTCGCGGGTGAGGAAGCCGCCCTTCTTGAGCACCGAGCGCAGGCCCGGCTCGTAGTAGGTCAGCGCCTTCGAGATGCCGTGGCGCACCGCGCCCGCCTGGCCCGACAGGCCGCCGCCGACGACGGTGGCGATGATGTCGAACTGGCCGCCGCGGTTGGTCGCGACGATCGGCTGCTGCAGGATCATCTGCAGGACAGGACGCGCGAAATAGGCCGCGAATTCCTTGTCGTTGACGACGATCTTGCCGGAGCCGGGCTTCACCCAGACGCGGGCGATCGCGTTCTTGCGCTTGCCAGTGGCGTAGGCGCGGCCCTGCTTGTCCAGCTTCTGGACGTGCACGGGCGCGGCCGGCTGCTCGGCGGCCACCGTGCCGAGTTCGGCGAGGGAATTCAGGTCAGCCATGTTACTTCGCCCTCTTGTTCTTGGGGTTCAGCGCGGCGACGTCGAGCGTCTCCGGCTGCTGTGCGACGTGCGGATGCTCGGCGCCGGCATAGACGCGCAGGTTCTTCATCTGGCGGCGGCCGAGCGGGCCGCGCGGGATCATGCGCTCAACCGCCTTCTCGACGACGCGCTCGGGGAAACGGCCCTCGAGCAGCTGGCGCGCGGTGCGCTCCTTGATGCCGCCGGGATGGCCGGTGTGCCAGTAGTAGACCTTGTCGGTGTACTTCTTGCCGGTGAAAGTGACTTTGTCGGCATTGATGATGATGACGTTGTCGCCATCGTCGACATGCGGGGTAAAGGTCGGCTTGTGCTTGCCGCGGAGGATGTTGGCGACGATAGTGGCGAGACGGCCGACGACGAGACCCTCGGCGTCGATCAGCACCCACTTCTTCACCACGTCCGCAGGCTTCTGCGAAAAGGTTGCCATGGTTCTGCTCTCTTCTGGACCTTCGGCCCGGAATGGTTGTCCTTGGGGGCCGGAAGGCGTTTCTTGTTGCTTGGATTGGCGGTACCCCGCCAATAACAAAACGGCGGCCCGAAAGGAGCCGCTGTTCGTTGAGGGCTTATAAGCGGGCACCCGGCCGGCAGTCAAGTTGATCGCATTCAGGAAAACCAAGCAAATACAATCGCTTGAGGATGCGGTATTATTTTACCACAACAATTCCCCCGTCGCTTTGCCGATTCACATCCTGAACTATCGCTCCTCCACCCGGGCTGCTAGCCTTGCAACCGAGACACCGGTTGGAGGGAACGTTGCATGGGCAGCAATGAAAGGATCCGCCTGGCCGTCGAGCGTGTCGCGGACGTCTTCCGCAAGAAACCCGCCGCCGCGCTGAACACCAAGCGCGCGAGCGGACGCGTCGACCAAGGGCTCGTCTGCCACGCCAGACAGGACGGCTACACGGCGACGATGGACATGCCCGAGCCGATCGGCGGCGACGGCTCGGCGCCATCGCCCGGCTTCCACATCAGGGTCGGGCTCGTCGGCTGCATCGCCATCGGCATCAAGCTCACCGCTGCGCGCGAAGGCCTCGATATCGGCGCGATCGACGTCGACGTGGAAATGGATTTCGACGACGCGGCGATGATCGGCGTCAGCGACAATACCGCCGCTCCGCTGGAGACGCGCATCACGATCAGGATCGAAAGCGCGGCTCCCTGGGAGGAGGTCGAGGCCATGGTCGCCCGCGCGCTCGAGCGCGATCCCTATTTCATTGCGTTCCGCGATGCCCAGCCGCTGAAGACGAAGCTGGTCGCGGCAGCGGTGGCCTGAGATGGAGGCGAAGCTCCAGCTCCGCGTGCAGCGCTATGGCTGGGATGCCGCGTCGGAACTCTACGAGGACGGATGGCGCGGCCCGCTCGCGCCGGCGCAGCAGACGCTGCTGCGCGTGGCCGACATCAGGCCCGGCGAGCGCGTGATCGAGGCCGCCTGCGGGAGCGGGCTGGTCACCCGGGCGCTCGCCGAAGCCGTTGGCCCGTCCGGCCATGTGCTCGCCACCGATCTCTCGCAGAACATGGTCGACCTGACCGCCCGCCACTCAGTCGGCTATGGCTGGGTCGAAACGGCGCGCCGGAGCGCCGACGATCTCGGCGGGGAGGGGGCCTTCGATCTGGCCGCCTGCGCGCTCGGGCTGATGTACGTGCCCGACCCCGGCAAGGCGGTGTCCTCCATGGCACGGGCGGTGAAGCCCGGCGGCCGCGTCGTCGCCACGGTCTGGGGCGAGCGGCGCAACTGCGGATGGGCGGAGATCTTTCCAATTGTCGACGCGCGCGTCGTCTCGGAGGTCTGCCCGCTCTTCTTCGCCAGCGGCGCACCCGGCTCGCTCAAACGCGATTTCGAGCAGGCCGGCCTGCGCGGGACAGAGGAGCACCGGCAACGCGAGGAACTGGAGTTTGCGGACGAGCGCGCTCTGCTTTCGGCGATGCTTCTCGGCGGCCCGGTGGCGCTCGCCGTCAAGCGCTTCACGCCGGAGATCATGGCCGAGGTCGAGCAGGAATTTCTGGCCTCGGTGAAAGACCACCGGGCCGCCGACGGCAGCTACCGCATTCCCGGCGAGTTCGTGACCGTCATCGGCCGGCGCTAAGCCGCCGCGCGGCGCTGCCCACCCCCTTCCCTTTGCATCGCGTGCACCACAATCTCAAGACAGGGGAACCGCCATGTCCCGAACCATCGTGTCGTCTGACGATCTTCCCAAGGCGCCGCCGGCCTATAGTCACGCGGTGAAATGCGCCGGGCTGGTATTCGTCTCCGGCACCGCTGCCTATGACCCGAAGACCGGGGCGATCGTCGGCGACACCATAGAGGAGCAGACGGCTCAGGCCTTGCGCAACGTCTCGGCGATCCTGAAGGCCGCCGGAACCTCGCTCGACAAGGCGGTCAGCGCGACCGTCATCCTTGCCGACGAGGACGATTTTGCGGGCATGAATCGGGAATGGATCAAGTGGTTTCCGAACCAGCCGCCAGCGCGGCAGGGCGCCAGGCTTCCGGTGCGCGCTCCCGGACTGAAGATATCGATCGCCATGATCGCCGAGGCGTAGCGATCGGGCCGTCTTTACCTTGGCGGGATCGAATAGGTGCCGGTGGCATGCGCGACCGTGTGTCCGTCCGGTCCTGCCACCATGTCGACGTCGAACACCATCAGGTTCCTGCCGAGCTTGAGGATGCGGCAATGGCCGTCGATAGGACCGACCCCCGCCTTGCGCACGAAGTTGATGTTGAGGTTGGTGGTCACCGACAGCGCGTCCGGCCCCGCATGGCTGAGCACGCAGACATAGCCGCCGACATCGGCGAGCGCGAAGAGGGCCGGTCCCGACACTGTGCCGCCGGGCCGCAGATGGCTCTCGTCGGCGTTCAGCCTGACGGTGCAGCCGCCGGGGAAGACGTCGAGCGTCTCGTAGAAGCTGCGCTGCCCGTTGAGCTCTGGAAACACCTTGGCCAGCAGATCGTTGACCTCGCCGGCAGTCATGACCGGCGTCAGATTGGCCTGTACGGGCATCGCTCCTCCTCGGCCGTCCTGCGGCGTCTTGCCCCCTGCCGATGAGAAAGCACGAGCCGGGGCTATTCTTCAATCGCCCCGAGGCCGGTTCTATATGCTAGGTTCGCATCGACGTGCAGCATGGAGAAGCAAATGGCCGATATCGTTTCGCTGAGGCGTGACCCCGCCGAGGAGACGGCGCTCGACCGCGGCGTCCTGCGCATCACGCTTTCCAATCCGCCGGCCAATCTGCTGTCGCTGGAGGTCATGCGCGACATCCAGGCCGAGCTTGACCGGGCGCGGGACGATCCTGCCGTGCGCGTCATTATCATCGCGGCGACCGGAAAGATGTTCTGCGCCGGCCACGACCTCAAGCAGATGACGGCGCACCGCGCCGACCCGGACGGCGGCAGGGCCTATTTCGAGGAGACCTTCGACGCCTGCTCGAAGATGATGTTGTCGATCGTCCGCCATCCGAAGCCCGTCATCGCAGAGGTCGACGGCGTCGCGACGGCCGCGGGCTGCCAACTCGTCGCCTCCTGCGACCTCGCCATAGCGTCGGACCAGGCGACGTTCGGCGTCAACGGCATCAATGTCGGCCTTTTCTGCACGACGCCGGGCGTGGCGCTGGTGCGCGGCCTGAAGCCCAAGCACGCCATGGAGATGCTGTTGACCGGCGAGATGGTCGACGCGGCGACGGCGAAGGATTTCGGCCTGGTCAACCGGGTCGTGCCCGGCGAGTACCTGAATCAGATTGTCAACAAGTACGCGCAAACCATTGCTTCAAAATCGCCTTCCACGCTGCGGCTCGGCAAGGAGGCCTTCTACAGGCAGGCGGAGATGGGGTTGGCCGACGCCTACGACTACGCCTCCCGCGTCATGGTCGACAATTTGCTCGCCACCGACGCGAAGGAGGGCATCTCCGCCTTCATCGAGAAGCGCAAGCCGGAGTGGAAGGGGGAGTAGCGTCCGTGGAACCGCGCATCTCCATCGTCACCATCGCCACGGACGACCTCGATCGCGCCGTGCGCTTCTACGAGGCGATGGGTCTGAAGCGGCACGCCGGCATCACCGAGGGCGTCGCCTTCTTCCAGATGGGCGGCGTCATCCTCGGGCTCTTCCCGCGCAAGGATGCGGAGGCCGATTCCGGCGTCACCTTCGCCAGGTCGCCGTCGGCCGTCTATCTCGCCTACAACACCCGCTCCGAGGCCGAGGTCGATGACGTTCTCGCCGCCGCCGAGAAGGCCGGCGGCAGGATCGTCAAGCCGGCGGGCAAGGCCTTCTGGGGCGGCTGGTACGGCTATTTCGCCGATGCCGACGGCCATGTCTGGGAAGTGGCCCACAACCCGGCTTTTCCGATCGACGCCCACGGCAACATCTCGCTGCCTGACTGACTGATGGCGCTTGTGGAAAGCTGACCGCTTTTCCTCAAGCGCCCGGCAGAAATGGTCGGGAGAGGGGCCTCGTCTCGCGCCTCTGGACGAGAGGATTTCGCGCTTGCCGACATGGTTCGGCGCGCCGACAAGGCCTTCCTGTTCCATGCGTTCGACCAGCGAGGCGGCGCGGTTGTAGCCGATGCCGAGGCGGCGCTGTATGTAGGAGGTCGAACACTTCTTGTCGCGCAGGACGACCTTTACCGCTTCGTCGAACATGGGGTCGGCGCCGTCTTCGGCCGCCAGGGCGCTCTTGTCGAACACCGGCGCGTCCTCTTCCTCCGGCACCTCGTCCTCCTCGTCGCTGGTTACCGTATCGAGATAGTCGGGCGTGCCTTGCGTCTTCAGGTGGCGCACCACCTTCTCGACCTCGTCGTCGGACACGAACGGGCCGTGCACGCGGCTGATGCGGCCGCCGCCGGCCGTATAGAGCATGTCGCCCTGGCCGAGCAGCTGCTCGGCGCCCTGCTCGCCCAGAATCGTACGGCTGTCGATCTTGGAGGTGACCTGAAACGAGATGCGGGTCGGGAAATTGGCCTTGATGGTGCCGGTGATGACGTCGACCGAGGGACGTTGCGTTGCCAGGATGACATGAATGCCGGCGGCGCGCGCCATCTGCGCCAGGCGCTGGATGGCGCCTTCGATGTCCTTGCCGGCGACCATCATCAAGTCGGCCATCTCGTCGACGATCACCACCACGAACGGCAGCGGATCGAGCTCGAGCGCTTCCTTCTCGTAGATCGCCTCGCCCGACTCGCGGTCGTAGCCGGTATGCACGGTGCGCGACAGCGTCTCGCCCTTGGCCTTGGCGTCGGCGAGGCGCGAATTGTAGCCGTCGATATTGCGCACGCCGAGCTTGGCCATCTTCTTGTAGCGCTCCTCCATCTCGCGCACCGCCCATTTGAGCGCGACCACCGCCTTCTTCGG
>DATDJN010000507.1:0-2550 GCA_036520515.1 Rhizobiaceae bacterium
GCTGGCCCGTATTCACCAGCTCGCCGCCGGCTGCTCCCGCGTCGAAGGCCACCGCCTCGCCGCCGGTCTGTGCTCGCTGCTCCAGGATGACCAGCGGGTCGAGCCGCACGATCCTGCCGCCGACATTGCCGTAGCGGTCGCAGGCGCCGGTGCGGCCGTCGGCAATGTAGCACATCACCGGGCAGGCATCGCAGCGGATCTTTTCCGCCACCTGTTTTTCGCCGGGATCGCGCGTTTCGAACCGTTCGGAGAGCTGGTTCATGGCGTTGCCTCCGCCCTGCGGATCGCTTCCAGCACGCGCGTCGGCGTTGCCGGCACCTTGGTCACCAGCACGCCGGTCGCATGGCGGATCGCGTTGAGGATCGCCGGCGCGGTGGGGATCAGCACGTGCTCGCCGAGCCCCTTCGCTCCGAACGGTCCTTCCGGATCGGGCACCTCGACCAGGATCGACTCGATCGGCGGCACGTCCCCGATGGTCGGGATCAGATAGTCGTGCAGGTTTTCGGTACGGCCGGGGATGTACTCCTCCATCAGCGCCATGCCGATGCCCTGCGCGATGCCGCCCTCGATCTGGCCCTCGACGAGCAGCGGGTTGATGGCGCGGCCGACATCGTGCGCGGCGGTGATCTTTATAAGCTTGACCGTGCCGAGCCTCATGTCGACCTCGAGCTCGGCGATCTGCGCGCCCCAGCCATAGACCGCGTAGGGCGCGCCCTGTCCCTTCTCGTCCAGCGCCGTCGTCGGCGGGTCGTAGGTCTCGCGAGCCGAGAACACATAGCCCTCGCCGTCGGCCGGCAGCGCCGAGAGATCGATGCGCCTGACGGCCTCGCCCTCGCGCACGACGACGACGCCCGGCTCGAAGGCGAGCGCCGCCCCTGGCGAGACATTGGCGAAGCGCAGGATGGTTTCCCGCAAAGCCTTCGCCGCCTTCTCCGCCGCCTTTCCGGAGATGAAGGTCTGGCGCGACGCCGAGGTCTTGCCGGCGTCGGGCGTGATCGCCGTATCCGCGCCGACCAGTTTGATGTCGCCCAGCGGCACGCCCAGCGCGTCGGCGAAGATCTGGGCGATGACGGTGTTGGAACCCTGGCCGATGTCGACCGCGCCCTGGTGCAGCGCTACCCTGCCGTCGCCGGTGACGCCCGCCTTGATGGTCGAGGGATTGGCGATCGAGGTGTTGCCGCAGCCATACCAGCAGGACGCGATGCCGACGCCGCGCTTGCGATCCGTCTGCTCAGCATTGAAAGCCTCGGCATCGGCCAGCGCGCGCGTCCAATGCGGCTTGAGCGCCTCCAGGCAGGCAGAGATGCCGACGCCGCGGCTAAGCTTCTGCCCGGTCACCGTCGTGTCGCCGTCGCGGATCGCGTTCTTCAGCCGCAGTTCCAGCCGGTCCATGCCGAGCTTCCCGGCGAGCGCGTCGTAGAGCGTCTCTTGGCAGATCGTCGCCTGCGGCACGCCGAAGCCGCGGAAGGCGCCTGATATCGGCCCGTTGGTGTGGATGGCGCGTCCATCGGCACGGTAGTTCGGCGTGAAGTAGGGGCCGGAGGCATGCACGGGAACGCGGTTCGCCACCGTCGGCCCGAAGCTTGCGTAAGCGCCGGTGTTGAAGTCACCGGAGAAGGTCATGGCGACGATCTTGCCGTCCGCATCCGCACCGATCGTCGCGCTCATCGCGGCGGGGTGGCGTTTGGTGGTCGAGGTCATCGATTCCTGCCTGGTATAGGCGAGCGCCGCCGGCCGTCCGGTCTTCAGCGCCACCAGCCCGACCAGCGGCTGCAGCGACATGTCGATCTTGGAGCCGAAACCGCCGCCGGTCGCGGTGGGCAGGATGCGCACTTTCTCCGGCGGCAACCCGAGCACCAGCGCGGTGTCGTCGCGGTCCATGTGCGGCGCCTGCGTGCAGGCGGAGATCACCAGCGTGTCGCCGTCCATGCGGGCGAAGCCGGCTTCGGGTTCGATATAGGCATGCTCGACATAGGAGGTTTCGATCGCGCCGGAGACCACATGCGCGGCCGCCGTCAGCGCCGCTTGCGCATCGCCGCGCTCGACCAGCCCGCTCGTCAGCACGTTGCCCGGCCGGCCGTCGTGCAGCAGCGCGGCGCCTTCCTTCGCCGCGTCGCAAGGGTCGAGCGTGTGTGGCTGCTCGCTCCACACGACGGGAAAGCTTGCGATGTCGAGGTCGGCGATCGACGCGCGCTCTCCGGCGATCAGAGCCACCGCCTCGCCTCGGAAGCGCGCTTCGCCCTCGGCCAGCGCCGGCTGGTCGGCGAAGGGCGGTATGGCGCCGAAGCAGTTCCTGCCGGGGATGTCGGCGGCGGTGAACACCGCGACGATATCGGGATGGCCGCGCAGGAAGGCGTCGAGGTCGCCGAAGCCGAAGCGCGCGCGATGATAGGGCGAGCGCACGACGAACACCGACAGCGCATCTGGCGGAAAGGAATCTCCGCCGAACTTCTCCGCGCCCGTCACCTTCGGCACGCCGTCCAGCCTGACCGGCGACGCGCCGACGGCTTTGCCGGCAGGGGGCAGGCGGAGGTCGAGCGCGGCGCAACC
>DATDJN010000508.1:0-15674 GCA_036520515.1 Rhizobiaceae bacterium
TAAATCTGATCAGCGCCGCGGCGCTGCGCTGGAAATGGCGCGACCCGGCCGCGACTTGCGCCGCTTCGAAGCGACCCCGTCGACCGTCGGGAGGCTGCAGAGTTTCGGCAGTTCGCCGGCATCGCCGACGTCCTCCAGGCCATCGACGACACCTTCGATCTCATCGGCTGCATCCTCGCCGACGACCACCGCTGCGGCTTCGCGAAAACGCTGGCGCACCTCGGCTTCGGTCGCCGACGTCACGTCCTGCTGGCCGATGCTGAGCCTTCGGTCGTCGTCGAGCGTCAGCTCGATCATGGCGCCCTGGCGCTGCGGGAAAGCCGCCGTGAGTTCGCCGCCAATCACCAGTTCGGTCGCCAAGCAGAGCCGGTTCACCTCGGCATTGCCGAGATCGCGGTAGTTGGCTTCGGCGAGCTGCCGATGGACAATTACGGCGGCGACGCCAAAAGGAATGCTCATCTTGGCCTGCAACGACCGCTCGAACGGGCCGCTGCTGTCGCAGCCAGGATATCTCGCGGCAGCCTCCGGCAGGGTTATCCTGATGTTTCGCACCGGTGCTGCATCGGGGCCGAGCATCTCGATCAGCCGCAACGCCGTCTGGCAAGCGGTCTGGGCGAAATTACAGGCCGGCGCGGCCTTGTGGTAGACGGACAGGATGTCGGCCTCGCCGTCGGGGAAGAGCACCACCGGACCCGGCATGGCGCGGCGCGCGAACGCAGCGAAGAAGCCTGCCGGACCTTCGAGGATGTCGGGACTGGCGAACGCGCCGGCCTCGGCCAGGCGCACCGCGCTCCATGCGTTGCGCGCCGCAAATCCCGGATGGAAATACATGTCGGAAGCGCCGCTGCCGGGCCACTGGTTGAGTCCGGACGAGGTGTTGGCGGCCACTGCGATCGCCGAAGCGATCTGGCTGGCGTCGAGCCCTACCATCCAGGCGCCGCCGGTCGCCGATCCGATCGGCGCGACCAGTCCGGTCGGACGATAGAGCGCGGAGACGCCGGGGCTGATCGTCATCCGGCCGAGCCGGCCTCCGACCTCGTAGGCAATCACGGCCGCTTCCAGGAGGCGGCGGCCCGAAACGCGCGTACCCTCCGCCAGCGCCATGAGCAACGGCCAGACGACCACGCCGTGATGGCAGACAGAGCCGGCATGCATGTCCTCGCGCACCAGGCCGTGGCCCATCACCGCGTTGGCGAATGCCGCGTCCGCCGGCGTCACCTCGTGCCTGCCGCCGACGACGTGTCCGCCCTGCGCCGGCAGGGCAATCGCAACGGCTTGCCTGCTCGGCGGCAGGTCTCTCGCCTCGAAGGCGCAACCGAGGAAATCGAGCAGGCAGAGCTTTGCTTTCAGGATCGGAGCCTCTCCGAGCGCCCGGATATCGGCGCTTGCGACGGCCTCGGCCAACTGCTGAGAACGGGTGGACACGCGCTGCTCCGTTTGGGACGATCAGGCCCGGATCTCTACGCCAGCCCATTCCTCGACGATCTTCACCATCGACGTGAAGTCCGAGTTGGGGCCGAAACGCGCATTTGTCGCCGCGAGCATCTGCCGGACGAGCGCGCCGCCGACCATGGGTACTCCGAGGTTCTCGGCCTCGTCCACGCACATGCGAACGTCCTTGTAAGAAAGCCCGGTCTTGAACCCGAAGTCGAAGGTGCCGGGCAGCACCGCGCGCGGAAACTTGTCCTGCGTGGCGCTGTTGCGGCCGCTTGATGCGTTGATGATGTCGCACATGACGCGCGGGTCGAGGCCAGCCTTGACGCCCATTGCCAGCGCCTCCGCCGACAGCAGGATGACCGCGGCCGCTATCATGTTGTTGCCGAGCTTGGCGACCTGGGCGGCGCCGGGCGTCTCGCCGCAGAAGAACTGGCGTCCGAAGATCGCGAGGATGGGCTCGATCTCGTCGTAGGTCGCCTGCTTGCAGGACACCATCACCGCCAGCGTGCCGTTGGTGGCGCCGGCGATGCCGCCCGATACCGGGGCATCGACCCAGGAGATGTCTTTCGCGGCCAGTTCCTTCTCGATGATTCCCGCCATGCTGGGCCCGGTGGTCGATACATCGACGACGATGCGCGTCTTCGAGCCTGACGCGATACCATCGGCGCCGAGCACGACGTCGCGGACGATCGCCGGCGAAGGAAGGCTGCAGAAGACGATCTCGGCCTGTGAAGCGACTTCCGCCGGCGAACCGGCGGCACTGACGTCCGGATGGCCTATCATCGCGGCGGCATCCGGGCGCGTGTCATGCACGACGACGCGGTAGCCCGCGTTTGCGAGCCGCTTCGTCATCGGGGCCCCCATGGCGCCCAGGCCGATGAAGCCTAACGTGATGCTCTGCAACGGCGTCTTCCTCCCTCACGCTGCTTGTAGCCTCCATGCGAGTGAGGCCATTTTGAAATCGAGCTTACGTTATCGGGACGGGCCTGGATAATCTCCAAACAGCGCATAACAGCTTTGCGGTGGGCTCCACGTCCGCTTAGAGTTATGCGAGGCGATTTTCGCGGCACAGAAACCGGCACGGACATGTTCGACCTGAAGCAGCTTCAATTATTCACGGCCGTCGCCGAGTTCGGCAGCTTTTCGCGCGCCGCCGTCTCGTTGTCCGTCAGCCAGCCCGTGATCAGCCGTCAGATCAAGGCATTGGAGGAGGAACTGGGCGTTTCGCTGCTTTACCGGAATGGCCGCGGCATCGTCCTGACCGAAGCCGGCAAGCTGCTGGAAAACTACGCGTCCGCCATCCTCGAGCAGGTCTCCAGGGCGACGACCGAACTCGCCGCCCTGCGCTCCAACCCGCGCGGGACGATCGTGATCGGTATGCCACCCTCCGTCGGCGTCGTCCTGACCGCCCCATTGGTGCGCAGCTTCCGCGGTGCGTTCCCGCAGATCAGCATGCGCGTGATCGAAGGCTTCAGCGGCCATCTGCTGGAGTGGCTGGTGATGGGCAAGATCGACGTCGCGGTGCTCTACAACGCACCGCGCATGAACACGCTGCTGGCGGAGCCGCTGCTGCGCGACGAGCTATTTCTGCTCGGCGCCAAGGACGACCCGTCCGCGCTTGGCCCGGGGCCGGTGGAGGCGAGCACGCTGGCGAAACTTCCGATGATCCTGCCGGCGCGCCCGCACGGCTTGCGCCTGTTGCTGAACCAGGTGCTCGGGGAGGCCGGCATCGAGCCGCAGATAGTGCTGGAGGTCGATGCCATGCCATCGACGCTCCGTCTCGTCGAGAGCGGCATCGGCTACACGATCCTTTCCTATTCCAGCGTGCATCAATCGGTGGCCGAGGGCCGGATAAAATACTGGCAGATAAAAAATCCCTCGCTCGAACGCGAACTGATCCTGGCGACGTCCAGCCAGCGGCCGACAACCACGGCGATCCGTGCGCTGACCGGACATATCCGGGAGGAGGTGCGGAGTTTGAAAAAGCTGGGAATCTGGCAGCCGGCGCAGAACATCTAGGCCGAATCCGCTTCCTTCCTCGTTGAGAGCCTGGAGTTCGACCGCTGCGCGATTGTGGCGGCCGGCTTGGAGCGACTCACGCCGCTTATGGCTGCGCTACAGAACGCTGCTCCACGAACCGAAGAACGAATCCGGCAGAGCCGATAGACGGGATAAAGGGCGAAAGCGCGTATTCGCGGCGGCGGGCTTCCTATATATTCTGAAAAGCTCCCGAATCGGCGGAAATGATGCGCCAGTACCTCGATCTCCTGCAGCACGTCCTCGACCACGGCGCCGACCGCGGCGACCGCACCGGCACCGGGACGCGCGGCGTCTTCGGCTACCAGATGCGCTTCGACCTTTCGAAGGGCTTCCCGGTCACCACGACCAAGAAGCTGCACCTGAAGTCGATCATCCACGAGCTTTTGTGGTTCCTGGCCGGCGACACCAACATCAAGTATCTCAACGACCACGGCGTCACCATCTGGGACGAATGGGCCGACGAGAACGGCGACCTCGGGCCGGTCTACGGCAAGCAGTGGCGGTCGTGGCCGACGAGGGATGGCGGCGAGATCGACCAGATCGCGAACCTGCTCATCCAGATCAGGAAGAACCCGTATTCGCGCCGGCTGATCGTGTCGGCCTGGAACCCGGAGGAGGTGGACCAGATGGCGCTGCCGCCCTGCCACTGCCTGTTCCAGTTCTACGTGTCGGACGGCAGGCTGTCCTGCCAGCTCTACCAGCGCTCGGCCGACATCTTCCTCGGCGTGCCCTTCAACATCGCCTCCTACGCGCTGCTGACCATGATGGTGGCGCAGGTGACCGGGCTGAAGCCCGGCGATTTCGTTCATACGCTGGGCGACGCACACCTCTACGCCAACCATTTCGAGCAGGCGCGCGAACAGTTGAAGCGGACGCCGAAGCCGCTGCCGACCATGTGGATCAATCCTGACGTGACGGATCTTTTCGCCTTCCGCTTCGAGGATTTCCGGCTCGAGAACTACCAGGCCGACGCGACCATCAGGGCGCCGATCGCGGTTTGATGACCGAAGCGGAGACCGAGGGCATGAAGGTCGCGATCTACGTGGCGATTGCCGAGAACGGCGTCATCGGCAGCGAAGGCGGGCTGCCGTGGCGGCTTTCGAGCGACCTCAAGCGCTTCAAGGCCGGCACCATGGGCAAGCCCATCATCATGGGCCGCAAAACCTGGGAGAGCTTTCCGAAACGCCCGCTGCCCGGCCGGGCGAACATCGTTGTCACCCGCGACAAGACATACCGGGCCGAGGGCGGCGAGGTGGCCGGTTCGCTGGAGGACGCCATCGCGCTCGCTCGGATCCGCGCCCGCTGCATGGCCGGCGCCGATGAACTCTGCGTGATCGGCGGCGGCGAAATCTATGCCCAGGCCCTGCCGCTCGCCGACCGGTTGCACGTTACCCATGTTCTCGCAAACGTAGACGGCGACACGGTTTTTCCGCCGATAGACCCCGAAATCTGGTACCTTGCCAGCGTCGAGGATTTCCCTGCGGGTGAGAAGGATACCCATGCGACACGTTACGCGGTTTACGAGCGGCGCGCGGCAGTGCATTGAAATCCAAGAAAAAGCGACGCGTTGAAAGCGGAGCCGGCGATCCCTATAGAAGGCCTAGCTGTAAACGAGATTTGCGGGGGCGTCGGCCATAGCCGGGCGTCTGGGTCAATAAAAGTACCGAAAGGACATTCATGCCCTGGAACGACAAGAGCGGCGGCGGCGGCCCATGGGGCGGCGGCGGCAATGGCGGCGGCCCCTGGGGGCAGGGACCGCGGGGCCCCGGCGGCCCGCAGGGCGGTCCTCCTGACCTCGAGGATATCATCCGCCGCGGCCAGGACCGGCTGAAGCAGGCGCTTCCGGGTGGCGGTGGCGCAAGCCCGGCGCTCTTCATCCTCATCGGCCTTGGGCTCGTCGCGCTCTGGCTTTTCCAGTCGGTCTACACGGTGCAGCCGGACGAGCGCGCCGTCGAACTGCGCTTCGGCAAGCCGAAGCAGGAAATTTCCGAGCCCGGCCTGCATTTCCATTGGTGGCCGATCGAGACGGTCAGGTACGCCAACACGGCCGAAAAACTCATCCAGGTCGGCGAGGTACGCGGCAACACGTCGTCCGGCCTGATGCTCTCGGGCGACCAGAACATCGTCGACGTCAAGTTCTCGATCGCCTACCAGGTCTCCGATCCGGACAACTACCTGTTCAACGTCTCCAATCCCGACGAGATGGTACGCCAGATCGGCGAAAGCGCGATGCGCGAGGCAGTCGGCCGCCGGCCGGCGCAGGACATCTTCCGCGACGACCGCCAGGGCATAGCGGACGCCGTGCGCGGCATCATCCAGACCACCCTCGACGATTACGGCGCGGGCATCGCGATCAATGCGATCTCGATCGAGGACGCGGCGCCGCCGCGCGAGGTCGCCGACGCCTTCGACGAGGTGCAGCGCGCCGAGCAGGACGAGGATCGCTTCGTCGAGGAATCGAACCAGTACTCCAACCAGCAGCTCGGCCAGGCGCGCGGCGAAGCCGCACAGATCCGCGAAGAGGCGGCCGCCTACAAGAACCGCGTCGTACAGGAGGCCGAAGGCGAGGCGCAGCGCTTCATTTCCGTCTACAACGAATATGCCAAGGCGCCGGACATCACGCGCCAGCGCCTGTTCCTGGAAACCATGGAAAAAGTGCTGAAGGACTCCAACAAAGTGATTATCGGCCAGGAAGGGCAGGGCGTGGTGCCTTATCTGCCGCTGCCTGAGCTGCAGAAACGCGCCCCGGCGACCCAGAATCCGGTCCAGGGCCAGGGGGCAAACTGATGTCTAACCGTCTTCCCTTGATCGGCATCGTCGCCGCCGTCATCCTGTTCCTCGTCTATTCGTCGATATTCGTCGTCAACGCCGGCCAGCAGGCACTCGTGCTTCGGTTCGGCGAGATCGTCGACGTCAAGACCGAGCCCGGCATCTACTTCAAGGCGCCGTTCCCCTTCTTCGAGGCGGACAACGTCCAGATCCTCGACAAGCGCATCCTGCGCTTCGACCTCGACGACATCCGCGTCCAGGTCTCCGGCGGCAAGTTCTACGAGGTCGACGCCTTCGTCGCCTACCGAATCTCGGACCCCAGGACGTTCCGCCAGGCCGTGTCGGGCAGCGTGGAACTCGCCGAAGCGCGGCTGCGCACCCGCCTCGATGCCGCCCTGCGCCGCGTCTACGGCGTGCGCGGCTTCGAGTCGGCGCTTTCCGAAGAGCGTGCGGCCATGATGCGCGAAGTGCGCGACCAGCTCAGGCCGGACGCCCAGTCGCTCGGGCTCGAGATCGAGGATGTCCGCATCCGCCGCACCGATCTCACCCAGGAGGTGTCGCAGCAGACCTACGACCGCATGAAGGCCGAGCGCCTGGCGGAAGCCGAAAGGCTGCGGGCTCGCGGCCGCGAGGCGGCGCAGCGCATCCGCGCCCGCGCCGACCGCGAGGTGGTCGAGATCGTCGCCGAGGCCCGCAAGGAATCGGAAATCCTGCGCGGTGAGGGCGAGGCCGAGCGCAGCGCCATCTTCGCCGGGGCCTTCCAGCGGGATCCGAACTTCTTCGAGTTCTACCGTTCGATGATCGCCTATGGGAACGCGCTGCTCGGCACCGGCACGACGATGGTGCTGTCGCCCGACTCGGAGTTCTTCCGCTACTTCCTGGGACCAAACGGGAGCTCCTCGCCGACCGCGCCGGCCAGCCCCCCGGCTGCACCGGCGGCTGGAGCGGCAACCGGGGCGATACCGGAACCGGCGCCCGCCGAAACGACCGGCGCCAACCCGTAAAGCGGGTCGGCGGTGTCGGATTTCCTGGCCGCCATAGGCCTGGTCCTCGTCGTCGAGGGCCTGGTTTATGGCGGTTTTCCGCTGCTGGCGAAGAAGCTCGCCACGCAGGTTCTCGCCACGCCCGAGAACGTGTTGCGGGTGCTTGGCCTTGCCTCGATCGCGGCGGGGGTCGGCATCGTCTGGCTGGTCCGCGGATAACGGAGGATTTATTCTCCGCTGCGTGGCCAAAGCCGCAAACAGGCCTTATTTCTTGCGAACATGAACGCCAGCCCGCGCGTCGGGCGCCTTCCTGAAACGACCGGGAGCAGCCGCATGAACCGCCTCCATCCTGTGCCCGCGCTGCGCGCCGCGTTCCTGTCCGCGACCGTGGCCCTGTTCGCCGGCGCGTCGACCGTCCCCGCATTCGCCCAGACCCAGGAGGCGGTTCCGCCGACGGCCAGCCAGCCCCAGCCCGCGGCTCCAGGCGCGCCGGCCGAGCCGCACAGGACGCAGGCCGGTCCCGCCTCGGTCGCCGATCTCGCCGAGGGCCTGCTCGGCGCCGTCGTCAACATCTCGACTTCGCAGCGCGTCAAGGGCAGCGAGGGCCAGGGCGCGGTGCCGCTGCCCGAGGCGCCGGAAGGCTCGCCCTTCCAGGATTTCTTCGACGAGTTCTTCAAGGACCGGCAGGGCGGCAACGGATCGCAGCAGAAGGTGCAGTCGCTGGGCTCGGGTTTCGTCGTCGACGCCGCCGAGGGCATCGTCGTCACCAACAACCACGTGATCGCCGACGCCGACGAGATCGAGGTCAACTTCTCCGACGGCTCCAAGCTCAAGGCCGAACTCGTCGGCACCGACCCCAAGACCGACATCGCCGTGCTGAAGGTCGATCCGACGCTGAAGAAGCTGACGGCGGTGGAGTTCGGCGATTCCGACAAGATGCGCATCGGCGACTGGGTAATGGCCATCGGCAACCCGTTCGGCCTCGGCGGCACCGTCACCGTCGGCATCATCTCGGCGCGCAACCGCGACATCGACGCCGGCCCGTATGACGACTTCATACAGACTGACGCCGCGATCAACCGCGGCAATTCCGGCGGGCCGCTGTTCAACATGTATGGCGAGGTCATCGGCATCAACACGGCGATCATCTCGCCGTCGGGCGGCTCGATCGGCATAGGCTTCTCCATCCCGGCGGAGATGGCGGTCGGCGTCGTCTCGCAGCTGCGCGAATTCGGCGAGACGCGGCGCGGCTGGCTCGGCGTGCGCATCCAGCCCGTCACCGACGAGATTGCCGAGAGCCTCGGGATCAAGGTCGCCAAGGGCGCGCTGGTGTCCGGCATCATCAAGGGCGGCCCCGCCGACAACGGCGTCATCGAGGTCGGCGACGTCATCATCAAGTTCGACGGCAGGGATATCGGCGAGAGCCGCGACCTGCCGCTGGCGGTCGCCGAAAGCCCCGTCGGCAAGGTCGTCGACGTGGTGGTGGTGCGCAAGGGCGAAGAGAAGACCGTGCACGTCACGCTCGGCCGCCTCGAGGAGGGGGAGAAGCTTGCCGAGGCCGAAGGTGCGCCGGCCGGCGAAGAGGACGGCCCGGTCGCCACCGCGGCGGTCCTCGGCATGAAGGTCGGCGAACTGACCGACGAGGCGCGCAGCAAGTTCGGGATCGGCGCGGACGTATCGGGCGTGGTCGTCACCGAGGTGACGCCGGGCTCGGTCGCGGCCGAGCGGGGCATCGTTGCGGGCGACGTGATCACCGAGATTGCGCAGGAATCGGTCGGGACGCCGAAGGACGTGCTCGACCGCGTCGCTTCGCTGAAGGAGCAGGGCCGCAAGAACGCACTGCTGATGCTCGCCTCCAAGACCGGCGAGTTGCGGTTCGTCACACTCCGGATGGATTAGAGCCTGCACCGGAGCGGATTGAATCGGACTTCGCAAATCAGCGAGAAGCCGATTCAAACTGTTTGCCCGGGCATCCGCAGGCGCTTGGCGCGGACGCAGGTCAAGCCGCATCGACGCGAACATAAGCAGCGTGCGGCCCGGAGGCCGACCGTTCGATCGACGAGGCACGCCGGGTCCGAAGGAGCAGGGCCTGGAGCATTCCGGCCGGCTGCCGTCAACAACTTCCCCAAAGGACAATATCACGAGCTTCCGCTGCGGAATACCGTCGCGTCAGCCTGACCGTGCGGCCGCTTGGAGCACGGCGCATACTGGTTCGCGACCGTGCCGTGAACGGTGCAAGGCGCCTGTCCATCAACCATGGGAGGAGAACGAAATGAGGCGTAGAATCCTTGACTGCAGCATTGGGATACTGACCGCCGCGACGGCCGTTTTCTGCTCCAATGCGCCCGCAATGGCCCAGGATGCGCAAAGACCCAACATCATGTTCATCATGGGCGATGACATCGGATGGATGCAGCCCAGCATCTATCATCAGGGCCTGATGGTCGGCGAGACGCCCAACATCGATCGCATCGGCCGCGAGGGCGCGAAATTCATGACGTACTACGCCGAGCAGAGCTGTACTGCCGGACGGACCGCCTTCATCACCGGCATGCAGCCGGTGCGCGTCGGCATGGTCCTGCCGGAAATTCCCGGAAGCCCGTCATACCTGCGGGCCGGCACGCCTCACCTCGCCAAATTCCTGTATGATCTCGGCTACTCGACAGGCGAGTTCGGCAAGAACCATCTGGGCGACACCACCGAATCCCTGCCCACGGCGCACGGCTTCCAGGAATTCTGGGGCTATCTCTATCACCTCGACGCCATGCAGGGGGTGAGCTTCCCCGACATCAACAAGACCCCGACCGAGCAGGGGATCGCGCCGCCTTGCAGCAACACGCCAATCCCCGGCATCACGGAAGACCCGGCCGCCGTCGACCCCAAGACGACAACCTGCCTGACGCCGCCACGTCCAATGCTCGCTTGCGCATCCTCCGACGGATCCCCGGCAAATCAAACCTGCAAGGACGAGGGTGCGCTGACCCTGGAGCGATCAAAGACCATTGACGAGGAAATCTCCACCAAGGTCATCGACTTCCTCGACCGCAATGATCCCGAGAAGACCAACAAGCCGTTTTTCGTCTGGTACAACCCAGCCCGCATGCACATCACGACGGTCTTGCCCGACAAATACCTGAACATGGTCGGCGAGCCCGGCGGCAAGGACTGGGGCGTCAATGAAGCCGGCATGAAGCAGATGGACGACAACATCGGCTACGTTTTGAAGAAACTGGAAGACATGGGAGAGCTCGACAACACGATCGTTGTCTTCACGACCGACAACGGCGCCGAGACGATCACCTTCCCCGATGGCGGCACAACCCCATTCAAGGGCGGCAAGCTTTCGACCTGGGAAGGCGGCATGCGTGCGCCGCTGGTCGTGCGCTGGCCCGGCCACATCGAGCCCGGCACCGTCGTCAACGACATGTTCTCGGCGCTCGACTGGCTGCCCACGCTGGTCAACATCGCGGGTGGCCCGAAGGGCGACGAACTGAAGAAGAAGATCGAATCCGGCACCTATCCTGGGATCGTCAAGACGACGCTCGACGGGATCGACCAGCGTGACTTCCTCGAAGGCAAGGCGCCCTCCGCGCGCGACTCGTTCCTGTACTATTCCGGCAAGGAGCCCTCGGCGGTTCGCTACAAGAACTGGAAGATGTATTTTGCCATGGTGTCGGACGATCCGGCCGGCTTCATCGCCGGAGTGATGCCGTACTCGTGGACGCAGGTCGTCAACATCAAGCGCGACCCGTTCGAGACGTCGGTCGGGCAGCAGATCAAGACGCTGTTCGGCATGGGCGGCGCCATCGCGTCGCCGTCCACCGCCTATGTCTATGACTGGAACATCCTGCCCATCGGCCAGCAGTTGTGGCTGAAGCATCTCGAGACCTACATCGCCTTCCCGCCGCTCCAGGATCCTGCAAGCTACAATCTGGAGCAGGTGATGGCGCAGGTCCGGCAGATGAAGACTGGTAGCGACTGACCCGCCAATGCCGGGCGCCCATTCGGAGGGCGTCCGGTTGCACCCGGCCCACGCCGACCGGGCACTCTCTGGTTTGCTGGGACACACTGGAGGGCCGAATGTTTGACCGGCTGAAATCTCTGTGCGTCGTCGGGGCGACGCTTGGGGCATGGGCCTTTCTTGCACCGTCGATAGCAGCCTCCCAATCCGACCCCCTGCCTTCCTGGAACGACACCGCACCCAAGGCTGCGATCGTCGAATTCGTCGAGAAGGTGAGCAAGCAAGGCTCGCCCGATTTCGTGCCTGAGCCCGAGCGCATCGCGGTGTTCGACAATGATGGCACGCTCTGGATCGAGCATCCCATGTACGTCCAACTCGCCTTCGCGCTCGACCGGGTGAAGACCGAGGCGCCAAATCATCCGGAATGGGCGACGACCCAGCCTTTCCAGGCGGTGCTCGAAGGCGACATGAAGGCGCTTGCCGCCGCAGGCGAAAAGGGGCTGGTGGAACTCGTCATGGCGAGCCATGCCGGCATGACCGTCAACCAGTTCCAGACGATCGTGACCGACTGGATCGCCACCGCGCGCGACCCACGCTTCAAGAAGCCCTACACCGAACTCGTCTACCAGCCGATGCTGGAACTTCTCGCCTATCTGCGCGCCAACGGCTTCAAGACATTCATCGTCTCGGGCGGCGGCATCGAGTTCATGCGGCCCTGGTCGGAAAAGGTCTACGGCGTACCGCCGGAACAAGTGGTCGGCTCTTCAATCAAGACCAGGTTCGAGATGAAGGGCGGCAATCCGACGCTGTTTCGGCTGCCCGAAGTCAACTTCATCGACGACAAGGCCGGCAAGCCCGTCGGCATCCAGCAGCATATTGGCCGCAAGCCGATCGCCGCATTCGGCAATTCGGACGGCGATCTGCAAATGCTGCAGTGGACGACACTCGCGGAAGGAGCCGGGTTTGGTTTGATCGTCCACCATACCGACGCCGCCAGAGAATATGCCTACGACCGAAAGAGCGAGTTCGGCCGCCTGGACCTGGCTCTCGATGCCGCGGCCATCAACAATTGGACCGTCGTCGACATGAAGGCCGACTGGAGGCGGATTTTCCCGGAAAACTAAGTCGGTGCGAGAGCCGATTTTTTCACTGCAAGGGAGAGCAGCTGTGTCGCTTTCCCACCGCTCCAGGATCCTGCAAGCTACAATCTGGAGCAAGCGATGGCGCAAGCTCGCGAGATGAAAACGGGTGGCGATTGACGCATCGGCCGACATTGGGCCGGCGGTCTTCGCCGGCCTTTCACCTGCTCGCCAGCCAGTCCTCGCGGGTCAGCCGGTAAAGCACATGCCGCTTGAGGCGGGGGTCCGACACGAGCGGGTGGTCGAAATCCGCGGACGGGTCGCGGCGCATGCCGAGGCGCTCCATCACGGCAGTTGAGCGGACATTGGACGAAGCGGCGAAGGAAACCATCTCGTTCCTGGCCAGCGCCTCGAATCCAAAGGCAAGCCATGCCCTGGCTGCCTCGGTGGCGTAGCCATGGCCCCAGTGTTCCGGCGCGAGACGCCAGCCGATCTCGATCGTTCCCTCGGGCAAGCCAGGCAGATCTTCGGTGTCGAACAGGCCGACAAATCCGGCGCACTCGCCGCTTGCCGCAATTTCGACCGCGGCAAAGCCGTAGCCATCCTCTTCGATCCAGCCGCGCCATTCGTCCATCATCGCGTCAGCCTCCATGCGGCTTTGGCGGTACGGGAAGAACTCCATGACGCGGTCGTCGGAATTGATGCGGTGGAAGAGGTCGCGGTCGCGCTCCTCCCAATTTCTCAGGACCAGCCGTAGGGTCCTGATCGGGATCATGCGGCGAATTCTTCCTCGCGATAGCCCTGCAGGTAGAGCAGGGCGGTGAGGTCGCCGTGGTCGATGCGGATCCTGGCCTCGGCCGCGACCGCCGGCTTGGCGTGCAGCGCGACGCCCATGCCGGCCAAGCCGATCATGTCGAGATCGTTGGCGCCGTCGCCGACGGCGAGCACGTCGCCGGCGTTCGCGTCATGGCGGATCGCGATCTCGGAGAGCGCCTCGGCCTTGGCGGCGCGGCCGAGGATCGGCTCGGCGACCTCCCCGGTCAGCTTTCCATCCGCCACGATCAGCCGGTTGGCGCGGTTCTCCTGGAAGCCGAGCTTCTCGGCGATCTTCGAGGTGAAGACATCGAAACCGCCCGAGACCAGCGCCGTCCAGGCCCCGTTCCTGCGCATCGTCTGCACCAGCGCCCGCCCGCCCGACGCCAGCGTCAGGCGATCGCGGATGATCCGGTCGACGACGGAAAGCTCCAAGTCCTTCATCAGCGCGACGCGCTCGCGCAAGGCCGGCTCGAAGGCGATCTCGCCATTCATGGAGCGGGCGGTGATGGCGGCGACGCGATCCTTCAGGCCGACCTCGTCGGCCAGTTCGTCGATGCATTCCTGATCGATCATGGTCGAATCCATGTCGGCGAGCAGGATCTTCTTGCGCCTGCTCGAGGCGTCATGGACGACGACATCGATTGGTTCGGCGTCAAGCTTCTGGCGTAGCGCGCTGGCGGCGTCGTCCCTGCCGATGCCGTCCGGCAGCGAAAGGTCGCAGGCGACGTCCGGGGACAGCCAGGAGATCGCGCTTGCGCCGACGGCATGGGAGGCCATAGTCGCCAGCGGCCGCGACAGACGACGGGCGGCGGGATGGGAAATCAGCGTGGCAACGAGCATGGACAAATCCGAAGGGGAGGGGCGTATCAGGAACGCGATCCTGATAGCGGGGCCGACCGCAAGCGGCAAGTCGCGGCTGGCGCTCGAGCTTGCCGAGGCGCTGGGCGGCACGGTCGTCAACGCCGACTCCATGCAGGTCTATTCGGTGCTCGACGTGCTGACGGCTCGGCCGAGCGCGGAAGAGATGCGCCGCGCTCCGCACCTGCTCTACGGCCACGTCGACCCCGGCATCGTCTATTCGACCGGCGCGTGGCAGCGCGACGTGGTCGCGCTTGCCGACAGCGGCAGGCTTTCGGGAACGCGTCCGATCTTCGTCGGCGGCACAGGGCTCTATTTCCGCGCGCTGGAAGAAGGCATCTCAGAGATGCCTGATGTCCCCGAGCCGATCCGCGAGCACTGGCGCGGCGAACTCGCGCAAAAGGGCGCGGAGGCGCTTCACCGCGTGCTTGCCGGCAGGGACCCCAAGGTCGCCGCGATGCTTAGGCCTGGGGACGGCCAGCGCATCGTGCGGGCGCTGGAGGTGCTGGAGGCGTCGGGCCGCTCGATCCTCGACTGGCAGGCGGAGCGCGGCAGGCCGCTGATCGACCCCGGCAGCGCCCGCTTCATCGTCATCGAGCCGGATCGCGCCGAACTCGTGGCGCGGATCGACCGGCGCTTCGACGGCATGATCGAGGCCGGCGCGCTGGAGGAGGTGAAGGCGATCGCCGCGCTCGATCTCGAACCGCAACTGCCGGCCATGAAGGCGATCGGCGTGCGCGAGCTACAGGCTGCGCTGGCCGGCGAGATTTCCATGGCCGAGGCGATCGAACGCGCCAAGATCGCGACCAGGCAATACGCCAAGCGCCAGTCGACCTGGTTTCGACACCAGCCCGGCCCGCACTGGCAGCGCCTCCGGCAGCCGGATATCGCGGCGATCCTCAAAGCCGCCGGACCGCCGGCCTGAGGATGGCGCATCGCAGCGCTTACCTGGCGGGTTAACGCTCCGTAAGGCCGCCGGTGGCATAAGGGGAGCGGTGCTGCCGGCGGGGAGAATATGCGCCTCCACAAGTCTGAAGCCGCGTTCTTCATCTTCATCGCGGTCATCCTTGCGGCCGGCGTGATGATCTTTCACGCCTATGACGTGCTGTTTTCCATCGCCAACGGGGTGACGCAGCCGGAGCGCTACGCGGACGTCGCCTATCTGTCGAAGCTGCTTTTCGCCACCGGGCTGCTGCTCGTCACCGGCCTGTTCTTCGGCCTGTTCTTCATCTTCCCGCTCATCCGCCGGCAGGTGATGGAGGAGAACAAGCTGCGCGCCATGACCGAGACGCTGTCGGCGCGTTCGCGTACGTTCGAACATGCGGCGCTGACCGACGCGCTCACCGGCATGCAGAACCGGCGCTATTTCGACGACGCGCTGAAGGAATATCTCGGCGAATTCCGCCGCATCGAGAAGCCGGTCGGGCTGATGATCGTCGACCTCGACCATTTCAAGCAGATCAACGACGCGCACGGCCACGACATCGGCGACGAGGTGCTGAAGGCGGTGGCCGGCTGCCTCAAGGACATGACGCGCTATCACGACGTGGTTGCGAGGCTCGGCGGCGAGGAGTTCGCCGTGGTCGCGCCCAACATGGAGACCGAGACGCTGGTGCGTTTCGCCGAGCGCATACGCAAGGCGATCGCCGGCATCGTGATCGTGTCCGGCAACGTCAGGCTGAAGATCACGGCGAGCGTCGGCCTCGCCGTCTGGGATCGCAAGGAGAGCGC
>DATDJN010000509.1:0-4758 GCA_036520515.1 Rhizobiaceae bacterium
CGGAAATCACATTGTCCGAGATGACGGCCGGGCCCGCGCCCTCGACGACGGTGACGGCGATGCCGGTGCCGGCCTTGCGGACGATGTTGCCCGTCGCCACCACGTTGCGCATGTACGGACCCCAGCCGATCTTCACGCCGTAGCGTGGCGCGTTCTCCACCACGTTGCAGGTGACTGACGTGTCGGCCTCTACCGTGATGCCCACCCCGAAGCCCGGCGCATCTGCGGGGTAGGGGCCTTCGCTCGAGAGATTGCGCACGATGTTGCCCGAGCAGACCGCCATGCGCCCGCCTTTGTCGAAATTGACGACCGAGATGCCATTGGCGGCGCCGTCGATGATGTTGCCGCCGATCACCGCGCCCTCGAAGGCGAACTCCGCGTAGATCGCCGTTTCGCCGGAGCGCGAGCAGGTGTTGCCGGATATCAGGATGTCGCTTCCGCTGTTGGCGCGGATGGCCGAGAAGGCGCAGTCCGACACCACGTTGCCGGAAATCACCACCTTGTCTGCGCGGAAGACGTTGATGCCGTTGCCATATTGGCCAGTACCGCCGCTCCTCGCCGCGATGCGCATGATGCGGTTGCCGCTCACCATCGTGCCGTCCTCGCCGGCCTGCCGGCGGTGGACGAGGATGCCGCCATTGCCGCAATCGGCCACGGTATTGCCCGTGATGCCAAGGCCGGTCGCGCCGACGGAGTAGATGCCGGCCTCGGCCGCGCCCGAGATCGTGCAGCGTTCGACCCGGCCGCCGACGCGCTCGAAGGCGATGCCGTATCTGCCGCTGCCGACGATCTGGCAATTGTCGATGACCGCATGCCCGACGCGCCGGAAGTCGACGATGCCTTGCGCGCCGTCGCCGAGCCAGCGGTGCGCACCGTCGATCACCAGTCCCCTCAGTTCGATATGGTCTGCGTCCTCAGCCATCATCAGGTGGCCATCGCCGCCATGGACGATCCGGGTGGCGCCCGGCACGCCCGACAGCCGCACATGCCGCGGCAGCGCCAGCTTCGATACGACATAGGTGCCGGCGGGCAGGAAGACTGGCGCGTCCCGGTCGGCCGCCGCCTGCAGCATCTTCGCGAACGCCTTGCTCTGGTCGTCGAGCGCGCCGGGCCGCACGCCGAGATCGGCCGCGTCCATTGAGCCGCGCATGGCGGCGAGTTCGATGCCGGATAGTCCGGCCGCGAGCAGCCTGTCGGGCAGCGCAAGCCCGCCTGCCGCGAAGCCGGCGGTCGCTGCGAGAAAGCCACGTCTGTTCAACATCGGTACAGTTTTCCTGTCTTGGGTGGCCGTCGCAGGAAACGTGCCAGGAACCCGTAGCCCAGTGTCCCGCCTTGAGTTCCCGCGAACTACTGGCCTAAGCTCTCCCGATGAGCAGAGCCTTCACCCGCGAAGACGACAATGAGAGCGCCATCTCCGACCTCGGCGAGCGTCCCGTCAGCCAGCATCGCAACCTGGTGACAGCGGCGGGGTTGGCGAAGATAGACGAGGAGATCGCGGCCCTGCGGCGCGACCTGGCGAAGGCGGAAGCGGCCTCGGACCGGCAGCGCATCGCGTCTGTCTCGCGTGACCTGCGCTACTGGTCGGCGCGGCGCGAGAGCGCCGAACTGTCGGCGCCTGACCCCGACAGCAAGGTGGTGCGCTTCGGCATGACGGTGGCGATCGAGGACGAGGACGGAAACCGCAAATCCTGGAAGATCGTCGGCGAGGACGAGGCCGACGCGGCGAAGGGCAGCGTATCGCACGTCTCGCCGATGGCGCGGGCGCTGTTCGGCAAGACGATCGGCGATGTCGCCGTGGTCAACGGCAGGGAGTGGGAGATCGTCGGGCTGAGCGCTGGCTGAAGCACGCCTCCGGAAGCGAACAACCGGCTTCCGGAAGACCGCGCTCAACCTGTATCGCCGGCATCCCCATCGCGCTTTTGGGCGCCCCGGCTATAGACGGCCTGCGATCGCTTCATGCGCTCTTTGGCGGCTTCCATTGCCCTGCGCATCTCGGATGCCGGGTCGGATGAGAGCGTTCGCGGCGATGCATGCTGTGTTTGTTCGGGCGGAGGCTCGGATGGACTGTCTAGCTTTTCTTTAGAACTGTCATTGTTATTATTCATGACTGACCCCGCTGATCAGCCGATAGTAGTCCACCCAAGTTTAAACCGCAAGTTGTAAAAGCTTGTCCAAAAGTCTATCCGCGGCTGCCGGAATGCTCGTGCCTGGCGGAAAAATGTCTACCGCGCCGGCCTTGTATACCGCGGCGTGATCGTGGGGCGGGATGACTCCTCCGGCGACGACGAGGATGGATTTGCCGCCGAGCCTGTCGAGTTCCTCGCGCAATTCGGGGACGAGCGTCAGGTGGCCCGCGGCCAGCGACGATGCGCCGACGATATCGACGCCGCGCTCGATGGCGAGCTTGGCGATTTCCGCGGGCGTCTGGAACATCGCGCCGACGGTGACATCGAAGCCGAGATCGGCGAAGGCTGTGGCGATGACCTTCTGGCCGCGGTCGTGGCCATCCTGTCCCATTTTGGCCACGAGGATGCGAGGCCGTGAGCCAGTCTTCTTTTCGAAGGCCTTGACCTTGCCTGCTACGCGGTCCGCTACGGGGTTCTCGCCCAGCTCCTTGCGATAGACGCCGGAGATCGTCTCGACGGTTGCGACATGCCGGCCGAACGCCTTCTCCAGCGCCAGCGATATCTCGCCGACGGTGGCATGCGCGCGGGCGGCCCGGATCGCGAATTCAAGCAGGTTGCCGTTGCCGCGCGCCGCCTCGGTCAAGGCATCGAGCGCCTTGTCGACGGCCGCCACGTCGCGCGTCCCCTTCAGCATCTGCAGCTTGGCAAGCTGGCGTGCGCGCACCTCGGCATTGTCGATCTTCAGCACGTCGACTTCGATGTCCTGCTCCGGCGCCCAGGCATTGACGCCGACCAGCACTTGCCCGCCGGAATCGATGCGCGCTTGCGTACGTGCCGACGCCTCTTCGATGCGCGCCTTGGGTATGCCTTTTTCGATCGCCGCCGCCATGCCGCCGAGCGCCTCGACCTCGTCGATGTGGCTCATGGCGCGTCGGGCGAGGTCGTGTGTCAGACGCTCGACATAGGCCGAGCCGCCCCACGGATCGATGATGCGCGTCGTGCCGGATTCCTTCTGCAGGATGAGCTGCGTATTGCGGGCAATTCGGGCCGAATGGTCGGTCGGTAGCGCCAGCGCCTCGTCGAAGGCGTTTGTGTGCAGCGATTGGGTGTGCCCTTGGGTCGCTGCCATCGCCTCGATCATGGTGCGCGCGATGTTGTTGTAAGGGTCCTGCGCGGTGAGCGACCAGCCCGACGTCTGGCAGTGCGTGCGCAGCGACAGCGAGCGCGGGTCTTTCGGGGAAAAATTCTTCTGGACGAGCGCGGCCCAGAGCAGCCGTGCGGCGCGGAGCTTGGCGACCTCCATGAAGAAGTTCATGCCGATCGCCCAGAAGAAGGAGAGGCGCGGCGCGAAATCGTCGATGTTCAGGCCAGCACCCAGGCCGGCGCGTGCATATTCGATGCCGTCTGCGATGGTGTAGGCGAGTTCGAGGTCGGCCGTCGCTCCCGCCTCCTGCATATGGTAGCCCGAGATCGAGATGGAGTTGAACTTCGGCATCTCGCGCGACGTGTAGGCGAAGATGTCCGACACGATCCGCATCGAGGGTTTCGGCGGGTAGATGTAGGTGTTGCGGACCATGAACTCCTTGAGGATGTCGTTCTGGATGGTCCCCGCAAGGTCCTTCTGCGCGACCCCCTGTTCCTCCGCCGCCACGATGTAGAGCGCGAGCACCGGCAGCACCGCGCCGTTCATGGTCATCGACACGGTCATCTCGCCGAGCGGGATCTTGTCGAAGAGCTGGCGCATGTCGAGGATGGAATCGATCGCGACGCCCGCCATGCCGACATCGCCCGGGACACGCGGATGGTCGCTGTCGTAGCCCCGATGCGTGGCGAGGTCGAAGGCGACGGAGAGGCCTTTCTGGCCGGCAGCGACGTTGCGTCGGTAGAAGGCGTTGGATTCCTCCGCCGTCGAGAAGCCCGCATATTGGCGGATCGTCCAGGGCTGGCGCACATACATGGTCGGGTAGGGGCCGCGGATGTAGGGCGCCATGCCGGGCCAGGTGTCGAGGAACGGCAGGCCGGCGAGATCGCGCTCGCCATAGGCGCGCTTCACCGGGATGCCCTCCGGCGTGTCCCAGGGGGCATCCTTGATGTCCTGTCGCTTGAGCTTCGCCTCGCTCCAGGCGATGTCGCTGAAATCGGGGATCATGGCTGGGTCCCCAGCGACTCGTCGGTGCGCAGCGCATCGAGCCGCTCGCAGAAGACGGCGCCCTCGGTCGGCATCGGGCGCCTCTGGGCGGCGAGCAGGTCGATGGGCTTCTCGTTTTCGGCGCGATAGAGCGTGGTCCCGACAATCTCCCGCTTGCCTTCGCGATATTGTCGCGCGCGCTCGTCGCGGGCCGCGGCGATGCGGCGCTGCAGGTGCCCTCCCGCCAGGCTTCTCAGGATGCCTCCTTCCTTCTCGATCACGCGGAACTCGTCCCAGGCCTTCTCGCAGAGCGCGTCGGTCAGCGCCTCGACGCCGCCCGAACCTGAGGCCGGATCCGCGACGAAATCGATATGGCTTTCCGCGGCCATGACGTGTTGCACGTTGCGGGCGACGCGGCGCGCGAAGCCGGTCGGCAGGCCGTGCGCGATGGTATGCGGCAGGATGGAGACCGAATCCGCCCCACCTGTCGCCGCCGCGAACCCT
>DATDJN010000510.1:0-3317 GCA_036520515.1 Rhizobiaceae bacterium
GCTCGGCGAATATTCCGCGCTCGCCGCCGCCGGCATGTTCTCGGTCGGCGATGCGGCCAGGCTTCTGCGCATCCGCGGCAACGCCATGCAGGCCGCCGTGCCGGCCGGCGTCGGCGCCATGGCGGCGATCATCGGGCTGGAGGAGCCCGACGTGGCTGCCGCCTGCGCCGAAGCGGCAGCGGACTCGGTCTGCCAGATCGCCAACGACAATGGCGGCGGCCAGCTTGTGATTTCAGGCGAAAAGGCCGCCGTCGAGCGCGCCGCGAAGCTCTGTACCGCCAAGGGCGCCAAGCGCGCGCTGATGCTGCAGGTCTCCGCGCCCTTCCATTCCGCGCTGATGGCGCCTGCCGCCGACGCCATGCGCGAGGCGCTGGCCAGGGTGGCGAAGAACGCGCCGGCGGTGCCGGTCGTCGCCAACGTCGCGGTGGCGCCGCTGAGCGACCCCGACGAGATCGCCGGACGCCTGGTCGAGCAGGTGACCGGACGCGTCCGCTGGCGCGAGACGATCGAATGGTTCGGCGCCAACGGCGTGACGTCGCTCTACGAGGTCGGCTCAGGCAAGGTGCTCTCGGGCCTGGCGCGCCGCATCAACCGCGACATCGCCACCGCCGCGGTCGGCACCCCGGCCAACGTCGAGGCCGCGCTCGCCGCGCTTGGATGACGGCCCGGCATCCCGTAAATAGCCTGTCTTGCCGTGGCGTGGCCGCGGCAACCGCGTTGGAAATCATTCTGTAATATTCGGGACAAACATAGCGTGGTCCCGGAGATGCCGGCATGGACGTCTTCGGGCGACCCCAACCCAATAGGAAGAAAACAATGTTCGAACTTACCGGCCGCAAGGCACTTGTGACAGGCGCTTCGGGCGGCATCGGCGAGGCGATCGCCGAGGTGCTGCATGCCCAGGGCGCGATCGTCGGCCTGCATGGCACGAAAGTCGAGAAGCTCGAGGCGCTCGCGTCGAAGCTCGGCGACCGGGTGAAAATCTTCCCGGCCAACCTCTCCGACCGAGACGAGGTCAAGGCGCTCGGCCAGAAGGCCGAGGCCGAGCTCGAAGGCGTCGACATCCTCGTCAACAATGCCGGCATCACCAAGGACGGCCTCTTCGTGCGCATGTCCGACGACGACTGGGACCAGGTGCTGGAGGTGAACCTCACCGCCGTGTTCCGGCTGACGCGCGAACTGACGCACCCGATGATGCGCCGCCGCTTCGGCCGCATCATCAACATCACCTCGGTCGTCGGCGTCACCGGCAATCCCGGCCAGACCAATTATTGCGCCTCCAAGGCCGGCATGATCGGCTTCTCGAAGTCGCTGGCGCAGGAGATCGCCACCCGCTCGATCACCGTCAACTGCGTCGCGCCCGGCTTCATCGAATCCGCCATGACCGGCAAGCTGAACGACAAGCAGAAGGAGACGATCATGGGAGCGATTCCGACGCGGCGCATGGGAACCGGCGCCGAGGTCGCCTCGGCCGTCGCGTACCTCGCTTCCAACGAGGCCGGCTACGTCACCGGGCAGACCATCCACGTCAACGGCGGCATGGCGATGATCTGACGCTGCCCCGGTCGTCCACAGCCGGCTTTTCGCCTTGGACACCGGGGTATTTTCGTGTAATGCGCCACCAACCCGGCGATTTGCCGGGGACGAGGCGCTGGCCGCCGCGTTCCCGGGGCGCCGATCTTTAGAGCTTGATTAGCGCCATTCCGGCGGCTAACGAAGACAGACATCAATAAGGCGAGGATGCCCAAAATGAGTGACACCGCAGAGCGCGTCAAGAAGATCGTTGTCGAACATCTCGGCGTCGACGCCGAGAAGGTAACCGAGCAGGCGAGCTTCATCGATGACCTCGGCGCCGACAGCCTCGACACGGTCGAACTCGTCATGGCGTTCGAAGAGGAATTCGGGGTCGAGATTCCCGACGACGCCGCCGAGACGATCCTGACCGTCGGCGACGCCGTGAAGTACATCGACAAGGCTTCGGCCTGAGAATCAAGCGTTCCGGCAGTTCAAGGACACCAGCGATGCGGCGTGTCGTCGTCACCGGCATGGGTCTCGTCTCGCCTCTGGGCGTTGGCGTCGAACATAGCTGGAAAGAGCTTCTGTCAGGCCGCAGCGCCTGTTCGCCCATAACCAAGTTCGACGTTTCGGACTACGCCGCGAAGATCGCCCATTCGGTCCCGCGCGGCGACGGCTCCAACGGCACGTTCAATCCCGAGAACGTGCTGGAGCCGAAGGAGCTTCGCAAGCTCACCGACTTCATCGTCTATGGCATCGCGGCGGCCGACGAGGCGCTGAAGGTTTCCGGCTGGGAGCCGAAGACCGAGGATGAGCGTTGCGCCACCGGCGTCCTGATGGGCTCCGGCATCGGCGGCCTTGATGGCATCGCCGAGAACGCGATCATCCTGAAGGAACGCGGGCCTCGCCGCATCAGCCCGTTCTTCGTTCCGGCCAACATCATCAACCTGATCTCCGGCCAGATATCCATTCGTCATGGGCTCAAGGGCCCGAACCACGCGGTCGTGACCGCCTGCTCGACGGGTGCGCACGCCATCGGCGACGCGTCGCGGCTGATCATGTTCGGCGACGCCGACGTGATGGTGGCCGGTGGCGCCGAAGCCCCGATCACGCCGCTTGGCGTTGCAGGCTTCGCAGCCTGCCGCGCACTTTCCACGCAGCACAACGACGATCCCGAGAAGGCGTCGCGCCCCTATGACCGCGACCGCGACGGCTTCGTTCTGGGCGAGGGCGCTGGCGCCGTCGTCCTCGAAGAGCTGGAGCACGCCAAGGCGCGCGGCGCGACGATCTATGCCGAGATCGTCGGCTACGGCCTCACCGGCGACGCCTACCACATCACCGCGCCGTCCGAAGACGGCGACGGCGCCTTCCGCTGCATGACCGCGGCGCTCAAGCGCGCCAGGCTGACGCCGGCCGACATCGACTACATCAACGCGCACGGCACCTCGACCATGGCCGACACGATCGAGCTCGGCGCCGTCGAGCGCCTGGCCGGCAATGCCGCCTCCAGGATTTCGATGTCGTCCACCAAATCCTCGATCGGCCATCTGCTCGGCGGTGCCGGCGCGGTGGAGGCGGTTTTCTCGCTGCTCGCCATCCGCGACAATGTCGCGCCGCCGACCATCAACCTCGACAATCCCGAGCGCGAGACGCCCATCGACCTCGTGCCCAACAAGCCGCGGAAGCGTCAGATCGACGTGGCGCTGTCCAATTCCTTCGGTTTTGGCGGCACCAACGCTTCGCTCGTCTTCCAGCGATACAATGGCTGAGAACGCCGCGCCGCCGCCAATTTTGCCATATTC
>DATDJN010000511.1:0-8698 GCA_036520515.1 Rhizobiaceae bacterium
CCGTGTCGCGGCTGTCGGTCGCGTCCGGCCTGATGAGCGATCTGGCTGACCCCAGGGGCGCATGACCGGCGAGCCGGGGAGCGGCCATGCTGCTCCACGCGTTGTTTTCCGGGCGGCTTTTGCAGCCCGAGACCCTGAAGGAGATGACCAAGGCCTATCCCCTCGGCGGCGCCTTGCCTGGACGACCCTGGACCAGCTGTGGCTACGGATTGGGTGTCATGTCGGGAGAAGTCGGCGAGGCGGGCAGGGCAGTCGGACACTCCGGCAGCGGGCCGTCCGGCGCGAGCGCGGTTTACCATTTCCCCGACCTCGGCAGTCCGGTCACCGTCGCGAGCTTCTCGCGTGGCTCTGATGAAGGACCGGCCGAGCGCAAGGCAGTTGCGATCGCGCTTTGCCAAGCTCGGTGACGACCCATCCGTTTGCGCCACCGTCAAAAAAATGCAGACATGCCGCGGGCTGCGGGACCGGAGCGACGATGACCGAGAAGACTGCACAATACGCCTCGCGGCGCGGCATCTGGGGCTGGATGCTGTTCGACTGGGCGGCGCAGCCTTTCTTCACCGTCGTCACCACCTTCATCTTCGGCCCGTATTTCGTCTCGCGCATGGCGGCCGACCCGGCTGCCGGCCAGGCGGCCTGGGGCTACGGCATCGCGGCCGCCGGTTTCGCCATCGCCATCCTCTCGCCGGTGCTGGGCTCGATCGCGGACCAGACCGGGCCGCGCAAGCCTTGGATCGCCTTCTTCGCGGCAGTGAAGATCGTCTGCCTGTGCATGCTGTGGTTCGCCGCGCCCGGCTCCAGCCTGTTCTGGGTGGTGTTCTTCTTCTCGCTGGCTTCGGTAGCGGCGGAATTCTCGACCGTCTTCAACGATTCCATGATGCCGCGCCTGGTTTCCAAGGCCGAGATCGGCCGCATCTCCAACATCGCCTGGGGGCTCGGCTATCTCGGCGGCATGATCGTCCTGATCTTCGTCGTCGCTTTCATGGCGGCCTCGCCCGAGACCGGCAAGACGATCATCGGTGTCGACCCGGTCCTTGGCCTCGACCCCAAGCTCGGCGAAGATGCCCGCGCCACCGGGCCGCTGTCGGCCATCTGGTATTTCGTCTTCATCCTGCCGATGTTCTTCTTCACGCCGGACGGGCAGAAGGGCATGCCGATCCGCAGGGCGGTTCGCGTTGGCCTGGCGGAGCTTAAATCCACCATTGGCGAGGTGCGCAGGCGGAGCGGCATTCTCAACTTCCTCGTCGCGCGCATGATCTACCAGGACGGTGTCGCCGCGCTCTTGGCGCTGGGCGGCGTCTTCGCTGCGTCCATGTTCGGCTGGTCGATCACCGAGATCGGCGTGTTCGGCATCATCCTCAACGTCGTCGCCATCTTCGGCTGCCTGGTCGCCAGCCGCCTCGACACCGCGCTCGGCTCCAAGGTGGTCGTCATGGCCTCGCTGGTCATGCTGCTGGTCGCGACGCTAGGCATCGTCTCGACTGGGCCTGGCTTCACGCTGTTCGGCGCGCTGCAACTTCCGGGGGCAGATTCGGGCGGCCTGTTCGGCACGCCGGCCGAAAAGGCCTACATCCTCTACGGCCTGTTGATTGGGCTGGCCTTCGGCCCGGTGCAGGCGTCGTCGCGCTCCTACCTGGCGCGCAGCGTGACGGCAGACGAGGCGGGCCGCTACTTCGGCATCTACGCGCTGGCCGGCCGCGCGACGAGCTTCCTGGCGCCCTTCGCCGTCGCCACCGTCACGGCGCTCAGCGGCTCGCCGCGTCTTGGCATGGCGATGATCCTGCTTTTCCTCGCCGGCGGCATGGCGGTGCTGTGGCCGACTCCCTATCCGGCGGACAAAGTGCGCTGAATATCCCCCGCCCTCGAGGGGCGGGTGGGAACGACTCAGTGCCTGAAATGCCTGGTCCCGGTGAACACCATGGCGATGCCGTGTTCGTCGGCCGCCGCGATCACCTCGTCGTCGCGCATCGAGCCGCCAGGCTGGATAACCGCCGTGGCGCCGGCCTCGATCGCCGACAGCAGCCCGTCGGCGAACGGGAAGAACGCATCCGACGCCACCACCGAGCCTTTCGTCAGAGGCTCGGCCAGCCCCGCTGCTTCCGCTGCATCCAGCGCCTTCCGTGCCGCGATGCGCGAGGAGTCGACCCGGCTCATCTGGCCCGCCCCGATGCCGACGGTAGCCAGGTCCCTGGCATAGACGATGGCATTCGACTTGACGTGCTTGGCGACGCGGAAGGCGAATTTCAGGTCGGCCATCTCCTTTTCGGTCGGCGCGCGCTTCGTCGCCACCTTCAGCTCGAAATCGTCGACCACGGCGTTGTCGCGGCTCTGGACCAGCAGCCCGCCAGCCACAGACTTGACGCCGATGCCGGCGGCCCGCGGGTCGGGCAGTCCGCCGGTGACCAGCAGGCGCAGGTTCTTCTTCGCGGCGACGATGGCCTGCGCCTCCTCGCTGGCGTCAGGCGCGATGATCACTTCGGTGAAGGTTTTCACGATCTCCGCGGCGGCCTCCGCATCCAGCAGCCGGTTCAGCGCGACGATGCCGCCGAAGGCGGAGACCGGATCGCAGGCCAGCGCCTTGAGATATGCTTCCTTCAACGTCACGCCTTCCGCCACGCCGCAGGGGTTGGCATGCTTGATGATCGCCACCGCTGCCGCGCGCTTGGGGTCGAACTCGCCGGCCAGCTCGAAGGCGGCGTCCGTGTCGTTGATGTTGTTGTAGGAGAGCTGCTTGCCTTGCAATTGCCGCGCGGTCGCGACGCCCGGCCGCTTCTCGCCGGTGACGTAGAATCCTGCCTGCTGATGCGGGTTCTCGCCGTAGCGCATGACGCTGTCCAGCCTTCCGCCAAAGGCGCGCCAGGTCGGATGCTCGACCTTCAACGCATCGGCGAACCAGCCGGAGATCGCCGCATCGTAAGCCGCCGTGCGGGCAAACGCCTTGGCGGCCAGCCTCTGGCGGAAGTCGAGCGACAGGCTGCCGAAATTCATCTCCAGCGCGTTGAGCACGGAGGCATAGTCCTCGGGGTCGGTCACGATGGCCACATAGGCGTGGTTCTTCGCCGAGGCCCGCACCATGGCCGGTCCGCCGATGTCGATGTTCTCGACGACAGAGGCATAGTCCGCGCCCGACTGCCTGACCTCCTCGAAGGGATAGAGATTGACCACCACGAGGTCGATCGGCTCGATGCCGTGCGTCTTCATCGCCGCGGCATGCTCGGGGTCGTCGCGCACACCGAGCAGCGCCCCGTGCACGGACGGATGCAGGGTCTTCACCCGACCGTCCATGATCTCTGGGAAGCCCGTCAGTTCCGACACGTCGCGCACCGCGATGCCCGCCTCGTGGATCGCCTTCGCCGTGCCGCCGGTTGAGACCAGTTCCACTCCGGCCTTCGCCAGCGCCGCGGCGAATTCCGTCAGCCCCGTCTTGTCCGAGACGGACAGCAGCGCGCGGCGCACCGGAACGAGATCGGGTGCGGGGATGTTCTTCGAAGCGACGGCCATGGGAGGAGCTTTCCGGCTGCAGCCAAAATCAACAAAAGGGCGATCTTTCGCCCAACGGTGCGCTACCGGCTCGCCGCGCGGAAATCAAGAAGCAGGTGCCGTTGGCATCACACGCTCAACGGGTAGGACGTCATGTGGGTGCGGGTAAACTGCCAGTGCACTTCCTGCAGATCGGACGCCTTGAAGGACAGCACGAGCTGGCGGCTTCGCCGGGGGCCGCCGAGGCCCGCGAAATAGATCGACTCCTCGATCCTTGGGGCCAACTCTTCGCAGGACATCACCCACCGGTCGGCATTCTGCGCGGTCAGCACCAGCCGCCCTTCCTCATCCTCGAACAGCTCGACGTCGGGATGCAGGTGGAAGCGGATGGTAACGAGGTCGCGGCCGTTGTTGCGGGTGGAGACACCCCCGCCGCGCAGGAAGCGGTCGATGCCGGCAAGCACGTTGCCTTCCGATGACAGCGACAGCTCGCGCTCATGGTAGATCGAGAAGCGGGCGACATAGCCGTCATGGCTGGCGATGAAGCCTTGCGCGCCCGGCCGGTCGGTGCGGCGGCATGGCACGTGCTGCGGCCCGCCGATCAGCGGCGGGCTTTCCACGTCGTTGACGCGGATCGAGTGGTTGAAACGCGCCGAGGACGTGTCGTTGAGCGTCGCCGTCGAATGCGCTGCCGTGGCGCGCGCGAGCGGGCGGAACTCGGCCGCGCCGTAGGTGTCGACGCCGCAATTGACGATGAAATGCTGTCGTCCCGACGACATCTCGAAGGACAGGCAGCCGGCATGCGCGGCGTTGGACACGTCGGCCGGCGGCGGCGTGCCGGTGTCGGCGATCACGGTCGTGCCGCCGATGGACAGCCGCTCGTAGCCGGAATGCGGCGCATGCAGCAGCGGCGCGCCCTCGGTGTCGTCGTGGCGCAGGATCGCGGCGATGCGGTCGTGGATCGTCGCGCCCATGCCGTTGAAGCGGGCGAGCGCGCCGTCCTCGTGGCGGAAGAAGCGCAGCGCCGGCAGCATGCGCTCGACCGCATTGATCAGCGCGGCCGGCGGGGTCTCCGCTTGGTTGGTGTAGGTGTGGCGGAGCGGCAGCAGGTCGGCGAGCAGCTCCATGCCGGTCAGCGGGTTGCGCGAGATGTGGCCGCCGTCGGGCAGGATCTGCCGGTCGAGTTCTTCGGCGAGATGGCGCGTCGCACTGCGCAGCACGGAGGCGGGCGCCGGCAGCGACAGCGCGGCGAAGGCGAGCGCGATCCTGGCGCGCAGCCTGTCCTTGCCGACCGGCATCTCCTTCACCACGGAGCGAAGGTAGCGGATCTGCATGGCGAGCGATTTCAGGTAGGCGCGGTAGAAGGGAAATTCGGCGCCCTGGAGCACGACGGACGAATGCTGCAGCCAGGCGATGATGCGCTTGGAAGTCGTCGCCGGCTCCCAGGCGACGCCGGAGATGCTTCCGTCATGGGTGGCGATCCAGTCCGACACCAGCGCGCGCGCATTTGCGGCGGCGAGTTCGGTGCCGGCCGCGCGCATGTGCCGCAGCCAGCGGAAGCCGTGCAGGGTCTTCAGCCAGCCGCGATTCTGCACCTCGATCTGGAAGGGCGATTGGCCGCCGGTCTCGACCAGATGGCCGGACAGCGGAAAGCGGCCGTAGTATATTTCCAGAGCGATCTGCGGGTCGGCCAGGCGCAGATCCGGCGGCGCGATCAGCACACGCTCGGGCGTGCGGCCGGAATAGCGCCAGCGATAGACCGGGCCGGCGCGCAATCGCCGGCGTGTCTTGCGCCATATCTCCTTTGCGACGAGCGTCCATAGACGCGTCGTGCTGCCCGCCGCAGTTGCCAAAGTCCTCTCCCGCACAGCCGCGCCTGTCTGGCCGCCCCAGCCCCCAGACGCGTCCGAAAAAATACTCTATTTGATTCAGCACCTTACACGAGAGTGAATTTTAGGTGAAGGCGACCGCGCGCTTTTTGATCGATTTCGATGCGCGGCTAAGCAACGCGGCGGAAACGCGCGGCGAAGAATCCATCGAGGCCTGAAATGCTCGGTGTCCCGATCTGCAGGTCGGCTGGCGTGGTGCGCAATGTGCCTGTTTCGGTCAGGAATTCGTCGATTCCGGCGATCTCTCCCGGCAGGACGGGCTCGTGCTCGACGGCGGCGTTGCCGGCGAGGAACGTCCGGTAGAGTTCCTCGCCCTCGGCCGGATCGAGCGAGCAGTTGGAAAAGACGATCCGCCCGCCGGGTTTGACGAGCCCGGCCGCGGCCGCCAGCATCCGTGCCTGCAACTCGGCCAGCTTCGCGATATCGGCCGGCGACTTCGTCCACGGCACGTCGGGATGGCGCCGAACCGTGCCGGTCGACGAGCAGGGCGCGTCAAGCAGGACGGCGTCGAACAACTCCGCCGGCTGGTAGGTCAGCACATCCGCCTGCACGATCGCCGCATTCAGCCGCAGGCGCTCCAGGTTGCGGCCGAGCCGCGTCAGCCGGTTCTTCGACGCATCGATGGCGGTGACGTCGCCGCCCGCAAGCACCAGTTGCGCCGTCTTGCCGCCGGGTGCGGCGCAGAGGTCGGCGACCTTCTTGCCCGCCACGTCGCCGAGCAGGCGTGCGGGCAGGGCGGCGGCGGCGTCCTGAACCCACCATTCGCCCTCCGCGAAACCCTCGAGATCCACGACATTCGCGGCCAGCTTCTCGACGCGCACGCCGCCGGTCGGCAGCGCGATGCCGCCAAGACGTTCGGCCCAGAGCTCAGGCCTGGATTTCACCGTGAAATCCACCGGCGCCTCGACGCGGTGCGCGGCCAGGATCGCCGTGGCCTTATCGTCGCCATAGGCTGCGGCAAGTCGTCCGGCGAACCAGTCCGGTGCGTCCAGCGTCGTCGCCAGCGTCGGCTGAAGCTCTTCGTCCTTGCCCCGCGCCAGCGAGCGCAGCACGCCGTTGACGAGCGCGGCGAAGCGCTGGGTGCGCGGGTCCGACTTCGCGTGCGTGACCGCCAGGTCGACCGCCGCACTGTCGGGAACGTCGAGGAACAGGATTTGCGCCGCCGCCACGTGCAGTATGTGCGACAGCGCCGTGGCGTTGGGCGGCAGCGAACGCTCAAGCCGCCGCGCGATCAGCTTGCCGATGGTGACGCGGTAGCGCAGCGCCGTCGTGAGGATGGCGCGCACAAGGCTGCGGTCGCGCGGCTCGAGCGCAAGATAGTGAGGATGGCCGTTGTCGTTGTCGGTCAGCCCGTCGAGGGGGGTCTTGGCATCGATGACGACTGCGAGCAGCTTCGCGGCCACCTTGCGCGCGGCAAGGCCGGGGGCGTTTTTGGCTCCGGTCTCTGGCCTTTCTGCAGTCCTGTTCTGCTGAGCGCCGCGCTCCTTCGGGCGGCTCACGACCACGGGCCTCTAGGCCCAGAACTTTTCGGACCGGTCGGGTTGCGGCCCCAGCGGTTGGGCTTGGGCTGCCTGGGTTCCACAGGCGCCTGCCGGGTGCGCGCCCACGGGCCGCTGTGACGGTCGGGCCCTTCCTGCGCCGGCGGCGCGCGCGGCGGCTCGAAGCCGTCGTTCGCCATCGCCTGCAGGGCGCGGATGCGGTTCTCGGTTGCCGGGTGGGTGGAGAACAGATTGTCCATGCGCTCACCCGACAGCGGGTTGATGATGAACATGTGCGCCGTGGCGGGGTTGCGTTCGGCGTCGGGGTTGTGGACGCGCTCGGCGGTCCGCGCAATCTTGTTCAGTGCGGAAGCCAGCCACAGCGGGTGGCCGCAGATCTCGGCGCCGCGGCGGTCGGCGGAATATTCGCGGGTGCGACTGATCGCCATCTGCACCATCGCGGCCGCCAGCGGAGCGACGATCATCGCCACCAGCATTCCGATGATGCCGAGCGGATTGTTGTTGTCGCGGTTCCCGCCGAAGAAGAAGGCGAAGTTGCCGAGCATGGAGATCGCGCCTGCGAGCGTGGCGGTGATCGTCATGGTCAGCGTGTCGCGGTTCTGCACATGCGCCAGTTCATGCGCCATGACGCCGGCGACCTCCTCGTAGGAGAGCCGCTCGAGCAGCCCGGTGGTCGCCGCCACCGCGGCATTCTCGGGATTGCGTCCGGTGGCGAAGGCGTTGGGCTGCGGGTTCTGGATCAGGTAGGTCTTGGGCATCGGCAGGCCGGCCCGCGCCGAGAGGTCGCGCACGATGCCATAGTATTCTGGCGCGTTGCGCTCGTCGACCTCGACGGCGTGGTGCATGCTCAGCACCATCTTGTCGGCGTTCCAGTAGCTGAAGAAGTTCATGCCGGCGGCAATCAGGAAGGCGATCATCATTCCGCCGCTGCCACCGATGAGGTAGCCGACCGCCATGAACAGGGCGGTCATGAAGGCCAGAAGCATGGCCGTGCGAAGGATGTTCATGACGGTCTCCGTTGGGGGCTGCCGAATTTGCATTCGAAGCAGCCGTGACTTGCCACTATATGATGGGAAAGTCATCGCCTTGTTTCAACGTTCCCGAGTGCATCACCATGGCCATACATGCCCAGCCTTCAACCGCGGCCGAAGCCGGCGAATCCCCCCGGAAGGAGCTGACGCCAGCCGCCAGGCGCGCGCTGGCCGAAGCCGAGGCGCGCCGCCAGGCCACCCGCGACAAGGAAGCGACGCAGCCCAGGGAGATCGGCGGTCGCGGCGGCAAGGAGCCGGTCCGCTACGGCGATTGGGAGGTGAAGGGACTGGCCACGGACTTTTGATCTCGTTTTGAATCTTTGACGCACCGCTGGAACAAGCGGTGCGCCAACGCGTTTGGTTGCCGACTTTCTTCCGGACATGCCAACGCTGAGGTTCAGCCATGCTCATCAGGCTCGGCTACGAGATAGCTATCGAATGCCCGCAACCGACCCCCACCATCTCGCTGCTCGAAATCCATAAGGACAGGCAGCCCGACATCAAGCGGCAGACCCGCGTCCTGACCTCACCGTCCGTCCCGACCACGGTCTACCAGGACATCCACGGCAACGCAGGCCGCCGCTTCGTTGTGCCGGCGGGAAATTTCCGCATCCTCTACGACGCGGTTATCGAGGATTCCGGCCAGCTGGACGAGGTCAACCCGCTGGCGCGGGAGACGCCGGTGGAGGCCCTGCCGGATGACACACTCGTGTATCTGCTTGGCAGCCGCTATTGCGAGACGGATCACCTGAGCGGGCTCGCCTGGGACCTCTTCGGCCATGTGCCGCCGGGCTGGGCG